>VGWJ01000016.1 GCA_016873635.1 Lentisphaerota bacterium | reverse complement strand
AGCGCCCCCGCCTGACCGGCAGTGCCGCCCTTGACATATGCCACGTGGCGTGCGGAAGGGTCGAAGGCTACTTCGAATCGGGCGTTTTCCTGTGGGACGTGGCGGCCGGCGGATTGATCGTCGAACGGGCGGGGGGCAAGACCGAGTTGCTGGCCAGCCAGGGCCCCGCCCCGCATCGCGTCATGTTCATGGCCACGAACGGCCTGATCCATGACGCGCTGCGGCAGATCATCCTTTCGCCGGCGCAGGCTTGAACCGTCCGCGCTTGCGCGCGGCCGGCCGCCTGCCGGCAACCTACAACTGCGCGCTGGAGATGTCCGCGTCCTCCCCCTCCCCGCCCGGCTCGCCGTCGGCGCCGTAGCTCACGATCTCGTAGGGCGCGCCGTCCTGCCCCGGCACGAGGTAGAGATAGGGACGCTCCCAGGGGTCGGCGGGGAGCCTGCGGCTTTCAAGGTAGCCCGCCTCCGGGTATCGGGCGGGGACGGGCGGCGCCACGGGACGATTCACGAGCGCGCCCAACCCCTGTTCCTGGGTCGGATACCGCCCCTGCTCCATGCGGTACACGTTCAGCGCCGTGGTGAAGATCCGGATCTGCGCAATGGCCTTGGCCGCCCGCGCCCGGCCCGGTTCGCGCGCCACGTGCACGCCCACGACCGTGGCCAGGATCGTGATGATCAGAACCACCACGAGTATCTCAAGCAGGGTGAAGCCGCCGTTCGTCTTCTTCATAGCAACTCCTGTTGCGCGCTCTCCCCGCCGAACTTGGCGTACAGCGCTTCCAGCTTTGCGAGGTAGTACGGCACGTTCTCGTCGCGCCGTTCCGGATCCCAGTCCTCCATCATGCGCGAATTCTCGTGCACCGCCACGCTCTTCTTGCTGCCCGTGATGTAGTAGGAAACCTGGTCGCCCGCCCGGTACTCGCGGCCCGACTTGAGGGCCAGCTCATAGGCGGCGTCGCGCGGCCGCTGCTTCTTCTGCACCTTGGCCGCATACGTGGCCGGCGCGTCCTGCAGGGTTTCGGTCCGGGCCAGCGCCTCGATCGGCCATTCCCGCTCGCGCAAGGCCTTCTCGAAGCGCGTCTTCAGCGCCCCCAGCTCCGCGTCCCGGCCCTCAAGCTTCAGGCGCAGAACCTCCCGCACGAAATCGCGCTGGAAAGGCTCGAGGCCCCGCGACTTCAGGGCCGCGCCCTTGATCACCATCGCGCCGGCGAAATCCAGCAGCGCGTAGTTCTTCATCTTGTAGCTGTACATCGCCCGGTACTCGCCGTCGAACTCCATCTCCACGCCCTCGGGAAGCCAGTCGGCAAACGCGCGCCGGAAAGCGTCGAGGGCGGCGGGATCGGGCGGCGACCCGTCCGGCCCGGGCAGGCACCGCGGCGGCGGCACGAAGTAGATGCCGTCCGTATCCAGCTCCACCGGCCGGGCGCCGTTCTTCTTCAGCCACTCAAGCATGCCCCCCAGCAGCTCGCGTCCCCGGCGCGTGACCTCCTCCGCCGCGTCGAAGTCGCTGAAATGCCCCTGCGCAAATCCGAGGTAGCCGTAGAATGAATTGATCAGCACCTTGAAGGCCGACTGCAGGGCGTCGAAGTGCCGGCGCTTGTCCGCGGCGCGGCCCGAGCGCATCCGCGCCTTGGCTTCCAGGCGGAAAGTCCTGAGCGTGTCGAGCATGTCCAGAAACACGTTCAGTTCGTCGGCCCGCGGCGCGATGCGCCCGGCGAGCATGAGCGAAGGGTACAGCGAACGGATATCGCAGTGATGCACGTTGGGCACCACGCCGCGCGCGAAGACGTCCGTGTAGCCCCCCGCGAACGGCCGCGCCCGGTCGGGCAGCGGCAGGGCCCGCTCCCGCCGCAGGTACTCCCGCACCATCAGCGCGTCGATCTTTGTCGCATTCCCGCGCACGCACGCGTTCTGGTAGGACAGCGGCAGCATGCGCGTCTGGTAGAATACGCTGCGCGACAGCAGATCGGCCAGGCCACGGGTCTCCGCGACGTCGTCGCGCACGTAGCGCATGACCTTCTCCGGCGCGCGCCGGTACTCCGCCGCGATTCTCGCGCCCTCGATATAGGCGCGGTCCGCCGGCGCCAGGCCGAAGTGCAGCGCCGCCTCCTTCAGTCCGAATCCGTCCAGCGAGCGGTGCGTCACGTCGTACGCGTGCACCAGGAAGAGCGTGTCCACCACGTGGCGTCCGAAGACGTCGAAGCGGGTATAGGCAATCGTCCGCTCGGCCACGGCAAAGCGGCCGGGACGGCTGGCGGGCGCGCTGCCGTCGCGGCCCAGCGCCAGGCGCACCTTGTACCGCCGCGCCCGAGCCGACAGATACGGCAGATCGAAGTTGAAGATGTTGTGGCCCTCGATCACGTCGGGGTCGCGCTCGCGCACCGTCGCCACCGTCCGCGCGATCAGTTCCTTCTCGGACATCTCCCGCCCCGACAGGACCTCGGTCCATCCCGTGTTGTCGCCCAGCGCCACGGCGATCACCGCGTCGCCTTCGCGCTCCGCGTTGCAGAACTCGTAGCCCGGCGTGGTGAAGCACTCGATATCAATCTGCATCCGCCTGAGGCCGCTGAATTCAAGCCCCTTGAAAAGCGTGCGGCCGGTGCTTGTGAGGTACTGCTGGACGGGATCGTTCAGGTGCAGGTAGGGCGCCTCCGGATTGCCGGCCGTGAACCCCGTCGCGGAAGCCATCCACGTCTTGGCCCGCGCGCATTCCTTCCACGAGCCGAACAGAGCCAGGGTGTTCAGCGGCCCCCGGCCCCCAAGGGGTCGCGCGTCATGCGTTACCGGGCAGCCCTCCAGGACGTCCCGGCGGGCGACGATGAACGGGGTGAAGGCGTCCTCCTCACGCACCGTCTCCGTCCCGCGCCGCCAGAAGAGCGCCATGCGGTCGGGTTTGCCGCGCCGCTCCTCGTGCTCCACCGCCACCAGCCCCGGCTCCGCGCTGGCGCCGTACAGCGCCGGGTCATGCTCCGCGAAACCCTTTGCCGACATAACGTCCCCCTGCCGCCGGCGTCGCTGCCTTCCGGGCCGCTTCCTTCGCCTGCGCCCGCATCGCCGCGCGCGGTCGTCAACGGCGCCCGCGGCTCGCATCAGCCCCCGCCGCTGAAGAAACGAACCGTCCGCGCCAGGCCGTCCGCCAGTTCCGTGCGCGGCTGCCATCCAAGCGCCTCGCGCGCGCGCGACCCGTCCCCCTCGGAGTGCCGCACGTCGCCCGCGCGCGCCGCCTCGTGCACGGGCGCGATTGCCTTGCCCATGAGGCGGTTGAGAGTCGCCGCAAGCTCGTTGACGGACGTGCGCCGGCCGCAGGCAACGTTGTAGACGTTCCCCGCCGCCTTCTCCGCGCCCGCTTCGCAGCACGCCAGGTTGGCCGCGACCACGTCGTCGACGAACGTAAAATCGCGCGTCTGCTCGCCGTCGCCGTAGATCGTCGGCGCCCGGTCCCGGCCCAGGGCTTCGATAAACCGCGGAACCACCGCCGCGTACTGCGAAGCCGGATCCTGCCGCGGGCCGAACACGTTGAAGTAGCGCAGCGCGTACGTGTTCAACCCGTAAAGCGCATGAAAGATGCGGCAGTAATGCTCGCCCGTCAGTTTCTGCACGGCATACGGCGAAAGCGGCATGGGCAGCATGTCCTCGCGCTTCGGAAGCGCCGGCGTCTCGCCGTAGACCGACGACGACGAAGAGAAGACGAAGCGCGCCGCCCCCGCGTCGCGCGCGGCCACGAGCATCTGCAGCATCCCCTCCACGTTCGCCCGGTGCGCGGCCACGGGGTCCCGGACCGACCGCGGCACGGAAGGCAGAGCCGCAAGGTGCAGCACGAACCGCGCGCCGCGCGCCGCCCGGCGGCAGACCTCGGGATCGCTGATATCGCCCTCGATGAACTCGATCCGGTCCATGAGGTCGGCGAAGTTCGCGCGGCGCCCGGTGGCGAAGTTGTCCACCACCCGGGGCCTGACGCCCAGGCTCACCAGTCGCCGCACGACGCTCGACCCGATGAATCCCGCTCCGCCCGTTACCGTATACTCCATGCTTGCCCTCGCCTCCTACAGGCTTTCGCTCGCGGCCCGCAGCCCCGACTTCGGAAAAGCGGTCAGCCAGAACTCGATGGAAGCCTGCCACTCGTCCGCGGCCCGTGAGCCATCCGCCTGCGCCCGTCCGGGCAACACGCCGCCGCCGATCCGCAGAACCATGCAGTCAAACTGCCGCCGGAGAAACACTGCCTGTTCCTCCAGACGGTCATCCTCGAACTCGTACCTGGTGCAGGCGTCAACCGACCAGGGCCGATCCGGCATGACGGTCAGATCGGCTTTCAGAAGGCTGCTTTCGCCGGGCTTGAGCCGATGCTCGATGTCCGCTTCCATCCAGCCTTCCCAGGATAGAATCACGCGCGTGCTCAGAGCGTCAAGGGCCGACTCGTAGAAGTCGTATTCGGCCTTGGCTTCAATCGCGGCCCACGCCGCGGGGTCCGCCTCCAGGTTCAGTCCGACCGCCTCGAACCGTCTTTCGTCCTCCTCCGGCTCGATATTGTAGGTGGTGAAAACGTCGGCATTAATGATCTCGGAAATGCGCTTGCGATGCTTCGCCTGCAGCCTGTTCCGCACGCCGAACTCCACCTTGTGCTCCCTGTCCAGGCCGTCGATCTTGTCGAACTGGTAGAGGCGTTCGGGGACAATATCGGGCCGGGGTACGAACGTGTAGTTGGCATGCGGCTCGACCACGTGCCGCAGGGGCCTGCCCGCGCCCTCCCACGTGCGGTGGGCCCGGAACGAGACTTCGGTCCCGATCTCGTACAGCGAGCGCAGGTCGCCCGGAAGCGGGCGGGCATACGAGTTCGTGCCGGCGGGCGCGGCCCCGGATCCGGCGGCGGCGGCGTTGCGTGCGCCCGGCTCCGTCAAGGCCGGAAGGGCCGAATACCAGGTTCCCCGGTATGCCGCGCGGGGAATCACGCTCAGGAACCCGAACAGCCGCGACGGCAGATACACGGTGTGCAGCGTGTCGGCCCTCAGCGCCGCGTAGTCCTCGCGATTCGTCTCCGCGGCCTTCCAGACGCGTTCCAGGTAGGCCAGTGAACTGCGCCCCTCGTACTCAAAGAACGTCGTGCCGATCTGCTGCCGCATGACGTCCACCGAAATCTCCGGCAGGCGGTTGACGCCGGAGTAGAAGTCGTTCAGCCGCGTACGCCAGAGCATGGCGGCCGTGTACCGGTCGCCCCGGCGCGTAAAGGAAGCGTGATTGTCCGGATCGCGGCTGGCGCGGTATTCGTGTTCGAAGAAGTCCTCGCGCAGGCGGGGATCGGAAAGGAAGTCGGCGCTGACGAGCACGCAGTCCCGCTCCGAAAGGTCATGATCGTATTCGAGGCGCAGCCGATAACGGTTGGTCGGCGCCATGTATTCGTCGCCGCCGGCGCCGTCCGCCCGCGCCGCACGGTCCCTGGCATAGTAGCCCGTGAGATTCGCGCTGCCGCGGTCGTCCGAAGTGGTCCAGAGCGTTTCCTGCCCGTAGCCGAAGCCGCGCTTCGCGCGGTAATCGACGTGGGTGCGGCCCGAGACGCGCGGGCTGAAGGGATAGCCGTAGGACCCCAGCATGTAGCCGCCGAGCCTCGTATCGTGCCCCAGCCGGAAAATGAAACCGCTGTCCCCGTCCGCGTTCTCTTCCAGGTAGGGCAGATAGAAGACGGGGACCCTTCCGAAATACCACACGATGCGCCGGGCCGCGAAAGTCCCGTCGTCGCGAACCGTGATGTCACGCGCGCTGAGGTGGTAGTGCCAGTGCGCCGTGTCGTTGGTGCAGGTGCTGATCAGGGCGCGACGGAAGACCGTGGCGGCGTTTGTGCCGCGCGTCGCCGAGGACGCTTCGATGCAGAAGGGCGGATAGCGGCACCAGAGATTGCTGAATGACCCGCATCCCGTTGCCGCGTCGTATTCCATCGCGTCGCCGCGCCAGAGCGTATCGCCCCATTGCACCCGCACGTCGCCCCAGGCCTCGCCCCGGCGTTCCACGGTATTGAAACGCACGTGTCCGGCCTCCAGGGAGTCCTCGTCGCGGGTCACGACGACGTTGCCGTGGGCCTCGGCCCGGCCGGTCCTGCCTTCGTGCAGCAGGCGATCGGCCTTCACGGTCACGGGAACGGCGTTGGTTCCCTCACCCGCGGCGGCAGACGCCTCCGCCCCGGAACCCGCTTCCGCCGGAGAACCCGCCGCCGGAACGTCGTCCGCGCGGGCCGTGGCCCGAACGACGGCCGCCGCGAGCGCAAGCGCGAGCGCCGCCAGGCCGGCCGCCGGCCATGGCTCACGCCGCGGCGCGCGCGCCCTGAAAAGGCGCGAGGCGGCCCCGCGCGGTACGCGCCGCGAGATCCACTGGACACCGTCCGCACGCATCGCACGCTCTATTTTTCGGCGGTCGAGAAAAGCATTTCCCCGGTCTGCCTGTTTTTGATGCTGAAGAACTCGATGTGCTTCCCCACCTCCGACCGGAACGTCAGCCTTCCCCCGAAGCGCTCTTCGATGTCGAGCAGAAACTCTTCGTCCTCCCGGCGCAGGCGATCCAGGACCGTCGGATGCACGGCGATTTCCAGCTCCAGCGGCGTCTGGCCCTTGCCGTGCTTGCGCATGGCGGCGGAGATCTGGCGCTGGATGTCCACGCTCATGCTCATGGCCGATTTCACTTCGCCCCGGCCGCGGCAATACGGGCAGTCGATGTACATGGTTGCCAGGATGCTCTCCTCCACGCGCTGGCGCGTCATCTCCATGATTCCCAGGGGCGAAATGGGTATCACGTTCGTCCGCGCCCGGTCGCGCCTGAGCGCTTCGCGCATGGCCCGGTACACCGCGTTCTGGTGCTTCTTGGGCTTCATGTCGATGAGGTCGATGACCACCAGCCCGCCGATGTTGCGCAGCCGCAGCTGCCGGGCCACTTCTTCCACGGCTTCCATGTTGACTTCGAGGATCGCTTCTTCCTGCGAGCCCTTGCCCTTGTGACGGCCGGTGTTGACGTCGATCGCGATCAGCGCTTCGGTTTCGTCGATCGTGATGTGGCCGCCGGACTTCAGTCCCACCTTGCGGCGCATTGCCTCCTCAAGCTGGTGCTCCACGCCGTAGTGGTCAAAGATCGGCAGACTGCCCTCGTACAACTGGATCTTGGCGCGCGCGCCGCGCGAGATCTTGCCGGCGAGGTCGCGGATCTTTTCGAACTCCTCGCGCGTGTCCACCACCACGCGGTCGACGTCCTCGGTCAGCCAGTCGCGCACGACCCGCTCCCCCAGGTCCGGTTCCTGGTACAGGCAGGCCGGCGCGGACCGCGTCCGCATCGCCTCCTGCAGATCCTGCCAGGCGTTGACCAGACCGCGGAGATCGCGGGCAAAGCTGCTCTTGCGCGCCCCCGACGCCGCGGTGCGGACGATGATCCCCGTGCCGTCGGGCAAGGGCAGGCGCGCCAGTATCTTGCGCACGCGCTCCCTTTCCTTGGGATCCTCGATCTTGCGGGAAACGCCGCTCATGCCGTAGCCGGGCATGAGCACCAGGTACCGTCCGGGCAGGCTCAGGCTCGCCGTCACGCGCGGGCCTTTCGTGCCGATCGGCCCCTTTGTCACCTGCACCACGATTTCCGACCCCGGCGGAAACTGGCGCGCGATGTCCTCGTTGGTATAGCGCGCCCGCCGCCCCCGGCGCTTGCCCTTCTCCTTCTCCTTCTCCTCCTCGTCCTCGAGACCGATGCGCGCCGCCGTGTCCGGCAACATGTCCCAGTAGTGCAGAAACGCGTTCTTGCGCTGGCCGATGGACACGAAAGCCGCCTGCAGATCGTTCTCCAGATTCTGGATGCGCCCCTTGTAGATGCTGCCGACGACGCGCTCCCGCGTCGGGTCCTCAACCTGAAACTCCTCCAGACGGCCGTTCTCCAGCACCGCGACGCGCGTCTGCAGGCTTTCAGCGTTGATGATAATCTGGCGTTTTGCCTTCTTGCGCATAAGAAACCCGAACATGACTCCCTCTTTCCTTTCTTCCTTTCCCGCGGCAGGTACCGCCCGCCGCCCCTTTCTCGTCCCCATCTCCGTTCCCGTCCTACGCCGGCTCCACTCCGCTCAGCAGCGTGACCGCCGGCCCGGTCCGGACGTGCACGCTCTGCACCAGCCCCAGCGCGCACATCGTCATGAGCATGATCGATCCGCCGTAGCTCAGCAGCGGCAGCGGAATGCCCGTGATCGGCATCAGGCCCACGGTCATGGCGATGTTCACGAAAACGTGCGTGAACAGCAACGCCACGACCCCCACGCACAGAATGCGCCCCATTCTCTCCCGGCACGCCAGCGCCGTGCGCAGGCCGCTGACGAAGATCGTTCCGAACAGCAGCAGCACCACGACCGAGCCGACAAACCCGGTTTCCTCCGCGATCACGGAATACACGAAGTCCGTGGGCGCCACCGTGCGCGGCAGAAAGCCCAGGATGTTCTGCGTGCCCTTGCGGAACCCCTTGCCCCACGTCCCGCCCGAACCCACGGCAATCTCCGACTGCTTGCGGTTCCATCCCACCCCGAGCGGATCCTGGTCCGGGTTGAAGAACGCGGTGATGCGCGCCTTCTGGTAGTCGCTGAGCCCCGTCACGGCCTGAAACCGCCTCTGCGTTTCCGCGCTCAGCCCCATCCGCTCGGGCAGCACCAGCGCGCCCAGCAGCAGGCCCACGGCCAGCGCGCCGGCGGCCAGCGCGGCGGTCACCACGCGCATGGGCAGTCCCGCGGTAAACAGGGCCGCCGCGGCCATGGGCACGAAGACCATGGCCGTTCCCAGGTCCGGCTGCTTCAGGATCAGTCCCATGGGCAGCAGCGTCGCCGCCGCCACCGCGGCCCAGGTGCGGGGCCGATCCGCGCCCGTCCGCGGCCGGCTCAGGAAGGCGGCCAGGGCAATCAACGTCAGAAGCTTGGCGAGTTCCGACGGCTGGATCCCGATGTCGAAGACCATCAGCCAGCGCCGGGCGCCATAGACGCGCCGCCCGATCAGCAGCACCAGAACCAGCAGCGCGATCCCGGCCGCGTAGGCCAGCCACGCGAAACGGTTGAGCTTCCGGTAGTCGGCGGCCGCGCACCCCAGGTAGCACGCCGCGCCCACCACCGCCCATACGATCTGCCGCTTGTACAGCAGGCGCGCGGGCTGGTCGCCGCTCACGCAGCTGGCGCTGTACACGAACAGCACGCCGATCGCCGCGAGGAGCAGCACCGCGCCCGTCATGACCCAGTTCAGACGCCTCAGCCTGCGCAGGTCGTCCATCGTCGGCGTCATGCGCCCTCCTCCCCGTCCGCGGCTTCGTCAATGGCTATGCCGAAAATGCCGGCCATGATGCGGCGCACGCGCGGAGCCACCGTCAGGCCGCCCGACTCGCCCTCTTCGACCACCATGGCCAGCGCCACGCGGGGATGCTCGAAGGGCGCGAAAGCCAGCATCCACGTATGCTTCCGCCGCCGGTCGCGCGGTCCGAATTCGGCCGTGCCCGTCTTGGCGGCCATAGCGAGGCCGTCCACCCTGGCGCGCTTGCCGGTCCCGCGCGGCGCGTTGACCACCTCATACATGCCCTGTCGCGCGGTGCGCAGCGCCTCGGCGCTGCACTTCAGTACGTTCACCGTCTCGCCCGCCGGCGAATCCCCCCGCAGCACCAGCCGCGGCCTGTAAACGCGGCCGCCGTTGCCGATTGCCGCCGTGCCAACGGCCATCTGCAGGGGCGTTGCCGCCAGGAAGCCCTGCCCGATCGACAGGTTGCAGGTGTCGCCCGGGCGCCAGGCGTCGCGGAAGCGTTCCCGCTTCCACCGGTCGCCGGGCAGAATGCCGTCAACCTCGCTCGCCAGTTCGATGCCCGTGCGCCTGCCCAGGCCCATCGCGCCGGCCATCTCGACGATCCGCTCGTGCCCGCAGCGCAATCCGAGCTGGCAGAAATAGGAGTTGCACGACTGTTCGAGGGCCTCGACCATCGCGATCTGACCGTGCCCCCCCGGGCGCCAGCAGCGAAAACGCGTGCTGCCCAGCGCGAAGTAGCCGGGACAGTCGAACACCGTTTCCGGGCCCGCGCGGCCGCTGCTGACCGCCGCCAGCACGACGATCATCTTGAACGTGCTGCCCGGCGGATACAGCTCGGCGACGGCGCGGTTGACCAGGGGCTGGCTCTTGTCGGCCACCAGTCCCCGCCAGGTTGCCCTGGCGACGCCCGGACTGAAGACGTTGGGGTCGAACGTCGGCGAACTGGCCAGCGCCAGCACGTCGCCGTTGGACGGATCCAGTATGACCGCCGCGCCTTCGACCCCGGCGAGATTCTGCTCCACCAGCGTCTGGATCCGCGTGTCCAGCGCCAGGGTCACGTCGCGCCCGGCTTCCGGCGGCCTCTCCCCCACGCGCTCGTGCTTGAAACCCGAGGCGTCCACGCGCAGAAGACGTCCGCCCGGGATCCCGGTCAGAACGTGGTTCATGACCGCCTCCACGCCGCGGGCCCCCTCCATTTCCGGAAGATAGAAGTGATACGGTTCCTCCAGGTCCTGCTTGGGATCGGCCTTGCCCACGTAACCCAGGGCGTGCGCCGCCAGCGATCCCCTCGGGTACACGCGCACCGGTTCGATGGCGATGTCCACGCCCGGCAGATCGGCGCCGCTTTCCGCCCAGCGGCTGATAGCCTTCTCGTCTATGTCGCGCCAGGCGATGAAAGGCAGCGCCAGGCGTTTGCTCACGTGCCGTTCGATATCCCCCCGCGAGATCTCCACCTTCAAGCCGAGCACCTCCGCGGCGGATGCCACCACCTTCTCCACCGCGTCCACCGTGTTCTGCCATCCGCCGGGACGCCGCAATTCCTCCACGTACACCGCCACGCAGTAGCAGGGGCGATTGTCGGCCAGGCACACGCCGTTGCGGTCCAGGATCCGGCCCCGCGCGCCGGGCAGACGGACGCGGCGCATGCTCTGCTGCTCGAGGCTGCTCATGTACAGGCGCGCGCCGAGCACCTGGATGCGCCAAAGCGCGCCGCCGAGGAACAGGAGCGCCGCCGCAACCGCGGCGATCATGATCCGCACGCGCATGGCGGAAGACTCGCCGCTTTCATCCCAGGCCATCGAATTCCTCCACCGCCTCCGTCAGCCCCACCAGCCGGTCGAGACGCCCGATCGCAAGAAAGGCCGCCAGCGTGCACAGCGCGCCCAGCGCGCCCGTCCCGACGAGCTTCAACAGCAGGCGGCCGTACGGCCAGGCCACGAGCCCCTGGCGCGCCAGCATCACGTAAAGCGCAAGCGCCGCGCCGGACCCGCACGCCGCCCCGAAAACAAGCGGCGTCACCGCCGCATCCAGCAGGACCGTGCGCCGGAACCGGCTCGCGATCCAGCCCGCCAGCGCGAAGCATATGCCGGAGTAGCCCAGCGGAATCGGGCTCAGGGCGTCCTGCAGCATGCCGGCCAGGAAGGCGCACCCGAACATGACCCCCGTTCCGTGGTTGAGCGCATAGTACAGGACCACCGCCATCAGCGCCGGGAACTTCGCCTGCCCCAGCCAGGCCGGCGCCGGAAGCCACATCTGGCACAGCGCCGCCGCCGCCAGCGAGACGAGCATGATTACCCAGGTCACGGGCGACGCTCCTCCTTCGCCGCGGCCTTGCCGGCCACAACGAAAACGTAGCGCAACGACGCCATGTCCGCCGCCGGCATGACGTCCGCGCGCTGATACATGCCCGACACATCCAGGCGCTGCCGCGTCACGCGCCCCACCAGGAGCCCCTCGGGGAAGACCCCGCCCAACCCGCTGGTTACGACCTCATCCCCCACGCGCATTTCGCTTTCCTTGGGCACGTATTCCAGGCGGAACGCGCCGCTGGCGCTCAGCATCTCCGCCCGCCCCGTGCCGCCCGGCGACATCCCCATGCCGCGCAGGATGCCGAAGGCGCCCGTGCGCCGAATGCGGCAGGACACCTTGCAGTTCGGATCCGTGACCAGCAGCACCTCGCAACTCCGGGCCGAAACCGTCGTGGTCCTGCCCACCAGCCCGTCCGTCGTAATGACCGCCATGTTCGTCCCGACACCGTCCGCGCCGCCCCGGTTCAGACGCATCGTCTGCCACCACCCGCTCGTGTCGCCGCGGAACACGACCCGGCAGGGCACGAGCTTGAATTCCGCGGACGTCGCGTACCCGGCCTGCCTGCGCAGCTCCGCGCTCTCGTCCACCACGCGCTCCAGCTCGCGCACGCGCTCCTGAAGCATGGCCACGCGCTCCTGCAGCGCGGCCCGCTCGGCCACCCGCGCCTTTGCGTCCCCCATGAACGCCGCCCACTCCCGCAGGCGCTGAATCACCAGGGACATCCCGTTCTGAAACACCGCCGCGCTGTCCTGGACGCCCGACTTGACCCGCAGGGAGGCCGGCAAAGGCAGGTTGAGCAGCACGACCGTCCCCAGGATCACAATCCACACCAGGTAGCGGTCGTTGTGCAAAATGCAACTCCTTGTCCCCGCTTCCGGGGACCAAGAACGGAACGGAAGGTGGACGCGATCCCGGGCCAAAAGCCCGCTACAGGCGATCCGCGGCCGTCTTGCGCAGGAAGTTCAACTCGTTCAGGACCACGCCCGTGCCTTCAGCGACGGCACTCAGCGGGTCGTCGGCAAGATGAACAGGCAAACCGGTCTGCTCGGCGATCAGCTTGTCGATTCCGGTCAGAAGCGCGCCCCCGCCGGCAAGTATCATGCCGCGGTCGACCAGGTCGGCCGACAGCTCCGGGGGGCATCTCTCCAGTGTAATCCGAATCGCATCAATGATCGCAGAGACCGGCTCCTGCAGGGCCTCCCGCACCTCGGCGGAAGTGATGGTCAGCGTCTTGGGCAGTCCCGCCACCAGATCGCGCCCCTTGACCTCCGCGCTTGTCTCTTCCTCGACCGGGTAGGCCGAGCCCATTGAAATCTTCAGTTCCTCGGCTGTCCGTTCCCCTATCATTAGATTGTAAACGCGCTTCATGTACTGGACGATGCACTCGTCCATTTCGTCGCCGCCCACGCGCACGGTCCGGCTGAACACGATGCCCGCCAGCGAAATCAGGGCCACTTCCGTCGTGCCGCCGCCGATGTCCACGATCATGTTGCCCGCCGGTTCCTGAACCGGCAGCCCCACGCCGATCGCCGCCGCCATGGGTTCCTCGATCAGGAACACCTCCCGGGCGCCCGCATGCGTGGCCGAATCCTTAACTGCTCGCTTTTCCACCTCCGTGATGTCGCTCGGCACCGCGATGATGATGCGCGGCCGCACCATCTTGCGGTGGTTGTGAACCTTCTTGATGAAGTAACGCAGCATGGCCTCGGTGATCTCGAAATCCGCGATCACGCCGGCCTTCATGGGCCGGATGGCCACGATGTTGCCGGGCGTGCGGCCCAGCATGCGCTTGGCCTCCTCGCCCACCGCCAGGATGCGCTTGGTGCCGGCCTGCACGGCCACCACCGAAGGCTCGCGCAGCACGATGCCGCGGTCCTTCACGTAAACCAGCGTGTTCGCCGTCCCGAGGTCGATTCCGATGTCGTTTGAGAAAAGACTGAGAAATCTGCTCAACATGCGCGTATTCCCATCCCGACCGCCCTGGCGGTTCCACAATTTGCGCACTTTGGAATAACCCCTTCACGAGCGTCAAGCAATAAAACCGACGGCAATAGAACCGTCCCCGAAACCCGTTGCACGGCGGCGCGCCGGTCGCTATGCTGGCGGCGTGCTGTTTCCAGGGGCCGGATATCCGGCCGAGGCGGAACCATGTGCGGAATCGTCGGATACGTCGGACCGGGCCATGCGCCCGAAGTCATCATCTGCGGGCTGCGCAGGCTCGAGTACCGCGGCTATGACTCGGCCGGCGTGGCCCTGCTGCCCGACGGCGCGCAGCGCCTCCTGGTCGTCAAGACCGCCGGCAAGATCGCCGCCCTGGAAAAAGAGCTCGCTTTGCGCGCCTCCGCCTGCGCCGGGCGCTGCCACCTCGGCATCGGCCACACGCGCTGGGCCACCCACGGCGCGCCCACGGCGGCCAACGCCCACCCGCACCTCAGCGCGAACGGGCGCATCGCCATCGTCCACAACGGCATCATCGAGAACTACGCGGCCCTGCGGCAGCGCCTCGAGGATCGCGGCGCCGTCTTCCGCAGCGAGACGGACTCGGAAGTCATCGCGCACCTCGTGGACGCGTGCTACGAGGGCGACCTGCGCCGCGCCGTGGCCGCCGCCGTCGAGCAGCTCGAAGGCGCCTTCGGCATCGCCGCGGTCTCGCCGCGGCATCCCGGTCTGATCGTCGCGGCGCGCCGCGGCAGCCCCGTGGCCGTGGGCGTCGGCGACGGCGAAACGATCGTCGCTTCCGACGTCTGCGCCGTCGTCAGCCACACCACGCGCGTCGTGTTCCTGGACGACGGCGACATCGTCGCGGCGCGCGCCGGCGCCGTCGACATCACCTCGGCCCGCAACCTGCCCATCTCGCGGGAGCTCACCCACGTGGACTGGGACGTCGGCCGGATCGCCAAGGGCGGCTTCGAGCATTTCATGCTCAAGGAGATTCACGACCAGCCGCGCGCGCTGGCCGACGTCACGCGCGGCCGCCTCCTGCCCGCAGACGGCGCCACCAGGCTCAGCGGCATGCGGATGGACGCCCGCGAGATGGCGCGCGTATCGCGCCTGATCATCGCGGCCTGCGGCACGTCCTACTACGCCGGCATGATCGGCAAGTACCTTTTCGAGGATTTCGCCGGCCTGCCCGCGGACGTTCAGCAGGCCGCCGAGTTCCGCTACCGCAACCCCATCATCGAGCGCGACACCGCCATGCTGGCCGTCAGCCAGTCGGGCGAAACCGCCGACACCCTCGCGGCGGTGCGCGAGGCCCTGCGCAAGGGCGCCGTCGTGCTGGGAATCTGCAACGTGGTCGGGTCGACCATCGCCCGCGAGGCCGGCCGCGGCGTCTACCTCCACGCCGGCCCCGAAATCGGCGTGGCCTCCACCAAGGCTTTCTCCTGCCAGGTTGCCGTGCTGGCCATGATGGCCGTCGCCTTCGGCCGGACGCGCCGCCTTTCGGCCGAGGCCGGACGCCACATGGTCAACGCCCTCGCCGACCTGCCCCGCATCGCCGCCGCCGTGCTGGAGCGCGCGGACCTCATCCGCGCGGTCGCGGAGAAGTACGCGCGGGCGCGCGACTTTTTCTACATCGGGCGGGGCTACATGTACCCGGCGGCCCTGGAAGGCGCCCTCAAGCTCAAGGAGATCTCGTACATCCACGCCGAGGGCTACCACGCCGCCGAGCTCAAGCACGGCCCCATCGCCCTGCTCGATTCGGAGGTCCCCGTCGTGGCCGCCGTGCCCGATACGCCCGACAAGGTCAAGACGCTCGGCAACATGCAGGAGTGCCGGGCCCGGAAGTCGCCCATTATCGCCATCGCCACGCAGGGCGACGCCGGCGCGCGCGAAGTCAGCGACGACGTCATCGAAATCCCGCCCTGCCCCGAGTTTCTGTCGGCGATTCCCGTGGTGATCGCCGAACAGCTCTTCGCCTACCACGTGGCCCGCGCGCGCGGCTGCCCCATCGACCAGCCCCGCAACCTGGCCAAGTCCGTAACCGTCGAATGAGCCACTCCGGGTAGATACAAGCGTCGAGCAGCGCAAGCGTGACATCCAATACGGACGGTGCCGCACGGGAAATCCTTCGAGCTTCACGCGCGCGGAAGTCGATTGACTTGACCTGCTCCACCATGACCACGCCCGTGATGTTGGCGTCGTCCTCGATTGGCACATGGAAGGGATACCCGCGACGGGTGTTCGTGATCGGGCAGACGATGGCCAGCCCCGTGTTCCGGTTGAACAAGTCGTTGCTGACAACAAGTGCGGGGCGTCGTCCCTTCTGTTCGTGCCCTGACTGCGGGTCAAATGTCACGGCGATGTAGTCGCCCTTGCGCGGAACGTACGTCGGCATCTACCACACCTCCCGTCCGACGGGCTTTCCCCAGTCGACCTTTTCCGGCCTGTAGTCGTGCGGTATGCGGGCAACGAGCGCCCGGAGGTCGCAACCGCCTCGAATCCGTTTCGCGGGCGCGACCAGGATGACACCATCGCGAACGGAGAGGTCCACTTCATCGCCCACCGCAATGTGTGCCTCTGCCAGCACCTGCCTGTTCAGGCGGAGTCCCTGGCTGTTGCCCCAGCTTTGCACCTTCGTAATCATGGTTCACCTCTTTGGATATCCCATGTATATCCCATCGCCAGCGAAGTGTCAAGAGCCTATCCGGATCATTCCCCTGGGCCAACGTCCCGCCTTCACCATTTGCGAACCCGCCGCGGAACAAACCTACCTCACCAAAGCCTCCGCAAAAGCCGTTGCCTGCCGCGCCCAACGACGCTATGCTTGCCTTCCTGATCCGCCCCCGGAGAGGGAGGCGGCAGGAAGACGGAGTCGAGCCATGGGACAGCTATTCGGAACCGACGGCGTCAGGGGCGTCGCCAACACCGACCCCATGACCGCCGAAATGGCGCTGGCCATCGGCCGCGCCACCGCCCACATCTGCCTGCGCGACCGCCACCGCCGGCACCGCATCGTGATCGGCAAGGACACGCGTCTCAGCGGCTACATGATCGAGAACGCGCTCACGGCGGGCATCTGCTCCATGGGCGTGGACGTTCTGCTCGTCGGACCCATGCCCACGCCCGGCATCGCCTTCACCACCCTGAGCATGCGCGCCGACGCCGGCATCGTCATCTCCGCCTCCCACAACCCCTACCAGGACAACGGCATCAAGATATTCTCGCGCGACGGATACAAGCTCTCCTACGCGCTCGAAGACCGCATCGAAGAGCTGATCGCCAGCGGGCGCATCAAGGACATCCGCCCCACCGCCGACAAGGTCGGCAAAGCGCACCGCATCGACGACGCCATCGGCCGCTACATCGTCTTCTGCAAGAACACGTTCCCCGCGCAGGCGACCCTCGAAGGCCTGCGCGTCGTGATCGACAGCGCCAACGGCGCGACCTACAAGGTGGCGCCCATCATCCTCTCCGAGCTCGGCGCCGAAGTCACCGCCATCCACTGCGCGCCCGACGGCATGAACATCAACGCCAACTGCGGCTCCCAGTTCACCGGCGACCTCGTCGCCGAGGTTTTGCGCCGCAAGGCCGACGTGGGGCTCGCCTTCGACGGCGACGGCGACCGCCTCATCGCCGTCGACGAGACCGGCGCCGTGCTCACCGGCGACCACGTGCTGGCGATCTGCGCGGCCATGCTCAAGCGGCTCGGCCAGCTCGCCAACGACTTGGTGGTCATCACGCCCATGGCCAACCTCGGCCTGCGCCTCGCGCTCGAACGCATGGGCATCCGCTGCGAGGAGGCCGCCGTGGGCGATCGCAACGTGCTGGAGCTGATGCAGAAGAACGGCGCCGTCCTGGGCGGCGAACAGTCCGGGCATATCATATTCCTCAGCCACCACACCACCGGCGACGGACTGATCTCGTCCCTGCAGCTGCTCTCCGCCATCTGCTCCTCCGGCCGCAAACTCTCGGAACTGGCCGCGGTCGTGGAAAGCGCGCCGCAGGTGCTTCTCAACGTGCGGGTGGCTTCCAAGCCGCCCCTGGAAACGGTCGCCGCCGTGTCCGCCGCCGTGCGCGACGCCGAATCCGAACTGGGCCGGCGCGGCCGCGTGCTGGTGCGCTATTCCGGAACCGAGCCGCTCTGCCGCGTGATGGTCGAAGCGCCTTCCAGGGAGGCGGCCGACCGGCTGGCCGCAAACATCGCGGAAGCGGTTCGACGCGCGCTGCGGCAGCCGCCGGACGCCGCCCGCGCGGCGGACGGGGGCGCATGAACGCATGCACGGGCTCAACACAGTCCTGGCCAACCGCAGCCAGTTGATCGTGCTCCGCGTCCTGTTCAAGGCCGAGGAACCCCTCTCCGGGCGCGCCGTGGAACGCGCCTCCGGACTCTCCAACCGCGCCACGATGACGGCCCTGCAGGCTCTCGCCGACGCGCGGGCCGTCAACCGCGAGGAGAGCGGCGCCGCCCATCTCTACACCCTCAACCAGGACAACTACCTCGTGACCCGCGCCATGCGCGCCGCCTTCGAGGCCGAAGACCTCTTCTGGAACGACGTGAGCAAAACCGTCCGGCGCATCGTGCGCCCGCGTCCCATCGCCGCCGTGGCCACCGGCCCGCTCGTCCGCGAGGAAACCGACTACGGCGGACGCGTCACCCTGGCCATGCTCTTCTCATCGGGACGCAACCGCATCCGGTCGCTGGCAACGATCAATGCGCTGACCGAGGCATTTCGCAGCCGCTACGCCCTTACGATGGAGCACTATCTTCTCGACACGAACACCATGGATCGCGAGCAGTACGTTCCCTTGTGGCGCCGCGTCGAACGGGAAGGCATCCTGCTCTTCGGCACCCTGCCGTAGGCCCCGCCGCGGCGGGTGCCGGACGGGAAGTCAGGCGTCGGTTTCTGACCCATTGCGAAAAACGAATGTACATCCCGCCGCGCCAAGCCTAGACTTGCCCCGGTTCTCGAGTCGCGCAACCGGTCACGGGAAGAAGGAGGATTCGCGTATGAACCGTCATGTGCTCCAAACCCTGAATGTCGTTTCGTCGGCCGCCCTGCTCTGCGCCGCGCCCCGCGTTCGCGCCGAGGAAGCCGCGGGCAACCTGCGCTACTCCGTTACCGTTTCCAAGTTCCAGAACGAGGCCGGCTGGAGCGGCCGCTGGGACCTGGGCAACGGATTCGCCACGATCATGACCGACGCGCTGCAGCAGTCAGGCAAGTTCATCGTGCTGGGCGACGCCGAGATGCGCGGCGAAGCCATGGCCGAGCAGGACCTGGCGGCCTCCGGACGCACCGCCGGCGGCGCCAAGGCGCCCAAGACCGGCCGCCTCACGCCCGCCCAGTTGCTCGTGCGCGGCTCGATCACGCACGTCCAGGATGACACCTCCGGCGGCCGCGGCGGGGTGAACTTCCGCGGCGTGCGCCTGGGCGGCAGCGGCGGCAAGGCCGAGGTCAACATCACCATCTACCTGGTGGATTCCGAGACCGGCCAGGTCAAGGCCTCGCAGAAAGTCGTCGGCCAGTCGGGGCGCAAGGGCCTCTCGGTTGGCTACTACGGATCGCTCCTCGGCGGTCTGACCGGCGACCTCGCCGGGTTCCAGAACGACAACGTGGGCAAGGCCTGCGAAGACGCCGTCAGGCAGGCCGTGGACTTCCTGACCAGGCAGCTCGAAGGCATCCCGTGGCAGGGAACGGTCATGCTGGCCAAGGACGGCAGGGTCGTCATCAACCGCGGCTCCCGGGAAGGCGTCGCCCCCGGCATGAAGTTCCAGATCGGCAACGTGGAGGAGCTTGTGGACGAGGACACCGGGGAGAAGCTCGATTCGGAGATGACCGTCGTCGGCACGGCCGAGGTGACGGAGGTCAAGGAGAAGGTCTCCTACGCCAGGCCCCTCAGCGGAGCGGACAAGATCGCCAAGGGCATGCGCGTCTTTCCGCCGCAATAGTCCGGCATGACCGAGATGCTTCCAGACGCCCTGGGGCTGATCGCCGGACGCGGCGTGTACCCGCTGCTGGTGGCCCAGGGGGCGCGCAAGGCCGGCGTGCGCCGCATCCACGCCGTGGCCTTCCGGGGCGAAACCGAGCGCGCCATCGCCGCGCGCGCGGATTCGGTGCGCTGGATCCACATGGGCCGGCTCGGAGGCCTGCTCGACGCCCTGCGCGAAACCGGCGCGCGGCACGCGGTCATGGCCGGCCAGCTCACCCCGCGCCACCTGTTCCACACGCGCCTCGACGGCCGCACGCTCGCCCTCCTGAAAGGGCTTCCGGCGCGCAACGCCCATACCATTTTCGGCGCCGTGGCCGAGGAACTGCAGGCCATCGGCATCGCGCTCCTCCCGGCGCACTCGTTCATGGCCGACCACATGCCGGCTCCCGGCCTGCTCACCCGCCGCGCTCCCACCCCGCGCGAAGAGGGCGACATCGCGCTCGGCATGGCCGCGGTGCGCGTTCTCAGCGCGCTGGACATCGGCCAGACGATCGTGGTCAAGGAAGGCACCGTGATCGCCGCCGAAGCCTTCGAGGGCACGGACGAGACCATCCGGCGCGCCGGACGCCTGGCCGGCCGCGGCGCCGTCGTCGTCAAGGGCGCCAAGGCCGGACACGATATGCGTTTCGACATCCCCGTGGCGGGCCTGGGAACGCTGCGCGTCATGCGCCGCATCGGCGCCGGCGCCCTGGCGGTCGAGGCGCACCGCACGATCCTGCTCGAACGCGAAAGGTTTGTCGCCGAAGCGGACCGCATGGGACTGGCCGTGCTCGCGGCGGACGCCCGGAGGGGCGCGGCGGAATGAGCGCGCGCCTCAAGCTGGGCGTTTTCGGCGTGGGCAGCCTGGGGCAGCATCACGCGCGCATCTACGCGGCCACGGAAGGCGTCGAACTCGTCGGCGTTCATGACCTCGATCCCGCCCGCGCCGCCGCAGTCGCCGGCCGCTGCGGCACGCGCGCCTTCGAGAAGGCGGCCGCCCTGGCCGAAGCCGTGGAAGCGGCCAGCGTCGCGGTGCCGACCGACGCGCATTACCCGCTCGCCATGGATCTCATGGACCGCGGCCTGCACCTGCTCGTCGAAAAACCCATCGCGGCCACGACCGAGGAGGCCGAGGCCATGGTCGACCTGGCCCGCGCAAGGCAGATCATTCTGCAGGTCGGCCACGTGGAACGCTTCAACCCGGTCATGCGGTTCCTCGAAGCGCATCTCGCGCGGCCGCGCTTCATCGAGGCAATCCGGCTGGCCACCTATCCCCCGCCCCGTCCCGGCGCGGCGCCGCGCGGCACCGAGGTAAGCGTGATCCTTGACCTGATGATCCACGACCTGGACATCATCCTGCACCTCGTCGGATCGCCGGCCGCCGAAATCCGCGCCGTGGGCGTGCCGGTTCTCAGCCCGAGCGAAGACATCGCCAACGCGCGCATTCTCTTCGCGAACGGCTGCGTCGCCAACGTCACCGCCAGCCGCATCAGCCAGGAGCAGATGCGCAAGATCAGGGTCTTCCAGGAGGACACCTACGTCTCGCTGGACTACAGGGCCCAGGCGGGCCAGCTCATGCGCCGGACGCCGTCCGGCATCCGGACGGAGGCGGTCCCGATCGAGAAAAGCGAGCCGCTCGCCGCTGAACTGGCCTCTTTCGTGGGGTGTGTGCGGCAGCGGCGCGACCCCGTGGTCACGGCCCGGCACGCGTCCGAAGCCCTCAAGCTCGCGGTGGACATCCGCCGCGTGGTTGCCACCCGGCCCTCGTAGCCGGAGGCGTCGTTTTCGAAAGCGCGCACGGCGCGAAGGAACCGAGTGATAACGCTGATGGTCATTGCCGGCGAGGTGTCCGGCGACATGCGCGCCGCGGGACTTCTGCGGGCGCTGCGCGGCCGGCTGGCCGACGCGTCGTTCTTCGGCATCGGCGGCCCCGAGATGCGCGCGGCCGGCGCGGAAACGCTCTACGACGTGGCCGACATGGCCGTGATGGGCATTCCGGAAGTCGCGCGGCGGCTGCCCTTCTTCTATCGCGTGTTCCGCGAGATGCGGCGCGCGGCGGGCGCGCGCCGCCCGGACGCCGTCCTGCTGGTGGACTTTCCCGAATTCAACCTGCCTTTCGCCGCCGCCGCCCGCCGCATGGGGCTGAAGGTTATCTACTACGTCTGCCCGCAGGTCTGGGCCTGGCGGCGCGGGCGCATTCGCAGGATGGCGCGCTCCGTCGATCGCCTCATTTCGATCTTCCCTTTTGAGCGGGAATTCTTCGCCGACACGGGCCCGCGGGTCGATTTCGTCGGCCATCCCCTCGTGGCTGAAGCCGCCGCGGCGCGCGCGGCGCCCCGCGCGGGCCTGCCGTGGAGCGGAACCCCGCGCGTGGCGCTGCTGCCGGGAAGCCGGGCCAACGAGATCGAAATGATCCTGCCCTGCATGCGCGAGGCCGCGGCGCGCCTGGCGGCGCGGCATCCCGGCGCCGGGTTCCTCGTCGCCTCGCCCTCCGAGCGCATCGCCGGACTGGCGCGGCGCGGCCTGGCGGGGGGGGCGGCCTCCGGCCGCGTCGCCGCCGAAGTCGTGGTCGGCCGAACGCGCGAGGTCTTGCGGCAGGCGGATGCCGCGCTGGTGGCGTCCGGCACGGCAACCCTGGAAGCGGCCCTGATGGGCTGTCCCATGGCAGTCGTCTACCGCACTTCGCCCCTTACATTTCTCGTGTGCCGTTTCCTGGTCAGGGTGCCGCACATCGGCATGGTCAACCTGGTGGCCGGCAAGAGGCTCTGCCCCGAGTTCGTGCAGAACGACGCCACGCCCGCCGCCCTGGCGGATGCCCTGGAGCCGCTGCTCGCCGCAACCCCCGCGCGGGCGCGCATGGTTGAGGGCCTGGCCGCCGTGGCAAGCGCCCTCGGCCCGCCCGGAGCGGACGAGCGGGCGGCGGACGCCGTCCGCGAGGAGGTTGTCGGCCGTCAGTCAGCCGACAGCCCACAACCGACAACCATCTTCCCTACCCGACAACCGCCATCGCGCTCGGCCGATCGCGGTAGGTAAGATGCACGACAAGGTTCTCCCGCCCCGCGGCCGCCAGGGCCGCCCGCACCTCGCGCAGCGCCAGATCGGGCCGGTTGCAGTCGGCGCTGAGATGCGCCAGGAAAGCGGCCTGCAGGCCGGAGCCGGACAGGTCGGCCAGAAGCGCGCCCGCCTGCGCGTTGGAAAGATGGCCCTGGCGGCCGGCGATGCGCTGCTTGAGCGACCACGGGCGCCGCGCGTCCCGCAGCAGCGCCGCGTCATGGTTCGACTCGACGACGACCACCCGGCAGGCGCGCAGGTGTTCGCGGATGAGCGTCGTGCCCGTTCCCATGTCGGTGACGATCCCCGCCGCCGCATCCCCGCAGCGCACCGTGAATCCGACGGGGTCGTAGGCGTCGTGCGGCACGGAAAACGGCGTTATCGTGAGGTCGCCCACCTGGAAAGCCGAACCCGTGACAAAGACGTTCCACGGCAGGGCGCTCAGCCGGGGCGAACGCCGCAGCCCATCGATGGTCCCGCTGTTGGCGTAAAGCGCGGCGTCGACGCGGCGGTGCAGAACGGCCAGGGCCGAGGTGTGGTCGTCGTGCTCGTGCGTTATGCATACCGCCGCGAGCGCCGCGGCATCCTCTCCCAGAACGGCCAGGCGGCCGGCGACTTCCCGGAAACTCAGCCCGGCGTCGATCAGGATGCGCGTGGCGTCCGAGGCAACGAACGTGCAGTTGCCGGCGCTGCTGCTTCCCAATACGCACAGTCTCAGCGACATGTCTGTGAGGACGCTCCCGGGGGCTTCCGGCCCGGCCCCGTTCGTTGCCGGCCGCCCGCTTAATACGACGGGGCGTCGGCCGCGCGCAAACAATTTTCTTGAGTCATTCGACCGCGGCGTTAGAGTTGCAGCGAGGAAGTTCACCGGTTTGTCGAAACGTCATGGCACAGACGCAGACATTGTCCCTTGCGCAGCGCCAACAGCTCCAGATGGTGCTGGCGCCCCAGCTGCGGCAGTCCCTCGAAATGCTGCAACTGCCCGTGCTCGAGCTGCGCGCGCTGATCCAGCAGGAGATCGAGCAGAACCCCACCATCGAGGAGAAACTGCTCGACTCGGAGAAGGTGGAGCTTGAGCCGGGCAGCGGCCAGACCGAGGAATCGAAGGAGCTTGATTTCGACACGGAGTACGAAGCCCTGGCGCAGCTGGACGACGAGTGGCGCGACTACTTTCTCCAGCAGGCCGACAACATGCCGTACACGCCCGAGGCGGCGGAAAAGCGTCAGTTCGTTCTGGATTCCCTGCCCCAGCGCGAGTCCCTGCAGGAGCACCTGATGCGGCAGCTCCGCCTGGCCGAGCTCTCCGAAACGGACGTGCAGATCGGCACGCTGATTATCGGCAATATCAACGACGACGGCTATCTGGTCGCCTCCGTCGAAGACCTGGCGTCCTCCGCCAACTACGATCCGGCCCACGTGGCCGACGTGCTTTCCACCATCCAGGACTTCCACCCCCCCGGAATCGGCGCGCGCGATCTCCGCGAGTGCCTGCTGATCCAGCTCGAGCGCCTGGACAAGGCCGACACCACCGCCGCGGCCGTCGTCAACGAGCACCTCGACAAGCTCGCCGCCCGCAAGATTCCCGACATCGCCCGGGCGCTTAAAGTCACGATCGAGGAAGTCAAGGACGCGACCCAGCTCATCGGCACGCTGGACCCCAAACCCGGACGCGCCTATTCATCGGAGGAAGCCGCCTACATCCACCCCGAAATCGTGGTGCAGAAGGTGAACGGCGAATACGTCATCGTCCTCGACGACGACCGCCTGCCGCACGTGCGCATCAGCAAGCAATACCGCGCGCTGCTGTCCGACCCCGCCACCAGCAACGAAACCAAGTCCTACATCCGCGAGCGCATCCGCGCCGGCGCGTTTCTGATCAAGAGCATTCATCAGCGGCAGCGCACGATCTACAGAATCGCGTCCGAGATCGTGGCGCGCCAGAAGGACTTCCTCGACAACGGCATCGCGCAGCTCAAGCCGCTGACCATGGCGGAGGTCGCCGCCGCCGCGGGAGTCCACGAGACGACGGTGAGCCGCGCCGTCTCCGGGAAGTACATGCGCACGCCCGGCGGCGTGTTCGAGCTCAAGTACTTCTTCACGCCCGGCATCAAGACCAGGGACGGCACCGAGGTCTCGAACAAGACCGTCAAGGACATGATCGCCGGCATCGTGGCGGCCGAGGATCCGACCAGGCCCCTGGCGGATCAGGACATCGCGGCCATCCTCAAAGACAAGGGCATCCACATCGCGCGGCGCACGATCGCCAAGTACCGGCTGGTCCTTCGCATTCCGCCCTCACACCTGCGGCGGGGCTACTGACCGGCGCGCCGCGCGGCGAGCAGTGAACCTCGAGCAAGTCATAGCCGCGCTTTCGGACCGCCTCGCGGAACTCCTCCGCGATCCGCTGCCCTGCGCTCTCCCCTCCATGCCGCTTTCGGCCGAGGCGACGCTGGCCCTGGCCTGCGCGCGCGGGGGGCGTCCCGTGGTGTGCGTCAGCGACGGCCCCCAGACCCTGGAGATGCTGCACCGCGACCTGCTCACGCTGCGCGCGACCGCCGGCGGCGACGCCGCGCGCGCCGCGCCGCTGTATTACCCCGCCCTCGAGAGCCCGCCGTCCCGGGACACGTCCGGAGACGCGGATCTCGCCGGCCACCGCCTGCGCGCCCTGCAGGCGCTGGCGCGACCGCCGCCCGGCCGGGAGCGCGGGCCGGTCATCGTGGCCACCTGCATCCAGGCCCTCATGCAGAAAACGCTCGCGCCCGAAGCGCTGGAACGCGGCGGGCTGGACGTCGCCGTCGGCCGCGACGCGGATCTCGAGTCGCTCACCGCCGCGCTCGCCGGCGCCGGGTACCTCTTCGAGGCGGAAGTCGTGCGGAAGACGCAGGCCTCCCTGCGGGGCGGCATCCTCGACGTCTGGCCGCCGACGGAGCCGTGGCCCCTGCGCGTCGAGTTCTTCGGCCCCACCGTGGAATCCATCCGCGCTTTCAATCCGGCGGACCAGCGCTCCGTGCGCAGGCTGGACGCCTGCCGCCTGCCGCCAGCGCGGGAACGGACGGCGGACGGAACGGATCGCGGGAAAGACGCGTGGCTATTTTCCTACCTGCCTCCGGACGCAATCGTATTCTGGAGCCGCGAAGCCGACATCCGGGATCGCGCTTCCATCTGCGAGGAAAGCGCCGCCGAATCCGGCGCCGCCGACGCGCTGATCCCGTACCGGGGCGTGCGCGCCCGGCTCAGGGGCGGCGCATACGCCCACGTTCACACCGCCGCCGCCGCCGGGGAAGGCGCGCAGGAGGCCTGGCCGCTGCCGCCGATGCGGCCGCTGCGACGGGTCGCGGAGGTCCCGCGGTCCCTGTTTCAGCCGGACATAACCGACGCCTCCCGGCGCGCGCTGCTGGATGAGCTGCGCGAACGCGCCGCGTCCGGACAGACCGTGCTCGTGCTTCTGGATACGCCGGGGGCCCTGGCGCATTTCCGCGAGATGCCGGGGACGGCCGGAAGAAACAAGCCCGATCCCCTGCCGCACCGCGTGGGAATTCTCTCCGAGGGCTTCCTCTGCGACGAACTGGGGCTGGCCGTGGCCGCGGAATCGGATCTTTACGGACGCCGCAAGAGCCTCGACCGCCACTACGATCCCGAGGGCGACCGCCGCGCCCCGGCGCGTTTCGCCGGCGACCGCGTGGCCGACCTGTCCGAAATCGAGCCCGGGGATCTGGTCGTTCACGAGCAGCACGGCATCGGCCGCTACCTCGGACTTAACGAAATCCGGCTCGACGACCGCCTGCAGGAAGTCCTGACGATCGAGTACGCGGACAACGCGCGCCTGCACGTGCCGGTCGCGCACGCCGCCCTTCTCAGCCGCTACGTGGGAACGCCGCAACACAAGGCGGCGCTGCACCGTCTCGGCGGCCGCCGCTGGGCCAGGGAAAAGACCGCCGCCGAAAAGGCCGTCGCCGATTTCGCGTCGCGCATGCTCGAAACGCAGGCGCGCCGCAGCCTGCAGGCCGGCCATGCCTTCAGCGCCGACACGGCCTGGCAGCACGAATTCGAGACGGCCTTTCCCTTCCGCGAGACCACGGACCAGCAGCGGGTCATCGCGGAAATCAAGCGGGACATGGAGAACGTCCGCCCCATGGACCGCCTCGTCTGCGGCGACGCCGGCTACGGCAAAACCGAGGCCGCCATGCGCGCGGCGTTCAAGACCGTGATGGACCAGCGCCAGGTCGCGGTGCTGGTCCCGACCACGGTGCTGGCCCAGCAGCACTACGAGACCTTCACCCGCCGCATGGCGCCGTTCCCCGTGCGCATCGAGATGCTCAGCCGCTTCTGCGCCCCCTCACGCCGCCGCGAGACCCTGGCCGGCCTGCGCGCGGGAACGGTCGACATCGTCATCGGCACCCACGCGCTCGTGCAGCCCGGCATCGCCTTCGCGCGGCTCGGCCTGCTGATCATCGACGAGGAGCAGCGCTTCGGCGTGGAGCACAAGGAGGCGCTCAAGCAATCCGCGGTCCCCGTGGATATCCTGACCCTCTCGGCCACGCCCATTCCGCGCACGCTGTACATGAGCCTGACCGGCGTGCGCGACATGAGCCTGCTGCAGACGCCGCCCCTGGAGCGCGTGCCCATCGAGACGGTCGTCGCGCGCCACACCGACGACGTCGTGCGCCACGCCGTCCTGCGGGAGATCAACCGCGAGGGCCAGGTGTTCTTCCTGCACAACCGCGTCATGACCGTCGAGCGCGTGCGCCAGCGGCTTGAGCGCGTGGTGCCGGAGGCCCGCATCGCCGTGGCCCACGGCCGCATGGCCGCCGGCGAACTGGCCGCCGTGATGCACCGCTTCATCGCGGGATCCATCGACCTGCTGCTGTGCACCACGATCATCGAAAGCGGCATGGACATTCCGCGGGCCAACACCATCCTGATCGATCGCGCCGACCGCTTCGGCATGGCGGACCTCTACCAGCTCCGCGGCCGGGTCGGCCGATCCAACCGCAAGGCCTATGCCTACCTTCTGCTGCCCGGCAAGGGCCCGGTTGACGCCGCCGCGCGCAAACGCATCCAGGCCATCGAGCGCTACTCGGGGCTCAGCGCCGGCTTCGGCCTGGCGCTGCGGGACCTCGAGATGCGCGGCGCCGGCAACATGCTGGGCGCGGAACAGAGCGGCCACATCGCGGCGGTCGGCTTCGGCCTGTACTGCCAGATGCTCAGGCGCGCGGCGGCGTCCCTCAAGGGCGAGCCGCCGCCCGCGATCGTGGACACGGAGCTGCGGCTCGACTGCGTGGACCTCTCGCCGGCCGCGGCGGCGTCCCCCTCGGCCGCGTTCCTTCCGGCGGCCTACGTCGAGGACGAACGCCTGCGCGTCGGCGCGTACCGCAAGTTCGCGGAGTGCGCCGCGGAGAAGGACGTGGACCTGCTGCGCGAGGAGCTGCGCGACCGCTTCGGGCCCCCGCCCCCGGCCGTGGAACGCCTGCTGCGGCTGGCGCGGCTGCGGGTGCTCTGCGCGGCGCGCGGCGTGCGCCGCCTGGAAACGCGCGACGGCAAGATCATGATGACCCGTCACAACGAGTACGTCATGTCCGCCGGGCGCTTTCCGCGCCTGGCCGGGCGCACGGCCGACGAAAACCTCGCGGAACTGATGCGCGCGGTGAAAGAGCTGCCGGCCTAGCGCGGCCTGTTCAACAACAGCGGCGGTTTCCTTTCGCCTCTGCCGGCGCTCTCCGCGGGGTCACTTCCCCAGCAGGAGCGACGAGCCGTCCAGAAAAACGCCCGCAACCGCGCCCGTGAGCAGGCAGGCCAGGGTCGCCGCGATCAGGGCGCGGAAGCCGACCTTGGCCAGGTCCGCGGTGCGCGACGGCGCCAGCGCGGCCGTGCCGCCCACGAAGATGCCCAGCGATGCCACGTGCGCGAAACCGCACAGCGCATACGACGCAATCACCGCGGAACGCGGGTCCGCCAGGCCGCCGGGCGTGGCCAGCAGGGCCGAGAGGCTCTGGTACGCGGCGAATTCGGTGCCCACCGCGCGCTCGCCGATCAGGCGCGCCACGGGCCAGGCGTCCTCGGGCGCAACGCCCAGGATCACCGTCAACGGATAGAAGACGTAGCCCAGCAGGCCCTTGAGCGACCACTCCAGGTCAACGCCCCACAGGCGGCTGACCTGCGCCCCAAGCCCTCCGAGCACAAGGTCCGCGAGCGCCACCAGGCCCAGCACGGCGATGAGCAGCGCCATGATGCCTCCCACGAGGCGCAGGCCCGCGTTGGCGCCCTGGATAACGGCCTCGAACAGGCCGGAGGCCCTCTCATAGTGCGGCTTCACGGCGATTCCCAGGGTCGCGGGCGCGCCGCTTTCCGGCAGCATGATCTTGGACATGACCAGCGCCGCGGGAGCGGACATGATGGAGGCCGAAATGAGATGCCCGGCGATGTTCGGGAAGGCGGGGCGCAGGAAAAGCACATAGGCCCCGAAGACGCTCGACGCCACCGTGGCCATGCCCGCGGTCAGGATCGTGCACAGCTCCGAGCGCGTCATGTTGTCCAGGTGCGGCCGCACGGTCAGCGCCGACTCGACGCCCACGAAGATGTTGCTGGCGGCGCACAGCGACTCCGCGCCGGAGATCCCCATCAACCCGCTGAACACGCGGGCAAACGCCCGGATCAGGAAGGGCATCACGTTGCAGTGATACAGCACGGCCATCAGCGCCGAGAAAAATATTATGGTCGGGAACACCTGGAACGCGATGAACAGGCCCAGCGATTCCGGATGCGGCGGCCCCAGCGCCAGGCGGCCGAACACGAACCGCGCCCCCGCCATGGCCGGCTCCATCAGGCGCACAACCGCGTCGTTCACGGCCAGAAAGAAAGCGGCCCCGGCGGGCACGCGGAAGATGAACAGCGCCAGCAGCAGCTGGAGGCCGACGCCCCAGCCGATGACGCGCGCGTTCATGCGCCGCCTGTCGGCGGAACACAGCCAGGCCACGCCGAGCAGCAGAACGATCCCCAGCCCGCTGATTGCGTTGAGCCTCAGAACTCCTCCTCCGGCTCCGCATCGTCGCCGAACGCGTCGTCCGCGGCCGAAGCCTCGACTTTCCATCGCCCGTAAACGGCCGAATCGAGCACTTCGTCCAGCGTTTCGAACTCTTCCTCCGCGCACCACTCGTCGCCGTCGAACACTTCCAGCACGTAGCCGTCGCCGCTCTGCCGCCGCTTGAAGCGGTTTTCCTCGTCGATTTCCAGCGCCACGGCGCGCTCCAGGCGGCGCTCCCCGTCGCCGCCCAGGCCCGGCAATTCATAGTTCTCGGGGTAGGCCAGCGTCTGGATCGAGAAACCCGCCGCCTCTTCCTCGTCGCTGAGCGTCAGGTCGTCTTCCCGGTCTTCCATGGAGACCTCCTTAACTCTACTCATAACGCAAAGCCTCGATCGGGTCCAGCTCCGCCGCCTGCCGCGCCGGCCACAGCCCGAAGACAAGCCCGACCGTCACCGAGAACGCCGCGGCCAGCCCCAACGCCCAGACGTTGAGGCTGACGGGCCAGCCGGCCAGCCTGGCCAGCACCGCCGCGGCCCCGACGCCCAGCGCGATTCCGGCCAGCCCGCCGCTGACCGTCATGGCCACGGCTTTAATCTTGGCCTGCTCGATAAGGCCGGCGGCCGCCACCTCCGCGTCCACGCTGCCCACGAAACGCGCGCCCGTCAGCCGGTACATGGCCGTCGTGACCGGAACCACCGCGACGTCGTCCCAGTCACGCCAGCCTTCGCTGCCCTTCACGGGGAACACGCCGATAACCGTGAAGTTCACGCGGTTGATGCGCACCGTCTCGCCCAGGGGATTCTCTTCGCCGAACAGCTCGCGCACGACGGTTGTGCCCAGGATCACGACCTTCGCGCGCAGCCGCACTTCCGCCTCCGAGAAAACCGGCCGGCCGGAACCGGCGCCATGCACGGCCCGCGACACGCGGCGCAAGCCCGCCCCGGGCTTCACCCGGCGCGCGCGAAGCTGCGCGCGATGCGCCGCGACAGTTCTTCCGACGGATGCTCCACCAGGCGCCGCGTCACCGCGAAGCTCGTGCGGCCCGTGTTCCGCGCGATCAGCTTCAACCCGTACTCGAAATCGTGAAAGCGCGCCGCGCAGATTTCGTCCACGCTCTTGCGCTCGGCCAGGCACAGCGCCACCACGGCCTCGACCGCGTCGGATCGAAACGCGAGGCTGAGGCCGTGTTGACGGCGGAACCGCTCCGCGTAGGCGCGCACGTCGTCGCGCAGGCGCTCTTCCATGCGCGCCGTCCCGCTGTCGACCAATCCGCGCAGCGCTTTCCCGGGGTCGGCGACCATCTCGGCCGTGACTTCGAACGCGCGCACGGGCGTGGAGGGCAGCTCGAACTTGTGCCCGCGGAAAACGCGCTCCAGGACGGTCATCAGCCCCCGCGCCCCCGTATTCTCGCGGTACGCCGCGGCGGCCACGGCTTTCACGGCCTCGCCGGCGACGCGGAAGCCGATCCCGTAGCCCTCAAAATCGTCCCGATACTGCTTCAGGATGCTGCCCTCCGAGTGCAGCATGATCTCTTCCAGGTCGTCCGCCGAGAGCGGCTCGCACACCACCCGTATCGGGAGGCGGCCGATGAACTCCGTCTCGAAGCCGAACTTCACGAAATCCTGCGTCTCGGCCAGGCGCAGGAGGGCCGTGTTGTCCCCCTCGCCTCCCGCCGCGGCGGCGAAGCCGATCCGCCCGGCGCGGAGCCGCCGCCGCACTTCTTCGGACAGGCCGTCGAACGCGCCGCTGACGATGAAAAGCACGTGCCGCGTGCTGATCGTGCGCCGCCCCGGCCCCTTGCCGCGCTGGAGGTCCATCACCGCCTGCACCTGCCCGAGCAGGTCGGTCTGGCTGAACAGGCTGACGTCGGTTTCCTCCATGAGCTTGAGCAGGTTGACCTGCACGCCGCGGCCCGACACGTCGCGTCCGCCGCCCGTGGCCTGCCCCGCGATCTTGTCGATCTCGTCGAGGTAGATGATTCCGTACTGCGCGAGGTCGACGTCGCCGTCGGCGGCCTTGACCAGGTCGCGCACCAGGTCTTCCACGTCGTGCCCCACGTAGCCGGTCTCGGAAAACTTGGTGGCGTCCGCCTTGACCAGCGGCACGCCGATCAGGCGCGCGGCGCAGCGCATCAGGTAGGTTTTGCCCACGCCCGACGGCCCCAGCAGGATGATGTTGTGCTTGGCGTATTCCTCCTCGGCGAGACGCGGGTTCTCGATGCAGCGGCGCACGTGGTTGTAATGGTCGCAGATCGCGACCGACAGCACGCGCTTGGCCTCTTCCTGCCCGATGACAAAACGTCCGAAGTGGTTGAACAGGTCGCGCGGCTTGAGCGCGAATTCGCGCACCGCCTTGAGACGCCCCGCCGCCGCGGGGGGTTCCGCCTCCGGCGCCTTGTCGGGCATCGCGCCCAGAGACATTCCCGCTTTGCGCATGAGGTCGCGCAACTGCTCTTCGAGGGCGCGAGGCCCGTGTTCCGGAGGTTTGTCGGTCATCGCTTCGTTCCTTCCGGCCGGAGGACGGCATGGCAGGCGCGCCGCTGCATTAAGCGCGGCGGCCGCGGCCCATGGGGCCGCGGCCGTTCATGCGCTACGCGTGCAGGCACGCTACCTCTTGGGAAGCACCGCGTCCTTCGCCGCCTTGGCCAGGCGGAACTTCAGGACGGTCTTCGCCGGAATCGAGATCTGCTCGCCCGTCGCGGGGTTGCGCCCCATGCGGGCCGCGCGCCGCACCATCACCAGTTTGCCGAGGCCCGGGATCATGAACCCGTCCCTGGCGCCCTTGTACGACAGCTTCACCAGCGCCTCGACTGCCGCCGCGGCCTGCTTCTTGGAAATCCCCGCCGCATCCGCCACACCCGCCATGATCTGAGACTTGGTCATCTTCGCCATCACGCCTCTCCCTTCTTCGGACCACACGTCCGATGAGCGCGTACGTTACCCCACCCTGCCCGCGCAAGGCAACAGGAAAACGCACGAAAACTGCATGCCGTCAACCGGACGCCGGACGGACCGCCCGCGACACCGTTCCCTCTTCGCGAAACCGGCGGGCCGGCGGCTTCATTCCTTCTTGGCCTTCCACGTACCCTTGGGCCCCCAGGTGGAGGTCCACGTGCCGTTCATCTCTTCGCCGTTCCCGCTGACCGTGCCTTCCAGCTTGAACGAATGTCCGGGCATGCTGTCGACCGTGGAAACCAGCTTCACGTCTCCGTCATCGTTCACCGTGCCGGAAACGTCCCCGCCCGTTCCGCTGCCATCCCACTCGCCGTCAACGCTCGCGCCCGTTTGCGTGAGCTCGTAGTCGTGCTCGACCGGCACGCCCGCCGTCGGCGTCAGCTCGAATTCCCAATCGCCCGTGACGTTCGGCCTGCTTTCCGTCTGCGTGCTCTCCTGCTCCTCGGTCTTCTGCTCGGTCTGCCCGTCCTTCTTCTCCTCGTCCTCGCCGCCGTCCCCGCTCCCCCATTCACATCCCATGCAGAGCAACGCAAGCGCCGCGGCCGCCCCTGCCAGTTGAAGATACGTCCTCCCCACCTTCATGGCGATGCACCTCCTTCTTTGCGCCGCCTGACCCGCCGCCGGAGCATTCCCGGATGGTACGGGCACGCGCCCTTTGACGCCCACGCGGGCAACGCTTCCGTGGAAGCCATCTTGCCTCGTTGCCGCGGCGGGCGCAAGACCCCTTTTTGTTGTCGGATTCCTTTCTTGTTGCTCCCGCCGCGGGTTTCGGCACACTGGTGTCGCTGCCGAAAAAACGGCCATGCCCATTTACGAATACGAGGCCCGGAATCCTGCCCGAAGCTGCGCGCATTGCGCGAACGGCTTTGAGACGCTGCAGAAAATGGCCGCTGCGCCCCTGAGCCGGTGCCCGCGCTGCGGCGCGCCGGTGCGCAGGCGCGTATCCGCCCCGTCCGTCGGCGTGTCCAGGTCCGGATTCGATGCGCGCGCCAGGGACACCGGCTTCCACAAGCTGCAGCGGCTCGGCAAGGGCGAGTACGAGAAGCAGTACTGATCAGGATCCGGGCGGCACCAGAACATTCAGGGCCCGGGGCCGCACCGTGATTTCGATCTCGCGCGGAACCTCCACAAGCTCGCCGTCAACCTGCACGGGCGTGGCGCGCGCCCGCCGCACAACGAGCGACGCGAAGCGCCGCGAAACAACCTCCGGAAGACGATTCATGGTGCCGTCAAACAGGCGCCCGATATTGATCAGGAGCTTGGGCGCATCCTTGCGCAAGCCCACCACGAGCTCGAGCCTGCCGTCATCCGCTTTCGCGTCCGGCGCAATGATCGCCCCCCCGCCGTACTGGCTCAGGTTCGCGATGGTGAAGACGATCGGATCTTCGAAGCGCAGCGTCTTCCCGTCGTCCAGCGTGACCTCCATGGGCTCGGCGACATAGCCCAGGAATTCCTGCACGCCGGCCATCACGTAGGGCAGAATTCCGCGAAAGGGCATCTTGGCGAAGGCCTGCGCGATGGAAGCGTCCCATGCCATGCTGCACGTGACCAGGAAAGGCCGGCCGTTGACCATGCCCACGTCGATGGGCCGGGCTTCGGCGCGCGCGATGGCCTGGACGGCGCGCATGGCGGACAGCGGAATGCCGAAATGCCGCGCCAGGCCGTTGCCGCTTCCCGTCGGCACGATGCCCAGCGCCGCCCCGGTCCCCACCAGCGCGCGCCCGATCGTGCTGACCGTGCCGTCGCCGCCGACCGCGATAACCGTGTCGGCGCCCTCCGCCACGGCCCGCGCCGCCTTGTCCGCGCCGTCCTGCACGCTCTGGCAGAAACGGTAGACCAGGTCCACGCCCGCGACTTCCCAGTACCCGTCAAACGCCCGGCGCAGGGAGCTGAAAGACGTCCCCAGCCCGGATTTCGGGTTCACCAGAACGCACACTCTTCGCGGACCGCCGTTCAAGTTGCTCCTTCCGGGCGTGAGGCGCGACAGGCGTCGGCGGGAAGGGAGGCAGCAAAGCGGGCGCGCGACTTGCCCGCTCCCGTCCTGCCGATCCCCGTCGCCCGGCCGCGGCCGCCCCCCGCGCCCCGGAACTCACGGCGCCATGATCCGCGGCGTGGCCGTGATCGTGAGCTGACGCTGATTGCCGCGGCTGTCCACCCCCACCAGGAACATGCTGTAGAACTCCCTCTCCTCGCTCAGCCCTCCGAGATCGAAGGCCTCGCCGTCGCGCACCGTAACCTCCGTCGCCGCCCGCGCGTACTGGATGGAGCGCGTGCCGTCATCGGTCACGCCGCTGAGCTCCGGCGTTATGCGCAGCGCTATCAGCGGCCCGTCGCCGATTATGCGGGGCCGGATACGCAGCGCCGCGCCCACTTCGCGCATGACGAGGCGACGCTCGATGTACCCCCAGCGGCGCCCGTATTCGACAAGCGTTTCCTCGTAAGGCACCTGGCGCGCAACCCGGATGAGCGCCTCGCCGCCGTCGCGCACGACCAGCGACTGCTGCACGCTGCCCGTCTGACGCGAACTGTGCGCGCGCGCAAACGGCGTTACCCGCGCCCGCCAACCCGTTCCGCGCGGCGTGACCGCGACCTCGCCCGCGCCCGTGGCGCCCGCCGCCGCCTCGCGCGAGCTGCCGGCGTCATCGATCGCCACGTCCACGCGTACGTTGCGCAGGGGCACGTCGGCTTCCTTCAGCAGGGCCGCAATCCTGGCGTGGTCGTCAGGGGCGGCCAGCACAAACAGCCGGCTGGATCCCCTGTCGTGGATGACGCGGCCGCCGGGCCCGGCGAGCAGCCTGACCGCCTCGACCATCGCCTCCGCGTCGGGCGCGGTCAGGGGGTATGTCCGCAGCTCCGTGTCGCCACGCGCGGCGGGCAGGCCGCACATGCCCAGCGCAAAGGCCAGCGCGGCTATCTTCCTGAGAGTCGCTGCCGTTTTCATGCCCCGATTTTCTCACCGCCGCGGGACGCGTTCAAGCCTCTATTCATACCCGTTGTGCCGGTTCTTCCCCCGCCCGGCCCCGCCCGGGCGGCGCCGGGCGGAATCACTGCGGGATGACCAGCCGCAAGTCCACGTTCCACACGCAGCGCAACTCGTCTTTCCCGCCGGACGTTTCCGCCAGATCCCGCGCCCGCGCGTAGCTCAGATCGCGCGATTCGGGTTCGGTCACGGGTACGTATTCCGTCCCGTTGTTCCAGTAGACCGCGGCCGTGACGCCGACGCTGTCGCCCGTCGAAAGCCGCGTCGCGTAGTCCGCCCGCGACGGCGCCATTCCCACGGCGGGAGTGGCGCTGTGCGCCGGCTCGCCGTTCACGTAGAACCGGAAGAGCACCACCATGTTCCGGTACGGAGGCTCCACCGTGGCCGAAGCGCGGACGTCAACGGCCACCGGCCGGCCCGCCGGCTCGCAGCCCGCGACGACAAACGCCGCCGCCAAGGCCGCCGGAAGCGCCGCGCGAAACGCCGTCACTCCGTTCCCGGGCCTGTCCTCTCTCATTTCCGGACGTCCCTGCGCGTTTTGCGCTCACCCACCCGGCGCTGCCGCGCGGGCGCCGTGAACGCGCTCACCTGCTCCACGGGTCCATCATACCCCGCACGCAGGCGCTTTCAATCGAACATTCGCGGCGAGGCCTCAGAACCGGGGGGGAGCAACGGTAGGGCGGACCGTCCCGGTCCGCCACGGCGCGGCGGGAGGCCCCGCCCTACCGCGGTTCCCCACCGTGTGACTGACGGCTCGCCGTACGTTTTTTCTGATTGTCGCCCCCCACCCCTCTGCGTCATACTGCCGCGGCAAGGAGACGGAAGTGGGCTGGTTCAATCTGAAGTCGCAATCCGAGAGGAGACAGGTCGAGAGGGAGGATCTCTGGACGGTCTGCCCGGGATGCAAGGCGCACGTGTTCCGGGAAGAGTGGTCCAAGGGGCTCAACGTGTGCCCCAAGTGCGGCTTCCACGACCGCATTACGTTCCAGCAGCGCATCGATCTCCTCATCGACGGCGGCACTTTCGACGAGCTCAACGCGCACATCGGCACCAGCGACCCCCTGCGCTTCTCCGACGCCAAGGGCCCCTACGCCGAGAAGTCCGCCGCCGCCCAGAAGGAGACCGGCATGCGCGAGGCGGTCGTCACCGGACGCGGCCGCATCCACGGCACCCCCGTGGTCGTCGCGATCATGGACTTCCGCTTCCTGGGCGGGAGCCTGGGCAGCGGCACGGGAGAAAAGATTCTCCTCTCCGCCGAATACGCCCTCAAGCACCGCCTGCCCTGCGTCATCGTTTCCGCCTCGGGCGGCGCGCGCATGCACGAGGGCATCCTGTCCCTGATGCAGATGGCCAAGACCTGCGCGGGGCTGTCGCGCCTCCATCGCGCGGGCGTGCCCTACATCTCGATCCTCACGCACCCCACCACGGGAGGCGTTTCCGCCAGCTACGCCATGGTCGGCGACGTGAACATCGCGGAGCCGGGCGTGATGATCGGTTTCGCCGGGCGCCGCGTGATCGAGCAGACGATCAAGCAGAAGCTGCCCGACGACTTTCAGACCGCCGAGTACCTGCTCGCGCACGGCTTCATCGACTGCATCGCCAAACGCGCCGAAATGAAGGATCTGCTGCACCGGATCCTCGCCTACTGGAACAGGAAGTAGCATGAACCGCAAGTACGTCGAACTGGACATTCGCAGCATCGTCGTTGCCGGCCGTATCCGCGGCGACCTGGGCGACCTGCGCTCGCTCGAGGAATCCATCCGCCGCCTGGGGCTGCTCTTTCCCGTCATCGTGGATCGCCGCAACGTTCTGATCTCGGGCGCCAGGCGCCTGGAAGCCTGCCGCCTGGCCGGTCTGCAGTCCGTTCCGGCCTGGCAGGTGGACGCCGAGGCCCGCGGCATGACCGCGCTGGACATCCAGTCGGCCGAAAACCTCTGCCGCGAGGCGCTCTCGGGCGACGACCTCGAGAAACTGATCAATTCCAAGAAGTCCGCCCTGTCGTCCGACCGTGGATTTCGGGCATGGCTGGGACGGCTCTTCTCGCCCCCCGCGGCGTAACCAATCCGGAAGGCGCGCGATGGATCTGGAGTTTGAGAAAGAGATCGTCGAAGTCGAGCGGCGGATCGCCGAGCTGAACAGGCTCAACGCGGATCCGAAGGCCAATTTCGACGCGGAGATCGCCGAGTTGACGAAGAAGCTTGAGGCGTTGCGGCGCAGCGTTTACGCGGGCCTCTCGCCGTGGCAGACGGTTCAGATCGCGCGGCACAAGGACCGCCCTCTTCTGCAGGACTACATCGCCGGCATGTTCCGCGAGTTCATCGAACTGCACGGCGACCGCTGCTACGCCGACGACCGGGGCATCATCGGCGGTTTCGCGCGGCTGGACAAGCGCCGCGTCATGCTGATCGGCCATCAGAAGGGCCGTACGGTGGAGGAGAACATCAAGGCCAACTTCGGAATGGCCAATCCCGACGGTTACCGCAAGGCCCTGCGCCTGATGAAGCTGGCCGAGAAGTACGGCCTGCCGGTCGTCACGCTGATCGACACGCCCGGGGCGTATCCCGGCATGGAAGCCGAAGCCCGCGGACAGGCCGAGGCCATCGCGCGCAACCTCACCGAGATGTCGGCTCTCGAGGTGCCGGTGGTGGCCGTGATCACCGGCGAAGGCGGCAGCGGCGGCGCGATCGGCATCGGCGTCGGCGACGCGGTCCTGATGCTCTCCAACGCGATCTACTCGGTGATTTCGCCCGAGGGCTGCGCCTCCATCCTCTGGCGCGACGGCTCCCAGGCGCCGCGCGCGGCCGAAGCCCTGAAACTGACCGCCCCCTCCCTGCTCGAGCTGGGCATCATTGATGAGATCGTTCCCGAGCCGCCCGGCGGCGCCCACCGCGACCACAAGGCCGTCATGGCGGCCCTTCGCGACGCGCTGCTCAGGCATCTGCGCGCGCTCGCGTCGCTTTCGCCGCGCAAACTCGTGGAACGACGCTACGAGAAGTATACGCGCATGGGCCGCCGCGACGCGCGCGCGGAAAGGCGCGCCCGCCGCCACGAAAAGAGGTAAGCATGCCTTCAGCAAAGAACAGGGACGCCGCGCGGCCCGCGCGCGGGAACGGAAAGCGGATCCCGTTGCGCATCACCGACACGACCCTGCGCGACGCCCACCAGTCGCTGTGGGCGACCCGCATGCGCACGCGCGACATCGTCGGGATCATCGACACGATCGACGCGGCCGGCTTCTACTCCCTGGAAGTCTGGGGCGGGGCCACTTTCGACGTCTGCCTGCGCTTCCTGCGCGAGAACCCGTGGGAACGGCTGCGCCAGATCAAGGCACGCGCCAGGAAGACGCCCCTGCAGATGCTCCTGCGCGGCCAGAACGTGCTCGGTTACCGGAACTATCCGGACGATCTGCTTGATCGCTTCGTGGCTCTGGCCTGCGCGAACGGCATCGACATCTTTCGCATCTTCGACGCGCTGAACGACAACCGCAACATCGAAGCGGCCGTCGCCTCCGTCAAGCGCCACGGCGGTCACGCGCAGGGCACGCTGTGCTATACCACCAGCCCCGTGCACACCGTGGAGGAGTTCGTGCGCATCGCGCGCGAGCAGGAGCAGCTCGGAATCGACTCCCTGTGCATCAAGGACATGGCGGGCATCCTCTCGCCCATTTCCGCGGAAAAGCTCATCAAGGCGCTCGTGGCGTCCGTGAAGGTTCCCATCCAGGTGCACTCGCACATGACCAGCGGAATGGCCACGGCCACTTACGTGGAGGCCGCGCGGGCGGGAGCGGGCGCGATCGACTGCGCCATCTCGGTCATGGCCGGCTTCTCGTCGCAGCCGCCCGTCGAGACCATGCTCGCGATTTTCGAGGAAACCGAGTACAGCGCCGAGCTGAACCGCGACGCCCTGCGCGAGATGTGCCGCTACTTCACGAACCTGGCCCCGCAGCGGCAGCTCAGCCATCATCCGTCCAATATCATCGATCCGGATATCCTCGAGCACCACATCCCGGGAGGCATGATCTCCAACCTGCGCTCCCAGCTCGCGCAGCAGAATGCGCTCGACCGCCTGCCGGAAGTGCTGGCCGAACTGCCGCGCACGCGCGCCGACCTCGGCTATCCGCCGCTGGTCACGCCCACCAGCCAGATCGTGGGCGTGCAGTCGGTCCTGAACGTGCTGGCCGGCGAGCGCTACGCCATGGTGCCGCAGGAGACCAAGGACTACGTCAGGGGGCTCTACGGGCGCTCCCCCGCCCCGATCAGCCACGCCGTCCGCAGGCGAATCCTCGGGCGCGAGAAGGTTATCACCTGCCGCCCGGCCGATCTGCTCAAGCCGATGCTCCCCAACGCCACCGACGGCGTTGACCCCAAACTCATCCAGAGCGAGGAGGACATCATCTCCTACTGCCTTTTCCCCGAACCCGCGCTCGATTATTTCAAGTGGCGCGCGCTGCCCACCGAGGATCGCCCGCCCGTTCCCGCGGATATCGAACGCCGCGCGCAGGACGCCGCCCAGACGCCTTCCGGCCCTCCGCGGCCTTTCCTGACGCCGCAGGACTACAAGGAGCTTCAGAACGTGGTGCAGAAGGTCAAGGAACTCAATCTCAGCGAGCTGACCATCCGCCGCGGCGAGGTCAGCCTCACCCTGCGGGGCGCGGACGTTCCCGCCGCGGCTGAGACGCAGGGCGCTCCCGCGCCGGCCGCCGCCCCGCAACCGGCGCGGGAGGCGGCGCCCGCGCCGGAGTCGCCCTCCGCCGGCGCCGCCCCCGGCCCGGCGATCAAGGCCCCCCTCAACGGCACTTTCTACCTTTCGGCCGGCCCGGGAAAACCGCAGTTCGCCAAGCCGGGGGACACGGTGGAGAAGGACGCGCCGGTCTGCATCGTCGAGGCCATGAAGCTGTTCAACCAGATCAAGGCCCCGCGCAAGTGCCGGATCGTTAAATTCCTGGTCGCGCACGGGGCCGCGGTCTCCAAGGACCAGCCGCTCGTGGCGATCGAGGAAATGGGTTGAGCGACGCGGCGTCCCGGCCGCCGGGCCCCGCCGGAAACCCGGACTCCCGCGGCGCATCGAAACCCGAAGGGCGCGTTTGTCACACAGACGCGCAGGAAACGGGGGCTATCCGCGCGCGCGCCTGCGCCGGCGTCCGAACAGCTCCATCTGCGGATCCCTCAGAAGCCCGTAGTTCTTCAGCAGGCGGATGACCTGCAAGAGGTCGGATTTGTCGTAGTTCCGGTGCGTTTCCACGCGCGACACCAGTTCCAGGAGCATCGTGCGGAAGGAGATCACCCCGTCGATTCCCTTCTCCCTGAGCACGCGCACGACGTTCTTCTTCATTTCGCCCGAGGCCGGCAAAGCCGGCAGGCACAACACCCGCGCCACGCTCTCCGTGCCCAGCCGTCCCGATGCGAGGCGCACCGGCTCGCTCTCCACGAACCGCAGCACTTCGGGGCTCTTCTCGATTCGGGAAACGTAAAGACGCTCCGTGTGCCACCCGCGCACGCCCACCACCGCCCGGGCCACCGTGGACAGGTGCCGCGTCTCCCACACGATCTCCTCCGGCACGCGGTGCTCGGTCGCCGCGGGGTTGAAGACCAGCAGGTCGATCTCCTCTTCCGCCGTCTTGTGACGGCCCGGCACGACGAACTTGCACGGCTGGCTCACCAGGAAGCCGATGGCCTCGAAGTACTCGCGCGCCACCCACTCGTTCACCGCCGACATCGCGCCCTCCCCGGCTTCCGGGTGTCAGGACTCCCTGAGCCCTTCAAACGCCTTCGCCAAGGTCTCCTCGCCGACCTCGCAGCCGAAAACCACCGAGCCGACGCTCTCGGCCAGCACGAAGCGCGGCAGCCCCCCGCGGGTCTTCTTGTCCGCCGCCATGGCGCGGCGCACCGGCTCCCACGACGCGGCGCCCAGGCCCGCCGCGTTCAGGCTTGCCGGCAGTCCGAAACGTTCGAGCAGCCCGACGATCCGGCGCGCGGCCTCCTCCGGCAGCCCTTTTTCGGCGCGCGACACCCGCGCGGCATACGCCGCGCCCAGGGCCACCGCCTCGCCGTGCAGAAGACGGCCGTATCCGGCCACGGTTTCGATCGCGTGGCCCAGGGTATGCCCGAAGTTCAGGATCGATCGCACCCCGTTCTCGTGCTCGTCCATGGCCACGATCTCGGCCTTGATCGCGCAGCACCGCGCCACGATGTCCTCGAGCAGGGAGGCGTCGCGCTTCAATACCGCTTCCGCCTGCTTCTCCAGCGTCTCGAAAAGCACGGCGTCCCATATGATCCCGTACTTCACGACCTCGGCCAGGCCGGAAACATACTCGCGCTCGGGCAGCGTCGCCAGGACGTCAAGGTCCGCCGTCACCTCCACGGGCTGATGAAAAGCGCCCACCAGGTTCTTGCCCGCGGACAGGTTGATGGCCGTCTTCCCGCCCACCGAGCTGTCCACCATGGCCAGCAGCGAGGTGGGCGCCTGCACGAGCTTCACGCCGCGCAGGAACACCGCCGCCGCGAACCCGGCCAGGTCGCCGACCATTCCGCCGCCCAGGGCGAGCACGGCGCAGGAACGGTCCAGCCCGGCGGCCGCCGCCTTTTCGCACAGGGATTTGACGTTCTCGATGCTCTTGGAATCCTCGCCGGCCTTGACCACGGCCGTAACCGTTTCCTGTCCGCGGCCGGCCAGCGCGCGCCGGCAGCGTTCGCCGTAGAGCGGCTCCACGTTGGAATCCGATACCAGCAGGACGCGACGCGCCGCCCGCGCGTCCAGCGTCTCGCCCGGCGTGATGTCCCGTCCGATCCGAATCGCGTAGCCGCGTTCGCCCAGGTCAACGTGTACGACTCTGGCCATGCGTCCCTTCCCTAGCCCAGCACGTCCCCCGTCCGCAACCCGTGCCCGTGCAGATAGTCGCGCCCCGTCATGACGCGCCGCCCCTCCGGCTGCACTTCCGTGAGGCGCACGCCCGTCGTCGGCTCGCCCGCGGCGACCAGCGGCCCGTCGCCGCCGGCCTCCAGCACGCGCCCCGGCGCCGCGGCTCCCGCCCCCGCGGCCGCCGCCGGCTCCACCCGCGCGCGCAGGATGCGCAGCATCCCGCCGCCCCGCTCCGCGGGCAGCCGCGCGCGGCAGCAGGGCCACGGGTTGAAACCCCGGATGCGATTGTAGATCGCGCGCGCGGAGAGACTCCAGTCTATTCTGCCGTCCTCCTTGCGCAGCCGGGGCGCGTAGGTCGCCCGGTCTTCCGCCTGCGGCCGCCGCGGCGCCGCCCCCTTCCCGATCAGGTCGAGGGTCTCGTCCATCAGCGCCGCGCCTTCGGCCGCGAGCCGCTCCTGGAGGCTGCCCGCCGTGTCGTCGTCCCGGATTGCGACCTCGCGCTGCAGAATGACATCGCCGGCGTCCATGCGCGCGTTCATCCACATCGACGTCACGCCCGTGGCCCTCTCGCCGTTCGCCAGCGCCCACTGAATCGGCGCCGCGCCGCGGTACGACGGAAGCAGCGAGGCGTGCAGGTTCACGCAGCCCAGCGGGGGCAGCTCCAGCAGCCCGCGGCGCAGGATCTGGCCGAAGGCCGCGACAACCACGATGTCCGGGCGCCGGCCGCGCAGATCCTCCAGGCTCGCCGCGGAATTTACGTCCCCCGGCGACAGCACCGGGACGCCTCTCCGCGCGGCGAGATCCTTCGCGGGACACGGCGCGCACCGCAGATGGCGGCCCTGCGGACGGTCCGGCTGCGTCACCACGGCCGCCAGGACGTCATCCCTCCGGCCGCGCAACATCGCGAGCGTCGGGCATCCGATCGCGCCGGAGCCCATGAAGACAATGCGCATCCCAGCTCTCCCGGGCACCCCGGAAACCGCGCGGCCGCCGGGCGTCTACGTCAGCGGCCCGTCCCGCACGATTGCGTCCAGCGCGCGCGCCGAAGCGCTCCGCACCCGGCGGTGCAGGCTGCGGCCCCGCGCGTCGATCGTGACCACCGCCGGCATGTCCTTGACGACCAGGTGCCACATGGCCTCCGCCGGGCCGAACTCGCGCATGAAATGCACGCCGTCGACCCGCGTGACGCAGCGGGCCATCAGGGCCGCCGCGCCGCCGACGGCGTGCAGATACACGCAACCGTGCTCGGCGCAGGCCAGGCGCGTTCCGTCGCCCATGCCGCCCTTGCCGATGATCACGCGCACCCGGCAACGCCTGATCAGCTCGGGTGTGAAAGGCTCCTGGCGCATGGAGGTCGTCGGCCCCGCGGCGCGCACCAGCCATGCGCCCTCGCGCCCCAGAACGATCGGGCCGCAGTGGTAGATCGCCCCGTCAGCCAGGTCTCCCGGCGGCTTGCCGCCCTCGAACAGGTAGCGGTGCACCGCGTCCCGCGCGGTGTGCACGGGGCCGGACACGAGCACTTCCCGGCCCAGCTTCAGCTCCCGCACCTTCGCGGCCGTGAAAGGGTACTCCAGCCTCAGTACAACCACCGGTTGACGCCTCCTTCCGGCCCCAGCAGCACGCCCCGCCGCCGGAACGCCCAGCACATGTACGACACGCTGACGAAATACGAGGCCGGCAAACGGCTGAGCGCGCCCGCCTTCACGGCCAGCGCCGTGGCGCGGCCGCCCATGCCCATGGGGCCGATCTCCAGGCGGGCGATGTCCTTCATGAGACGGTCCTCCAGGCGTGCCAGCCGGTCCGTTGCCGCCCTTTCGCACATGCGCCTGAGGAACTGCTCCTTGGCGTACGCGTAGCCGCTGGCCCGGTCGCCGCCGATGCACACGCCCAACACGCCCGGCGCGCACCCCAGGCCCTGCGCATGCCACGCCGCGTCAAGCACGCAGCGCCGCACCCCTTCCAGGTCGCGCCCGGCGCCGAGCTGCGCGTCGGGCAGGCTGTACTGGCGCCCGACGTTCTCACACCCGCCGCCCTTCATGACCAGCCGCACGTCAACCGTCTTCCGCGCCCCCTGCCGGAAATCGAAGACCGGCGCGCCGTGCGCGCTGTTGGTTTCGTACGGCGCGCCGGACATCGAATCGACGGCGTTGATGCGCAGGTAGCCGCGCCGGGTCGCCTTGGCCACCGCCGCGCGCGTACGCGCCACCAGCATGTTCGTGTCGAAGCCCACCGGCACGCTGAAGTAGAACGTAAGGACGCCCGTGTCCTGGCACAGCGGGAGGCTCTCCCGTCTCGCGATGTCCGCGTTCGCCAGCATGCTTTCCAGGACCCAGGCCGCGCGGGTGCCGCGCTTCTCCCTGCGCAGCGCCCGGCGGATGCCCTGCTCCACGTCGGAGGGAAGGTCGGTGGAAGTGCGCCGGACGAGTTCCAGGAGGTTCTTTTCCCAGAGGCCGGCTTTCATGCCCGCTCCGCGAAGCCGCCCGCCGTGTGCCGCGCGCGACGCCGCAGTCCTTCCAGCAATCCGTCATCTACCTGCAGAGAGCCGAAACCGACGCCCATCTTGATGGCCGGATTCAGCGCGCCGTGGAAGTCCGATCCCCCCGTCATCGCGAGGTCCAGCTCCCGGGCCAGGCGCCCGTATTCCTGCGTCTGCGCGGGCGTATGTTCCGAGTAGAAGACCTCCAGGCCCTCGAGCCCGATCGCCTTGAGCCTTTCCAGCTCCGCGCGCAGCCCCGTCCCGTCCGCCTCCAGCGTGAAGGGATGCGCCAGAACCGGCGCGCCTCCCGCCTCGCGGATCGCCGCGATTCCGGCCTCCGGCGACAGCCGGAAACGGTCGGCGTAGGCCGGCTTGCCCTTGGCCAGATAGCGCTCGAACGCCGCGGCGGTCGAACTCACGTAGCCGCGCTCGACCAGCGCGCGCGCGAAATGGGGCCGGCCCACCACGTCCTCCGTCGCGTGCCGCTTCACGTCCTCCCAGGCCAGATTCATGCCCAGCGCGTTGATCTTCGCCAGGATCTCACGGTTGCGGTCCGCGCGCCCGCCCTGGATCCGCGCCAGCGTCGCCCGCAGCCGCGCCCCCGCCGGGTCGATGAAGTAGCCCAGCATGTGCATCGTGCCCCTGGGCACGTCCACGCTGATCTCCACGCCGGGAACGCACACCAGCCCCGGCGCGTCCGGATGCGCCGCGTTCGCGGCCCGGCATGCCTCCATCAGGGGCGGGATTCCGTCCGTGCAGTCGTGATCGGTCAGCGCGATCGCCGTCAGCCCGATCTCCCTGGCGCGCGCCACCAGCTCTGACGGGCGCAGGCTTCCGTCCGAAAAGGTCGAATGCATGTGCAGATCGATCACGCCTCTTCCTCCCAGTAGGCCGCGCCCGTCTCGGGCGTTTCGTGCACGACCACGCGCGCCGGACGCAGGCCCCGCTGTTCCAGCGCGACGCGCAGCTTGCCGTACAGGAACCGCGCCAGGTTCTCGGACGACGGATTCGCGCCCGCCAGGCCGGGGACGCGGTTCAGGTCGGCGTGATCGACCTCCTCCAGCTCCTCCTGCAACACCCCCTTCAGATCCTTGTAGTCGATCAGGATTCCGGCCGGGCTCAGCGCCGCCCCGCGCACGAAGACCTCAACGTCCCAGTTGTGCCCGTGCTGGGCGGCGCACTTGCCTTCGTATGCGACGAGGCGGTGCGCCGCGGAAAAGCGCGTTCTGACGCTCAATTCATACATGCGCGCGCACGATCTCCGGATAAGCCCGCTCCACCGCCTCGCCGGAGGTGGCCGCGAAGTAGTTCGCGATCGCCGCATCGTATTCCGCCGTGTGCCGGAAGGCCTTGCGGGCCAGTTGAAAACGCGTCTCCAGCGAGAGGCGTCCGCCGCGCCGCCGAAGCTCCTCCAGGATCGCATTGTAGTCCCCCGGGTCCGTGACCGAAGCCACGCGCAGAAAGTTCTTGGCCGAGGCCCGCACCATGCAGGGCCCGCCGATGTCAATGTTCGTGCGCGCTTCCTCGGGCGTAACCCCCGCCCCGGCCACGGTCTCCCGGAAGGGATAGAGGTTCACGACCGCCATGTCAATCGGCACCGCGCCCGCCCGCGTCAGATCCTGCGCGTGCGCCGCGTTGTACTTCTCGCTCAAGAGACCCAGGTAGATCTTGAAATCCAGCGTCTTGACGAGCCCGCCCTGCATCTCCGGCTGGCCGGTATAGTCCGAAACGGCCACCAGGTTCGTTCGCGCCCTGCCCGCCTCCAGCAGGTCTCCGATCGCCTTGAATGTCCCGCCGGTCGAATAGAACACGACTTCGGGATTGACCTCCGTCAGGCCCCGCACCAGCCGGTCCAGACCGGTCTTGTCCCACACGCTCGCCAGTACCCGCCTGACCGGAACGTCATCGTCAATCCGCGTCACGATATTGAGCGCCATGCCGGCATCCTCCCGGTTGTCAACGCGCGTCCCGCCCCCCCCGCCGGACGTGAAGATACATACTGAAGTCCGTAATTCAAACTTTCTTTTCGCCGGCGCGAAGCCTACCTTGCACCGCCGCATGCGCATACTGGCCATAGAACTCACCACGCCGCGGGCCGCGCTGGCTCTGCTGGACGACGACCGCGTCCTGCACGCCGTCGCATGGGAAGAGACACGCCCGCGCCGCCAGGACCTCTTCATGCGCCTCGCCGCGCTGCGGGATGCCGCCGGCCGGACGCTGCGCGACGTGGACCTCTTCGCGGTGGACACGGGGCCGGGATCGTTCAGCGGCATCCGCGTGGCGCTGGCCGCCGCCCAGGCAATGGCGCTGCCCGCGAAGCGCGCCGTTGCGGGCGTGTCCGGCGCCGCCGCGATCGCCTGGGATGTTCTTGGGGCCCACCCGGCGCATGACGTGGTCGTGGCCGGCGACGCCCGGCGCGGCTGCCTGTGGGCCGCCGTCTTCCGCGCCGGCCGTCCGGCGCCGTTCCCCGCGGACGGCTTCCGCCTTCTCAACGCCGCGTCTCTTCCCGCCGCCCTGCCGCCCGGCGCGATCGTGGTTACGCCCGACTGGGAGCGCATCGGCCCGCTCCTGCGCGCGCATGCGGGCCCGGCGCATACGCTCCTCGAAGAGGCCCGCCTGCCGCGCGCGGAAACGATCGCCCTGCTTGCCCGCGACGTAGTCCTCACGGGCGCGCCGCTCCCCCCGCCCGCGCCCCTCTACCTCCACCCGCCCGTTCTTGCCGCCCCGCGCTTTCCGCCGGCAGGACAGGCAACGGCAGGCGGCAATCAGCCCGCCAACCCCTGACCGCCCTGCCGGCCCGCATTCTTTTTCGCGCGGTTGACAGCGCCGCACCGGATTGGCACAATCCGACGCATGACCATGCGTTTTGTGTCTTCCGGGACGTCCGCTGCCTTCGTCTCGGCCGCGCTGCTGCTCGCCAACGCGCCCGCCCTGGCAGCCAGGTCCGCCGAGCCGGCGGAACTGCGCCAGGCGCGGGAGATCTACGAAGCCGAGCTGCAGAAGCTCAAGGATCAGTATGCGACCGATACAGCCAAGGCGCCGCAACGCCAGATAGCCGCGCTCACCGAACTCGAGAAACACTACCAGGCCGCGGGCGACCTGCGCGCCCTCATCGCCGTGCGCAACGAGCGCAAGCGCTTTGAGGCCAATCCGTCCGCGTCCGACATCGTTCCCGTCGAGAGCCCCGACAAGCTCAAGGCCCTCCAGCAATCCTATGTCGCCGCCCACAACGAGCGCCGGAGAGTCCTGTCGCAGAGCAACACCGACCTCACGACCCTCTACGCGCGGCGGCTCGCCGAGATGGAAAGGGAACTCACCAAGGAAGGCCGCATCGACGACGCCTTGCGCGTCATGGAGGCCATCGAGCGCCTCAAGACGGGCCAAACCCCGTCCGTGACGCCGCCCGCCGAAAGCGACGCCGGCGGGACGCCCGGCGCCGTCCTCGGCGCCGGATTCGGACTGGTGGGCACGGAACAACTGGCGCGCGTGGTCCGCGGCGAGATCCTCAAATGGAACTCAATGACCGGCGATATCTCGATCAAGTACAACTTCTCCGCCACGAACCAGGCGTCCGACTGGGAAGGCGGAACCGTCGACGAAACGCACGGGCGCCTGGTTTGCGATGCCTCCGCCGCATGGTTCGCCGTTCCGCTGAAAGAGGTAACCCGCGTCGAATTCGAAGGCTACTATCAGTCCGGCCAGGGCGGAATCGCGCTCCGGCTGGGTCGCAGCCTGACCGCCGAAATCGGCGCCGGCGACAAGAACAGCAAGACCATCGTCTACCAGGAAAGCGAGCACTTCCCCATCACCAGCCTGGACCGCGGCGTTGAACCCTCGCTTCGCTACACCAGCGCGCTGGAGATCGAGGCCGACGCCGTCAAATGGAGCGTGAACGGACGCAATCTCAACGTCGGCAAGCTGATCTCACCCATCCGCTACCCGGTCAAAGTGGGCGTCGGCGACCCGCGCAACCGGACGGCCTACGACGATATCACGATCACCGGCATTCTCAGCCTCGATCATCTTCGTGCCATGCTGTAGGCGCTGAGAACGCGGATCGAACGGAAACAATGAAACTCGGCTACCCCAACCACCCGCGCCGCAACGTCATCGAGGAAATCGACTGGATCGGCCGCAACGGCTTCGATTTCGTCGATCTGTGCCTGGAGCCCGACCGCGCTTCCGTCGAAGCGGTCGATACCGCGGCGGTGCGCGACGCCCTGCGGCGCTGGAAACTGCAGGCCGTGGGACATACCGCGTGGTATCTGCCCATCGCTTCGCCGATGTCCCAGTTGCGCCGCGCCGCCGTCGCGACGGCCAAGGACTACCTCGCGGCCTTCAAGAGCATCGGCGTCGAAGCCGTGACCGTGCACGCCGACTGGCCCACCGGCCTGTTCACGGTGGATGAAGCCGTCGCGTGGCAGATCGAATCCCTCGCCGCGCTGGTTGCAGAGGGCGCCGAGATCGGCATCCGCATCATGTACGAGGCCGCCACGAAACAGTGGGACACCGCCGAAACGATGGCGCGCGTCCTTGACGCCGTGCCCGGCCTGCTGTGCCACCTCGATCTGGGACACTGCAACCTGTTCGGACGCGATCCGGCCGCCACGATCGACCGCTTTGCGCGACGCCTGCATCACGTGCACGTGCACGACAACGACGGCCGCTCGGACCTGCACCTGCCTCCGGGCACGGGCACGATCGACTGGCCGGCCGTGTTCCGGGCCCTCGCCCGGGCGCACTACGACCGCACCCTCACGCTCGAAGTCTTCTCCTCGGACAGGGACTTCGTGCTCCTGGCCAAACGGAAGGTCGAAGCCTACGCCGGAATCAAACGGGGCTAGCCGTGAGCGGAGGCCCGCCCGCGGGCCGAAGTCGAAGCCCGCGGGGCACAGGGCCAGGCCCGGGACCCGCTCAGCGGGACGGAGAGCGTTCCGTCGTGGAACTCGATTATGTGACCCCGGTCCGCCAGCCATCCCAGCGGTACAAGAACCTGCGCAACGGCTTCGGCGGAAGGCTCCGCCCCCGGCCGCAGCGTGGCCAGCAGATCCTCGCGCGTGCACCCGGGATGCGCCCGCAGGTGATCGAGCACCTCCCGGATGTGCTGCACGACGTGGCCGGCTTCAAGCGGCGTCGGCCGGATCGCGGCCACGAACTCCGCGCCCCGCCCCACCCTGAAGATGTGCAGCTTCTTGTGCCGGAAAGCGGCCCGCAGCGCGAAAAGCAGCGACCGCGGAAAGCGCCGCTCCGCCTCCCACGCCTCCTGCATGACCCGGCGCAGCGCGCCGTCCTCGGTGCCCAGCGCCGCCTCGCGCGTCAGGCGCGCGCGGCGCACGGCGCCGACCAGCGAGGGCGCGACCTCCCTCTGAAAAACGGCGTCGGCTTCCGTCCAGGTCAACGGCGCGCCGCCCGAGGCCGCCGTTCCCTTCCGCCGGTACACGGTGCGCTTGCGCCGCTCCTCTTTCCATTGCTCGATCAGCGCCTTGTCGGAGACGATTTCGATCTTCTGCCGATACTGTTCCAGCGGCATTCCGCTGAATCGCGCGCTGTGGATCTCCTGGATCCGTTCCTCGCATCCGTGATGGTTGGGGGGGCCCAGAAGCACCCCGCTCAGACCGCAGCGCGCCACGCAGGTGAAATCCCCTTTCGGCGCGTCGCCCTCGATCACTTCCGCGTCGAAGTATTCCATGAGGTGCTTCTGCCGCGCGTGCGTCAGCATCTGCGCGCGGTCCATGGAAACGGCCAGGCAACTCCGGCACTGGAAGATCTGCGCTGCGCGATGCTCCGGATCGGCTTCCACGCGAAAGTGGCACGCGTCCGGATTCCGCACGAAAAGGGCGGCGATCTGGGCCAGCGGATACGATCGCTTGGTTCCGTGCAACTGCCGCGTCACGGCCGAGATCTGCTTCTGGTCCGGCAGCAAACGCACCGCCACCGGCGGCCGCGGCGCTTCCGCCGCCGGTCCGCGCCGTTCCCGCCCCGCCGCGCGCCGCGCGCCGCGCGGCTGACCCCCGTCACGCGCACGCCCCCTGTCGTCCCGCCGCGCCGGCCCCGGCTCGCCGCGTCCGCGCGAACGTCCGCCCGCGCGCCGCCCGGCGGCGCCGTGACCCTCCGCGCCGTCATGATCGGCATAACGGAATTCCTGCGGCGAACGGCGCGCCCAGGCCGGAATGAAATTGAGATCCAGCACCACATCCCGCTCAGCCGCGGAACCCTCTTCGCCGGCCGGCAAGTCCGCTGATACGTCGTCCGACATGAGCGCATTACTCTATAGCCATTCCATGCGCGTGTGAAGGACTTTCGACGGTCGGAAGTAACCGGTCAGTCATGCAGGGAGGCGAGGTAGGGCGGACCGTCCCGCCGTCGCCCTGCGGGCTATGGCGGGGCAAGCCCGGTCCGCCGCGGCGCGGCCGGCTTGGCGCGCCGGAGCCTCCGGGCGAAGGCGGCACGCCGC
>VGWJ01000015.1 GCA_016873635.1 Lentisphaerota bacterium | reverse complement strand
CGTCATCGACATCCAGATCAACATCTGAACCCGTGCGCTCCGACCTTGCCCGCGGAAGACGGCGGAACTTCCGCGGCCGGTTTCTTTGCGTCTTGCGGGGCGGCGCCTGACACAGCCTTCCCGAGAGCCGTTATTGTGGTGAAACAGGGCAGAGCGGCGGCCTGTGTCTTGAGCCGCTTGAGGAGAAAGCCATGGACGAACAGGAAAGCGCGGCCGGTACGGAAGTCCGCGTGCATCACCACGACCTGATGGAGCTGTTCGAAACGCTGTCCTTCAGGGAGAAGGTGCGGCGCGTGATTCACGGCCTGAGACAGCCCCCCGACAGCGGCGAGTACAAGTGGGCCAGGCTGCAGATGATCAGGCTCTCGGCGCCGGTCTCGGGTGTGGTCGTGCCGGTCCTGGGGGTGCTCCTGCTGACGATTCTGGCGGCCGTGGCCCCCTCCCGGGGGCGCACCTACAAGGTTCAGATCATCGACCCCGAAGAGGCGCCGAAGCTCGAAGAAATCGAGGAGATCAAGGAGAAGCCGCCGGAGCCGCAGGACATCGAGTTCACGCCGGACGTGAAGTTCACCGACAACAATCCGTCGCCCACGCCGCCCAAGGACTTCAGCCCGCAGCCGGCCGAGTTCGATTCCGTGGCCATGGTCAAGAGCCCGGTCATCATGCGGGGCATCTACGGCAGCCGCAGCCCGGGCATGCGCGGCGAGGCCATGCGGCGCTACGGCGCGCCCTCGGGCGTGGAGGACGCGGTCATGCGCGCCCTGCGCTGGCTGAAGAAGAACCAGAACAGCGACGGCTCGTGGAACAATGTCAAGCCGGCCATGACGTCCATGGCGCTGCTGGCGTTTCTGGCGCACGGCGAGACGCCCGCGTCAGTGGAATTCGGCCAGACCGTGGAGAAAGCCATCCGCTGGCTGATCGACAACCAGACCGGCGACGGCCGTTTCAACGGCCGCGACGGCAACGACTACTCCCAGCCCATCGCCGCCTACGCCCTGTGCGAAGCCTACGGCCTGACCAAGGTCCCGGCCATCAAGGACGCGGCCGACAAGGCCATCGCCGTCGTGATCACGGGACAGAACCCGGGCGGCGGTTTCAACTACAAGCTCATTCCCACGCCGGCGCGCGACGACACCTCCTACATGGGCTGGTGCGCCCAGGCTCTGAAGGCGGCCAAGATGGCGGGGCTGGAGCACGCGCAACTGGACACCTGCATGAAGACCGCCATCGCCGGGTTCGAGAAGAACTCCGTTCCCCAGGGCGGCTTCGGCTACGCGGGGCCGGGAAGGGGGGGGCTGACGGGCGCGGGCGTACTGAGCATGCAGCTGCTGGGCGCGGCCAACAAGCCGGCCTGCACCCAGGGGCTGGAGGCGCTGGCGGACGTGACGTTCTTCTGGGACGGCAAGGCGCCGAACAGGAAATGGAACGAGAACTACTACTGGTACTACATCACCCAGGCCAAGTTTCACGCCGGCGGCGAGACGTGGAAGCTGTGGAACGACATCTTCGCGCGGACGCTGGTGGAGAATCAGACCATCATCCCCAAGGCCATCGAAGGGCCGGGCGGCAAGCTGTGGGACATCGGCTGGTGGGATATGCCCCGGGAGCTCTCCGGCCACACCGACGGCCCCGTGATGAATACGGCGTTGAGCTGTCTGCAACTGGAAGTCTACTACCGCTACCTGCCCACCTTCATGACGCCGGAGATCATCGACGCCGGCGGCGAAGCCGGCATCGAGGCCATCGACGCCGGCAGGGGCGCGGGCGGGGGCGTCGGCAAGGGCGACGTCATCGACATCCAGATCAACATCTGAACCCGTCCGCTTCGACCTTGCCCGCGGCATTGACCGGGCCTATGCTCTCGCCATGGGTCCGGACACCCATATTCGCGTGCTGCCCGACGTCGTGGCCAACCAGATCGCGGCGGGCGAAGTGGTCGAGCGGCCCGCCTCCGTCCTCAAGGAGCTGATCGAGAACGCCGTTGACGCCGGGGCCACGCGGATCGAGGTGGAAGTCGCGGCCGGTGGACGCAAGCTCGTGGCCGTGCGCGACAACGGCGGCGGCATGGACCGCGACGACGCGTTGCTGTGCGTGGAGCGCCACGCCACCAGCAAGATCCGCGACGTGCGCGACATCGAGGCCGTGCGCACGCTGGGCTTCCGCGGTGAGGCGCTGGCCGCCATCGCGGCGGTATCGCGTTTCCGCCTCGTGACCGCGACGCGGGACGGCGCGGGCACGGAGCTGGAAATCAGCGGCGGGCGCATGGAGGCCGTGCGCGAAACCGGCGCGCCGCGCGGCACTTCCGTGGAGGTGCGCGACCTGTTCTTCAACGTGCCGGCGCGCCGCAAGTTCCTGCGGTCGCACCAGACCGAGGTCTTTCACCTGCGCGCCGCGTTCATCCTGCAGGCCCTGGCCCATCCCGGCACGGCCATGGCGCTGAAAAACGACGGCCGCGCGATCTACGCCCTGGGGCCGGCCGACGACGTCATGGTCCGGGTGCGCGAGATATTCGGCGCGGACTACGCCGCGCACCTGCGGCCCGCGCGGCACGGCGCCGCGGGCGTCGCGGTGCGCGGCTGTGTCGGCGTGCCGTCCTTCAGCCGCGCCGACCGCGGCGAGCAGTACCTCTTCGTGAACGGGCGGCCGACCGGCGCGCCGCTGATCGGCCATGCCATCCGTGAAGGCTACCGCACCCTCCTCCCCGGCGACCGCCATCCGTGCGTCTTCCTGTTCGTGGAAACCGACCCGGGACAGGTGGACATCAACGTGCATCCCGCCAAGAAGGAGGTGCGCTTCCGGCAGCCCGGCGAGGTGCGCGACGCCGTGATCGCGGCCATTGCCGCGGCGCTGGGCAGCCCGGCCGCCGCGGCGGGGCGCGCGCCGGCGCCCGCTCCGGCCCCGCCTGCCGCGGACGCCGGGCCGCGCCTGCAGATTGTGGATCTGCCCTACGGCCGCGCCTTCCAGTACCCGCGCCGCCCGATCCGCGATCTTGCCGCGACGGACGCCGCCGTCCCGGGCCCCTTTGAAGAAACCGGAATCGAATCGGCGGGAACGGGCCCCGCCGCCGCGCCCTCGCCGTCGTCGCCCGACGCCGGCCGGACTTCGCCGTCCCCGGCCTCCATTTCACCTCCCTCTCCCTGGTCCTGGTGCCGCGTGCTCGGTCAGGTCGGCGGCCTTTACGTCGTGCTGGAAACCGAAGACGGCTACGTGCTGATGGACCCGCACGCCGGGCACGAACGCGTGCTGTTCGAGCGGTTCATGGCCGATATCGACGGGGAAGCCGTGCCTTCGCAGAGCCTGCTTCTGCCGCAGACCGTGGCGCTGCCGCCGCGCGACGCGCAGCGCGTGCGCGGCTGCCTGGACCTGCTGCGGCGCATGGGGTTCGGGGTCTCGGAATTCGGAGGCGACACGTTCGTGGTGGACGCCATGCCCGCCTATTTCTCCGGCGCCGACGCCGCGCCGATCCTGGGCGAGCTCGCCGCGGCCGCGGAAGAGGGCGGACGCTCCGCGGGCGAGGGCCGCGGCCGCGAAGAAGCCGTGGCGCGCGCGGCGTGCCGCGCGGCGGTCAGGTCCCGCGACCGCCTGACGCTGGAGGAGATCGAACGCCTGGTTGTCGAGCTGGCCCAGGCCGCAATGCCCTACACCTGTCCGCACGGACGGCCCACGCTGGTATTCACGTCGTTCCGTGAGCTGAGCCGGAGGTTCGGGCGCGGCTGATCGCGCGGGAGGGTCATTATGCTGCAATCCATCACGCTGATCATCGTGGCGGGCGCCGCGCTGATCATGGCGGCGGTGATCCTGATGCGCATCATGCCGCTCGGGTCGGATCAGGCATCCGGCGGGGCCGCGGGGCGGGCGGCGGGCGACCAGGCTTCCGAGCCGGAGCGCAAGAGCGTCGAGACCGATGCCGCGCAGCGCGACGCGGAATGGTACCGCCACCTGTTCCGGAGCACGGGCGACATGGTCTTCGTGCACGGGTTGACCGAGGAGGGCGCGCCCGGCCGCTTCAGCGAGGTCAACGACCTGGCCTGCGCCCGCCTCGGCTACAGCCGCTCCAGGCTGCTGGGCATGACGCCCCTGGAAATCGCCGACAGCCCCCCGCCGGCGACCCTGCGCGGCTTCACGCGGGTCGAGCTGGCGACGCTGCCGGACGAGGAAATCGCCGGCCGGCGCCGGCGGATGGAGGCCCAGGCCCTGATGCGGCGCATCCTGGAGGAAACCCGCGTTTCCTACGACAGCGTGCTGTTGACGCGGACCGGCGAGAAGATCCCCGTGGAAATCGACGCGCGCCGGATCGACGCGCTGCCCGAGCCCATGATCCTTTCCATCGCCCGCGACGTGTCGGCGCGCAGGGCCGCGGAACGCGCGCTGCGGGAGAGCCAGCAGCGCAGCCGGGACTTCTTCGCGCATTCGCCGCTGGGCGTGGCCGTGTATGACGCCTCGCGGCGGCTGCTCAACGTCAACTCCGCCTGCCTCAAAATGTTCGGCTGCCCCGGGCAGTCTGAATTCGCGCGCTTCGACCCCTTCACCAACCCGTTCCTGCCGGAGCCCGCGAGAAAGCGCGTGGCGGAAGGCGAGACCGTCCGCCAGGAGATCGACATGGACTTCGAGCAGGCGCGCGGCATGGGCGCGCTGGTCACGACCCGCGGCGGGCACGCCAACCTCGATATGGTCATCATCAACCTGGGGCTCGACAGCGAGTTCCGGTCCAAGGGCTACCTGCTGCAGGTGCAGGACGTCACCGAGCGGCGCCGCGCGGAGGAAGCCCTGCGCGAAAACGAGAAGCAGCTCCGGCAGGCCCAGAAGATGCAAGCCATCGGCACCCTGGCGGGCGGCATCGCCCACGACTTCAACAATATCCTGACGCCGATCCTGGGCTATGCCGAGATGTGCCTCTACGCGCCGCCCTCGAGCGAAAACCTGAGCAACTACCTTACCGAAATTCTGAAGGCGGGCAACCGCGCCAAGGACCTCGTCAACCAGATCCTCACGTTCAGCCGGCAGATCGGTCCGGAAGGCCGCCCCATCCGCGTGACGCCGATCCTGAAGGAAGTCCTGGTCCTCATGCGCGGATCCCTGCCTCAAAACATCGAGATCAGGCACCACATCAAGGCGGAGAACGACGTGATCATGGCCAACTCCACCCAGATCCACCAGATCATGATGAACCTGTGCGCCAACGCCGGATACGCGATGCGGCCGACCGGCGGCACCCTGGACGTCTGGCTGACGGAATTCGTCCTGGAGCCGCGCGCGGGCAGCCGTTTCCCGCAGCTCGATCCGGGACGCTATCTGCGCATTTCGGTCAAGGATAGCGGCCCCGGCATGGAAGCGGAGCTGGTCGAACGCATCTTCGAGCCTTTCTTCACCACGAAACCGAGCGGGGAGGGCACGGGCATGGGCCTGGCGGTGGTGCACGGCATAGCCATGGCCCTCAAGGGCGCCGTGGCCGTGGACACCGCGCCGGGACAGGGCGCCACGTTTCACGTGGTCCTGCCCCTCATGGAACGGCCCGCCGGCGAACCGCCTCCCGCGCGCGGCGAACTGTCCACCGGCTCGGGCTGCGTGCTGTTCGTGGACGACGACGCCGACGTCGCCCGCATGGCGTCGCGCATGCTGGCCACGCTCGGCTACCAGCCGCTGGTGGCCGGCGGCGCCGAGGAAGCGCTCCGGCTCTTCAAAGACAACCCCGGACGGTTTGTCGCCGTCGTCACCGACCAGGTCATGCCGCACAAGACCGGCGCGGAAATGGCCGGCGAGATGCTCGCCGTGCGGCCGGATGTGCCGATCATTCTCTGCACCGGCTACGGCCAGACGGTATCGCCGCGGGACGCGGCCGCGGCCGGCGTGCGGGAGCTCCTGGCCAAGCCCCTGATCATGCGCGATCTCGCGGAGACGCTGCGCCGGCACATCGGCCGGCCGGCGGCGGAGTCCGCGGAATCCGGGAGCGATCCGGCGTAGGCCGGAGCCTTGCCGCCGCTTTCAATCGCCGCTTTCAATCGCATTGCCTTGGCGCGGCGGGGGCGCTAGTGTGGATGCGAACGGCTTGCAGCCGGCGGAGAAGAACGATGCTTGACCTGAAACGAATCCGCGAAAACGAGGCGCAGGTCCGCGAGGGGCTGGCGCGGCGGGGGCTTTCCACGGAAGTGATTGACGCCGTGCTCGAACGCGACCGCGAGCGCAGACGCCTGCTGAGCGAAACGGAGGGCCTCAAGAGCCGGCGCAACCGCACGTCGGAGGAAGTCGGCGCGCTGCGCAAGCGGGGCGCCGACACTTCCGCGATCCAGGCGGAGGTGCGCGCGCTGGGCGAACGGATCGCCGCGCTGGACGACCGCGTCAGGGAGATCCGGGCCGGCCTGGACGCGCTGCTGCTGGGCATTCCCAACGTGCCGCACGCGAGCGTGCCGACGGGCGGCGGCGCGGCGCGGAACGTGGTGCTGCGCGAAGTGGGCGCGCGCCGCGCCTTCGACTTCGAGCCGCGCACCCACGTGGAAATCGGGGAGCGCCTGGGCATTCTCGACCTGGCGCGCGCCACGCGCATGAGCGGCGCGGGCTTCCCCCTCTTCGTGGGCGCGGGCGCGCGGCTGCAGCGGGCCCTGCTGAACTTCATGCTGGACCTGCACGTCCGCGAGCACGGCTATACCGAAGTCTGGCCGCCGGTGCTGTGCAACTCCGCGGCCATGACCGGCACGGGCCAGCTTCCCAAGCTCGCCGAGGACATGTACCGCCTGGCGGCCGACGACCTGTACCTCATTCCCACCGCCGAAGTTCCCGTGACGAACATCTACCGCGAGGAGATCATCGCGCGGCCGCTGCCGGTCTGCCTGACCGCCTACTCGGCCTGCTTCCGCCGCGAGGCCGGCGCGGCGGGACGCGAGACGCGCGGCATCATCCGCGTGCACCAGTTCGACAAGGTCGAGATGGTGAAGTTCGTCGCGCCGGAATCTTCCTACGACGAACTGGAGAAGCTGCTGGACAACGCCGAGGACGTTCTGCGCCGGCTGGGACTGGCGTACCGCGTCGTTGCGCTGTGCAGCGGCGACATCAGCTTCGCGGCGGCCAAGTGCTACGACGTGGAACTGTGGGCGCCCGGACAGCGGGACTGGCTGGAGGTTTCGTCGTGCAGCAACTTCGAGGACTTCCAGGCGCGTCGCGCGGGCATCCGCTACCGTGACGCGGGGGGCAAGGTCCGCTTCGTGCACACCCTCAACGGCTCGGGCGTCGCGCTGCCGCGGCTGGTGGTGGCCATCCTCGAGAACGGCCAGCAGGCCGACGGCTCCGTGGTCCTGCCGGAAGCCGTCGTGCCGTACATGGGCGGCGTCAGCCGCATCGAAGTGCCCGTCTAGGTTACGCCGTGGCCTCGCTGCCCCAGAAGATCCGGCGTTTCGTCGCCCGGCACGGCCTGCCCGCGCCCGGACAGCGCGTGCTGCTGGGGGTTTCGGGCGGCGGCGACTCCGTGGCCATGCTGCAGGCCTTCCGGGAGCTTGCGCCGTCGCTGCGGATCGACCTCTGCGCGGCGCACCTGGATCACCGCATGCGCGGCGCGGCGGGGGCGGCGGACGCGGCCTTCGTGGAAGAGCTGTGCCGCGGCATGGGCGTGCCGTGCGTGCGCGGGCGCGCGGACGTGCCGCGCCTGGCGCGGCGGCGCGGGCTTTCGCTCGAGGCGGCGGCCCGCGAGGCGCGTTACGCCTTCTTTGCGCGGGCGGCGCGGCGGGCGGGAGGCAGGGCGACGGTGGCGGCCACGGCGCACACGGCCGACGACCAGGCCGAGACGCTGCTGCTGCGCCTCATCCGGGGCGCCGGCGCCAGGGGGCTGGCGGGCATCGCGCCGCGCGTGGAGCTGGCGGGGCTTGCCGTGATCCGGCCCATGCTGGACGTGACGCGGGACGAGGCGCGGCGGTTCCTGCGCAGCCGCGGCCTGGCCTGGCGGGAGGACGCCTCCAATCGCGACGTGGCGTTCCTGCGCAACCGCGTGCGGCACCGTCTGCTGCCGCTGCTCGAGGCCGAATACAACCCGCGCATCAAGGCCGTCCTGGCGCGCGCCGCGGACGTGATCGCGGCGGAGGACCGCTGGCTTGAGGGCCTGGCCGGCGCGCTGCTGGACGCCTGCGCGCGGCCGGGAGCGCGCGGCGAAGTCGCGCCGGATTTGGACGCCGCCGCGCTGGGTCGCGCGGCGCCGGCGGCGCAGCGGCGCGCGCTGCGGCTGTGGCTGGGACGCGCGGGCGCGGCGGGCGAGGCCCTGGACTACGACGCGGTCACGGCGGCGGCCCGCCTGCTGGGCGGCGCCGCGGGGACGCGGCGCGCGCGCCTGCCCGGCGGCTGGACGGTGACCCGCGAATACGGGCGGCTGGCCGTGGGCCGCGGCGCGCCGCCGCCGCCCGCCGCGTTCCGCGCGCGCCTGCGCGTGCCGGGGGTGACCGCCCTGCCGGGGGCCGGCCTGACCGCGCGCGTGACGCCCGTGCGCGGCCCGGCCCCCGCGCCGCGCGGACGCCTCGGCCTTCTGCCGGCGACCGTGCGGATCGACGCCGCGGCCGCGGGGCGGCGCGGCCTTTGCCTGCGGTCGTGGAAGAAGGGCGATCGCATCGCGCCTTCGGGCATGCGCGGCCGGCGCAAGCTGCAGGACTTGTTCACGGACGCCAAGGTGCCGGCCGCGCAGCGCGGACGGGTGCCGGTGCTGGAGTGCGCGGGTCAGGTGGTGTGGGTGGCGGGATACCGGCCCGCCCGCGGCTGGGAGGCGCGTCCCGGCGCGCCCGCGCTGGCCGTGCGCGTGGAAGCCGCCCGCCCGCCGCCCGCCCGCCGCGCGACGGAACGGACGCCGCGCGCGCGGCGCGTTGGGGTGGACGCGCGGCGCGCGCTGTGGTAGAAAGCCCTGAAGGAAGTACATGACGATTCATAACAGAGCAAGCGGCGCGCGGCCGCCCGCCGTGCCGGGCCGCAAACGCGCCGACCGCGGACCGGCCGCGCCCGTGCCGCCGCGCGGCCTGCTGGCCTGGGCGCTGGTCCTGGCCCTGGTCCTCATCATGTTCCATGTCTATACCCGCCGGCAGGACACGCGCCGCGAGATCAATTTCAGCCCGGAGTTCGTGGCGCTCGTGGAAAGCGGACGGATCACGTCCTGCGAAGTCGTGCTGGACCCCGGCGCCGAGTACCTCCGCGGCGAATACCTGCCCGCCGAGGGCGAAGGCGCGCCGCAGAAGTTCCGCGTGAACGTGGTGCGCGTGGACGAAGACCTGCAGCGTCTGCTGCGCCAGAACAAGGTGGGCTACACGGTGGTCCGCCCCAACCCCTACATTCTGCAGATTCTCACCAGCGCCCTGCCGGTGATCCTGATCTTCGGCGTGCTGTATTTGCTGTTCATGCGCCAGGTGCGCGCGGCGGGGCACGGGGCGTTGAGCTTCGGCAAGAGCCGGGCCCGGCTGCTTTCGCGCGAGCGCAACAAGGTCACCTTCAGCAACGTGGCGGGCATTGACGAGGCCAAGGAGGAAGTCCAGGAGATCATCGAGTTTCTCAAGGATCCCAAGAAGTTCCAGAAGCTGGGCGGCCGGATTCCCAAGGGCGTGCTGCTGATGGGTCCGCCGGGCACGGGCAAGACCCTGCTGGCCAAGGCCATCGCCGGGGAGGCCGACGTGCCCTTCTTCAGCATCAGCGGCTCCGACTTCGTGGAGATGTTCGTGGGCGTGGGCGCTTCGCGCGTGCGCGACATGTTCGAGCAGGGCAAGCAGAACGCGCCCTGCATCATATTCATCGACGAGATCGACGCCGTGGGCCGCAGCCGTTTCACGGGCATCGGCGGCGGCCACGACGAGCGCGAGCAGACCCTCAACGCGCTGCTGGTGGAGATGGACGGTTTCGAGACGCAGGAGGGGGTGATCATCCTGGCGGCGACGAACCGGCCGGACGTGCTGGACCCGGCGCTGCTGCGCCCCGGCCGCTTCGATCGCCAGATCGTGATCGACCTGCCCACCATCGACGGCCGCGAGGCCATCCTGCGCATGCATTCCAAGAAGGTCACCCTGGACAAGAAAGCGGACCTGCGCCGCATGGCGCGGGGCACGCCCGGTTTCTCCGGCGCGGACCTCGAAAACCTGCTCAACGAGGCCGCCCTGCTGGCGGCCCGGCAGGGCAAGGAAGCGGTGGACATGCCCGACCTCGAGGAGGCGCGCGACAAGGTGCGCTGGGGCCGCGAGCGCCGCAGCCGCGTGCTGGACGACAGGGAAAAGCGCATCACGGCCTACCACGAAGCCGGCCACGCCATCCTGGGCTGCCTGGTCGAGGAAAGCGAGCCGCTGCACAAGATCACGATCATTCCGCGCGGCGTGGCCTACCTGGGCGCGACCATGCACCTGCCGGAGAAGGACCGCCACATCGAGGGCCGGACAAAGCTGCTGGGTATGCTCACCGGCCTGATGGGCGGACGCGTGGCCGAGGAGCTGACTTTCGGGGATATCACTTCCGGGGCCAGCTCGGACCTCAAGGAGGCCACGCGCATAACGCGCCTGATGGTCTGCAACTGGGGCATGAGCGAGACGCTGGGACCCCAGACGTTCGGCGACCACCAGGAGCTGATGTTTCTGGGGCGCGAGATTACGCGCCAGCAGGACTTCAGCGAGGACACGGCCCGCAAGATCGACGCCGAGGTGAGCCGGATACTGGGGATCAGCTACGACCGGGCCCGCGCGCTCCTGACCGCGAACCGCGACAAGCTGGAGATGATCGCCGGCCTGCTCCTGGAGCGCGAGACCCTCGACGGCCGCGACGTCGAAGACATCGTCCGCCACGGCCGGGTGCTCACGGAGGAGGAGCGCGAGGCCGCCGAGCGCGCCAAGTCCCGGGCGGCCGGCCCGGCTCCGGCGGCCGGCGCGCCGGAGACGCCGCCGTCCGCCGCGGGGGAGGAAGCGGCATGAGCGGCGCGCGGGCGACGCACTGGCGCTGCCGGGAAAGGACCCTGACCCTGCGCAAGCGGCCGCTGATCATGGGCATCCTCAACGTGACGCCCGACTCGTTTGCCGACGGCGGGCGCGACGCCGATGCGCGGGCCGCGGTGGAGCGCGCCCTGGCCATGTGCCGCGACGGGGCGGATATCGTTGACGTGGGCGGCGAGTCCACGCGCCCCGGCGCGGAGGAAGTCTCCGCGGAGACGGAATTGGCCCGGGTGCTGCCGGTGGTGGAGGAGCTCGCCCGCCGCGCGGACGCGACGATCTCGGTGGACACCACCAAGGCGGTCGTGGCGGAGGCGGCGCTGCGGGCCGGCGCGCGCATCATCAACGACGTCTCGGCCATGACCCTCGATCCCGACATGGCGCGCGTGGCCGTCGAAAGCGGCGCGGGCGTGGTCCTCATGCACATGCGCGGCACGCCCCGTTCCATGCAGGAGAACCCCCGCTACGAAGACGTCGTGCGCGAGGTGCGGGACTACCTGGCGGCGCGCGTGCGGGCCCTGCGCGAGGCGGGCGCCGCGCCCGACGCCCTGGCCGTCGACCCCGGCATCGGCTTCGGCAAGACCGCCGCGCACAACGTGGAGCTGCTCAGCCGCCTGGACGCCCTGGCCGGGCTGGAGTGCCCCGTGGTGGTGGGCCTGTCCCGCAAGAGCTTCCTGGGCGCGCTGACCGGACGGGCCGTGGACGACCGCCTCGCGGGAAGCCTGGCCGCGCTGAGCGTGTGCATTCTGAAGGGGGCCTCGGTCGTGCGCGTGCACGACGTGAAAGAATCGCTGGACGCGCTGCGCGTGGTCGCGGCGCTGACCGGCGGGGGGGCGGCGGAATGATCCTGCCGCTGGTCAAGCTGGCGGTGCAGGTCGCGGTGCTGGCCTGCGCGTTCTACTACGTCTTCGTCTTCTTCCGCGGCACGCGCGGCGCCCAGGTGCTGGTCGGGCTGGTGCTGTCGGTGGTGCTGATGATCGGGCTGACGCACGTGTTCGATCTGGACGCGCTCAACTGGATCCTGCGCCAGTTCTCGGTGTTCCTGGTGGTGGCGCTGCTGGTGATCTTCCAGCCCGAGATCAGGCGGGCGCTCGCCGAGCTGGGCAAGCAGTCGGTCTTCAGCGTGTCCAACGCCGAACGCTCGGTGATCGATCAGATCGTGAAAGCCGTGGATCTCCTGGCCGAGCACCGCATCGGCGCGCTGATCGCGATCGAGCGCGAAATCGGGACGCGGGCCGTGCAGGACACCGGCGTGCGGATCGAGGCCCGGGTCGTGCCGGAGCTGCTGGCCAGCATGTTCTTCCCGCACACGCCCCTGCACGACGGCGGGGTGATCATCAGCGGCAACATCATCAAGGCGGCGGGCTGCATGTTTCCGCTTTCCCAAAACACGGAGCTGCACAACACGCTCGGCATGCGGCATCGCGCGGCCGTCGGGCTGAGCGAGGAAACCGACGCCGTGATCATCGTCGTCTCGGAAGAAACCGGCACGATTTCCGTCAGCTATCGCGGACGGCTCAGCCGCGGCATGGACGCCAACCGGCTGAAACGTTTTCTGTCCGCGCTGCTGCTGAGGGGCAGGGCCACGGGCAGCGCGCTGAAGCGCATGCGGGAGCAGCTTGACCTGACGCCGGAAGGCATCGCGAAGTCGGAGAGCCTGGCGGACAAGGAGGAAAGAAGTGGCGGATAGGCGCGGATGGCTGCTCAACCTGCTTCTGAACAACTGGCCGCTCAAGCTGCTGGCGCTCGTTCTGGCGGTGGCCACGGTCTACGCCGTGAGCGGCGCGACGAACGCGGAAGTCGTGCTGCCCGAAGTGCCGATTGCCGTGGGCGTTGACGCCGGCATCGCCATCCTGGACCAGGAGCCGAAGACCGCGCGCGTTACCTTCCGCGGATCGAGCGGCGACCTGCTGCACCTGGACCAGAAGCAGATCCGCGTGGCGCTGCGCGCCAGCGCCACGGACCCGCGCGGCTCGGAAGTCATCGAGGTGACGCCCGAGAAGGTGCGCTACCGCGCCTCGGGCGTGCGCGTGGCGCGCGTCGAGCCGGCGGCGGTGCGTCTGGTGTTCGACCGCGAGGTCGCGAAACAGGTCGCGGTGACCAGGCCGGAAATCAAGGGCGTGCCCCTGCTGGGTCGGGCGGAGATCGACTACGAGCCGCGCACGGTCGCCATCCGCGGCCCCAAGCGCGCGATCGAGACGGTGACTTTCGTGACGGCGGAGCCGGTCAGCGTCGAAGGGCGCGCGGCGTCCTTCAGCACGCGCGCGCGCGTGCTGCTGCCCAGCGAGGGAGGCGTCGCCCAGGTGGAGCCGCCGGAGATCGCGGTCAAGGTCAGCATCGTCACGGAGACGGTCACCCGGGAATGGACCAACGTGAACGTGCTGGCCGTCGTGGACGGCGCGCTCGCGGCGCGTCCGGTCTTCGCCCCGCCCACGGTCAAGGTGTCGCTGCACGGCCGCAAGGAAGTCGTCAGCGGGATCCCGGCCGCGGCCATCCGCGCCTTCGTGGACTGCACGGGGCTGGACGTCGAGACGTCGCGCGAGCTGGCGGTGCTGGTGCACGTGCCGGCGGGCCTCGAGGCGGCGGCGACGGTTGATCCCTCGCGGGTGCAGGTGACCTTTGTGAAGGCCGAACCGGCCGCGGTCCGCGAAGAGGCCGGCGGGGAGGCGGAGAAGAGCAAGGCGAACGGCGCGGCGGCGGACGTCGCGCCGCCGCCGGACGAATAGGGCCATGGCGAAGAGCAAGCGAGTCGTCGAGATCGGTCTGCAGCGCTTCTGGGGCATCGTGCTGCTGCCCGTCTGCCTTTTCCTGGCCCTGAGCCTGTATTCGTATGACTGGCGCGACATCGCGCTCCTGCAGGCGCCGCCGAACAATCCGCCGTGCAACCTGATCGGACCGGTCGGCGCCTGGCTGTCTTTCATCCTGCTGATGACATTCGGGCTGGGCGCCTACCTGGTGCCGCTGTGGTGCCTGGTCTTCGGCCTGCTTCTCATCTTCAGGGGCCAGGAGCGCCTCTGGCCCCGGCTCGTGTGGTGCGCGCTGATCATGCTGGCCGTCACCGCGCTGCTGGAGCTGCGGGAAGGGGCGCTGGCCGGCGTCTGCCGCCGCCTGAACATCCCCGACGCCGGAGGCATGCCGGCGGGGCTGCTGGCGCGCGGCGTGCTGGTGCGCGGGCTCAGCCCGGTGGGCACGGGCATCCTGGTCTGGTCGCTGCTGGTCGTGTCGCTGGTCATGTTCCTGGGCCTGCACGCGCTGCGCGCGGCGGCCGCGGGCGCGCGCGCCGCCGCGCGCAGCGCCGCGGCGTTCGTGCGTCGCCGTCTGGCCGAGCGTCAGGATCGCAGGCACGTCATCGAGAAGGAGCAGCGCGACATCGAGAAACGGCGCCGGCGGCTCGAGGAGACGATTCGCGCGCAGGAAGCTCCGCGCACGGAGCGTCCCGAGCGGTCCGAGCGTCCCGAGCGGTCCGAGCGGCCGGCGCCGGTCGCGCCCGAGCCGGCCCGCGAGCGGCCGGCCCCGCCCAGGCCCGAGCCGCGGCCCGAGGCGCCGCGGCAGGGGGAAGGGGCGGCGTATGCGCTGCCGCCGCCGTCGCTTCTCGATCCGATTCCGGCCGCGGGCGACAAGGGCATCCAGTCCGACTCGGCGCGCACCTCGGAGATCATCGTCGAGACGCTGGCCGAATTCGGGATCGAGGTGGAAGTCACCAGCGTCGAGCGCGGCCCGGTTGTGACCCGCTACGAGCTGCTCCCCGCGCCCGGCGTGCGGGTCGAGCGCATCAGCGGCCTGAGCAACAACCTGGCCCTGTCGCTCAAGGCCACCAGCGTGCGCGTGCAGGCGCCCGTGCCCGGCAAGGGCGTGGTCGGCGTCGAGGTGCCGAACACCATCGCCAACCTGGTTTCGTTGCGCGAGATCCTCGAGGGCGAGGCCTGGCGGACGGGGCGCGCGATCCTGCCGCTGGCCGTCGGCAAGGACGTGGGCGGCAACGATCTGGTCGCGGATTTGGCCGAGATGCCGCACCTCCTGATCGCCGGCGCGACCGGCTCCGGCAAGACCGTGTGCATGAACTCGATCCTGGCCGGACTGATCATGTCGCGCGCGCCGTCGGAACTGCGGCTGATGCTGATCGATCCCAAGATCGTGGAGTTCGCCGCGTACAACGCCATCCCCCACCTGGTGGTCCCGGTGATCACCGACCCGAAGAAGGTGGCGCTGGGGCTGCGCTGGGCCATCAACGAGATGGAGACGCGCTACAAGCTCTTCGCCCGCGCCGGCGTGCGCAACATCGAAAGCTTCAACCGCCGCGTCATCGCCCGGCAGGAGGATCTCTTTGCCTCGCGGCCGGAGGGGGAGGGCGCGTCGCGCGACCCGGACCGCGTGCCGTACATCGTGATCGTCATCGACGAGCTGGCGGACCTGATGCTGGTGGCGCAGGCGGACATCGAGAACTGCGTGGCGCGGCTGGCGCAGCTCTCGCGCGCGGTGGGCATACACATGATCCTGGCCACGCAGCGCCCGTCGGTCAACGTCATTACCGGAACGATCAAGGCCAACTTTCCGGCGCGCATCGCCTTCCAGGTCGCGCAGAAGGTGGACAGCCGCACGATCCTCGACAGCGCGGGCGCGGACAAGCTGCTGGGGCGCGGCGACATGCTTTTCCAGCCGCCGGGCACCAGCAAGCTCGTGCGGGCGCAGGGCGCGTACACCGCGGACGCCGAGATCCGGCGCATCGTGGATCACTGCGCGCGGCAGGCGGAGCCGGTCTTCGAGATGGAAATCAAGCAGCAGCTCGAGAAGAGCGCGCCGGCCGACGGCGAGGGGGGCGGGGAGGACGAAACGGTGATCGCGCAGGCCGTGGAGGTCATCCGCGAAACCCAGCGCGCCTCGACGTCGTCGTTGCAGCGGCGCCTGCGTATCGGCTATACCAGGGCCGCGCGCATCATGGACATCCTCGAGGAGCGCGGCTACGTGGGCCCCCCCAGGGGCTCCGATCCGCGCGAGATCCTGGTTGATCTGGACGCGGAAATCACCCACACTCCCGCGGCGGAGCAGGCGGAATAGGGCAAATGGCGCTCGGCGAAAAACTCAGGGACGCGCGCCTGCGGCGCAAGCTGACCGCGTCGCAGGTGGCCATCGCCACGCGGATGAAGATGCAGACCGTGGAGGCGCTGGAGGCGGAGGACTTTGCCAAGCTGGCGGCGCCGATCTACGGCAAGGGCTTCATCCGCATGTACGCCGAGTACGTCGGGCTGGACCCCGCGCCCCTCGTGGAGGAATACCTGGAGAAGATGGGCATCTCCGTGAAGCGCCGCGCGCCGGAGGCCGAACCGGAAACCGGAACGCCCGCGTCTCCCGCGCCGGCGGAAGCGGCGGACGAGGAACCCGACCTGTTCTCGCGCGCGGCGTCCCGGCCGCCCGCGCCGCCCGCGCCGCCCGCGCCCGCGCCGGCCGCGGAGCCGGCGGCGTCCCCTTCCGCGCCGCGCGCCGCGCGCCTGCCGAAGATCAAGGTGGACGCCGGGGCCGTGCGCGCCGCGGCGGCCGGCGCATGGGGCCGCGCCCGGGCGGCGTGCGCGGCTGGGGCCGCCGCGACGGTTGCCGCCGCGCGCCGCTTCGCGCGCGCCGCGGCCGCGTGGCGCATGCCGCGGTTTGCCTTCCGCCTGCGTCTGCCGGCGACGCCGTGGAAGACGGTTTCCGTGACGGTGGCGGCGCTGATCGTGCTCGCGTTCATCATTTCCGCGCTGATGCGCTGCGCGGGCGGACCGGCCGGCGCGGGGGGGGGAGCGCGGCAGCCCGGCGCCCTGCGCGTGGCCGTGGAGCCGCCCGACCCCTACATCGACGCCGCGCCCTGACACGCATGCGCTTCTGAGGGCGATTCGAACCGGTTGTTCCGACAGCAATGAAGCCAGCCGCCCCTCCGCCCGCCGCATCCGCGCCCATGCCTTCCGTCGGCTTCGTGAGCCTCGGCTGCGCCAAGAACGTCGTCGATTCCCAGGTGCTGGCGGGGCGGCTGGTCGCGGAGGGCCTGCGCCTGGCCCCGGCTCCCGAGCAGGCCGAGGCGGTCATCGTCAACACCTGCGCGTTCATCGCCGAGGCGCGCGAAGAATCGCTGGCCCACATCCGCGCGGTCTGCGCGTGGAAGCGCCGCGGGCCGTGCCGCGCGGTGCTCGTGGCGGGATGCCTCGCGCAGCGCTACCGCGACGAGCTGCGCGGGACGCTGCCGGGCGTGGACGCGTTTATCGGGCTGGACGACCTGGACAAGGTTGCCGCCGTGGTGCGGCGGCTGGCGGCGGGGGAGCGCGGCATCCTGGAGGTGTCGGCCGTCGCGCGGGGCCTGTTCGAGCCGCCGGTGCCGGGGCTGGTCTTCAGCGCCGGGCGCTACGCCTACCTGCGCATCGGCGAAGGCTGCAACCACCCCTGCACCTTCTGCGCCATCCCTTCGATCCGCGGCCGGCGCCGTTCGCGCGCGCCCGACAGCATCGTGCGCGAGGCCGAGGGCCTGCTCGCGGCCGGGTTCCGCGAGCTCACGCTGGTTTCCCAGGACACTACGGCCTACGGAAAGGACCGGGGCGGCGGCGCGGGGCTGCCGGAGCTGCTCGGCGCGCTGGGCCGCATCGGCGGCCGGTTCTGGATACGCGTCATGTACGGCTTTCCGACGGGGATCAGCGACGCCCTGCTGGAGACCATGGCCGCGACGCCGCAGGTGTGCCGCTACCTGGACGTGCCCATCCAGCACAGCCACCCCGACATCCTGCGCGCCATGCGCCGCGGCACGACCGCCTCCCGGCTTGCCGGCATCGTCCGCCGCGCCCGCGCGCACATGCCCGACATCACCCTGCGCACGACCTGCCTGGTCGGCTTTCCGGGCGAGACCGAGCGGCATTTCCGGCACCTGCTCGATTTCGCGGCGGACATGCAATTCGACCATCTCGGCGCGTTCGTCTTCTCGCCCGAAGAAGGCACGCCCGCCGCCGGAATGCCGCGCCGGCCGCGCCGCGCCGCGGCCGCGGCGCGGCGCGAGCGGCTGCTCGCCCTGCAGGCGGGAATCGTCGCGCGCAAGGCCGCGGCGCTGGCCGGGAAACGCGCCACGCTGCTGCTGGAGTCGCCCGCCGGCGGGCGCACGGCGCGGCAGGCCCCGGAGATCGACGGCGTCACGCGCGTCTCCGGGATGGACCCCGGGGTCAAACCCGGGGCCTTCGTGGATGTGCGCTACAGCGGCGCGGACGGGTATGACATGCTGGCCCGTGCCGCCCCCTGACGCCCGGGCAGGCCGGCATCACGTACGGCGCGCGGCGGACAGACCGGCGGCCGAGAAGCGGCGGCGCGCGATCAGCGAACACGCACGGCCGCGCCGTCGCTCACGGTGTCGCCGGGATGAACGACGACAAGGTCGCCCTCGTCCAGCCCCTCGAGCACTTCGGCCTCCGTCCCGTTCATGTGCCCGATTTCCAGCTTCCTCAGGCGCGCGCGCCCCTTTTCCGCCGCAAACACCGCCCAGCGGTCGTCCGCGCGGAACAGCGCCCCGGCCGGAACCCGGAGAACGCCGTCGGATTCCCAGGTGATGATACGCGCCTCGACGCGGTAGCCGTCCCCGAGCTGCCGCCGCTTCTCCGGCGGATCGATCAGTTCGACGATCACGTTCACGCGCTGCTCCTCGATGCCCAGCGCCGACAGCTTCGTGAAGGCCGCCGGTTCCACGCGTTGGACGCGGCCCTCGAGCGGCCGGCCGCCGCCCCAGTGCTCCAGGATAACCCTCGCGCCCGGCGGGACGCGGACGGCGTCCGCGGAAAGCACGTCCACGACCACTTCCAGGTCGGCCGGATTCCCCGTTTCGACCAAGGGCGTTCCCGGCGCAACCACGCGCGCGCTCTTGTCGAAAACGCGCAGCGCGCTTCCGCTCACCGGGGAGCGGACCACGTAGCGCGCCGGCTTGCCGCCCTCCTCGCCGCCGGCGCCCATCCACTTCAGCATGGCCCGCGCCTGCTCGACTTCGAACGCCGCGATTTCGAGCCCGCGCAGCGCCGCCGTCACGCCCCCCGCCGTGTTCCGCTCCGTGAATTCGGCCTGGTCGAAGGCCTGCCGCGAAATTCCGCCCACGGCCAGCAGCCCGTGCGCCCGGGCCAGGTCGTTGCTCGCGAGCCGGTGCGCAGCCACGGCCCGCTGCAGCTCGAGCTCCGCCTGTTCCCTGGCCGCCCGCGCCGCGTCCAGACGCGCCGCCGCCTGCTCCGCCGCGCGGGCGTCGAGCAGCGCGGGATCGCCCGGCTCGATCACGGCCAGCACGGTCTCGTCCTTCTTGACGGGGTCCCCGGGATCCAGCTCGATCCGTTCGGCGCGGCCCGCGACGGGCGCCGACACCGTGTAGCGGTCGCGGACGCGCGTCTTGCCGTCCTCGTCAACGGTCACCCGCATGGGGCCGAAAACGGCCCCGGTCGCGTCCACGTCCACGGGCTTCGGGCGGAACGAGTTCGCGATGCCCGCGACCATGAGCACTCCCGCCGCGATGCCGATGGCCTTCTTGGAGGACTTTTTCATGCTCCGTTCCTCGCCGGGCGGGCGGGGCGCCCGCGCGGAAGAGGCGTGTCCTTCACGGACCGCCCCGCGATAGTAACTTCCGCGGCCCGATATCAAAACCGAAAAATGCGCATCCCCGTAGTGGGTCAGTTACGCGGTGGAGACACGCCGGTAGGGCGCGGCGTGCCGCCTTCGCCCGGAGGCTCCGGCGCGCCAAGCCGGCCGCGCCGCGGCGGACCGGGCTTGCCCGCCATAGCCCGCGGGGCGACGGCGGGACGGTCCGCCCTACCTCGCCTCCCTGCATAACTGACCGGTTACGCATCCCCGCCGACGCCCGACGCGCGGCGTCACTCCCGCGTCTTCAGCACCGCGATCAGGTCCAGGCGGTCGATCCGCCGGCGGACGATCAGGCCCGAGAGAACGGCCGCAACGACGGTCACGCCCGCCGAAAACATGAACGTGCCGCGCCTGACGACCAGCGGGAACCGGTAAAGGTCCGTATCCAGCCCGCGGCACACCAGGGCCGCGAGCCCGTAGCCCATCAACATTCCGGCCGGCACGGCCGCCGCCACCAGCAGCGCCAGCTCCCCCAGCAGGATCGCGGAAATCTCGCGGCGCGTGAATCCGATCACGCGCAGCGTGGCCAGCTCCCTGGACCGCTCGGACAACGAGATGCGCGCCGCGTTGTAGACCACGCCGCAGGCGATGACGCAGGCGAACAGGATGTTGAACACGCGCATGCTCAGGAGATTCTCGGCCATCGTCTCCTGAAAGCTCTGCCACGCCGCGCGCTTGACCGTGACCGCGGCCACGCGGGGAATCCGTTTCAGCGCGTCATAGAGCCCGTTCTCCCCGCCGCGCTCCACCGTGGCGTAAACGCCGGAAACGACCGGCGGCTCGTTCATCAGGGCGTTCAGGCTGCGCAGGCTCATGTAAACCGACAGGCCGGTGTAATCGTTGACGGTGCCGGCGACCACGGCGCGGCGCGTGGGGCGCCGGCCCTCCATCACGTCGATGGTCAGCGTGTCGCCGGCTGCGAGCCCCAGCAGTTCCGCCAGCTTGGCGGACATGACCACGCCGTGCTCGGGGATGTGCACGCGCCTGAGATCCCGGTTGACCGGCCGGTGCAGATCCCCGTCAGGACGCATCCCCGTCACGGCCAGACGCCGCGCGCGGTGCCCGAAGCGCAGCGTGGCCGGAACCGCGCGGAACGGCTCGACCTGGATCACGCCGGGCATGCGCGCCACGGCTTCGACCGCCTCCCGCGGAAGGGCGTCGACAAAGGTCACGAGCACGTCGTACCGCTCGATGACGTTGAACTGCACGGCCATCATGTGGTCGAGGATGTCCTTGGAGAAGCTGCCGACGATGAGGATCGACGCGGCCAGCGCGATGCCGAGGCAGGTGAGCAGGGCCCGCGCGGGCTGCCGTTCCAGGTTGCGCAGCACCATGCGCGCGCTCTGGTTCAGCGGCGTCTGCAGCCCGAGGCGTTCGACGACCGTGGCGCGGTACGACGCGGGCGGGCGCGGGCGCATTCCTTCGGCGGGCGGCACGCGCACCGAGCGGGCGACCGCCCTGGCCACTCCGAGCAGCGCCGCGCCGGCGCTGGAGAGGGCGCCGATCGCGACGACGCTGGCCTGGAGATCGAAACGGAAGATCGGAAAGCGGTAGAACTTCACGTACATGCGGGTCAGGCCGTTTCCGAGCCACACGCCCGCCAGCGTGCCGAGCACGATGCCGAACGCCGCGATGACCAGCACGAGCTTGAAGTAATGCGCCGCGATCTCGGCCGGCGTGTAGCCGAAGGCCTTGAGCACGGCGATCTGCTCGCGCTCCGTTTCCACGAGGCGGGACAGGACCACGTTGATCAGAAAGGCCGCCACGCCCAGGAAAATGACCGGCAGCATCAGGCCCATGCCCCCCAACTGCCGGATCTCCTCGGACAGGTAACGCGCCGACATCTGCTCCTCGCGGGTGTAGGCGCCGATGCCGCCGTACGGTTCCAGCAGCGCGTCAAGCCGCCGCAGAACTTCGTCGGGCGCCGCGCCCGGCTGGAGGGTCAGGGAGACGTCGTTGAAGGCGCCCTCCATGTCGAAGGCCGCGGCCAGCGCGCGGTATCCCATCCAGAAGATGCCGAAACGCTCGTCGTCCGCCAGCAGCTCGCCGGGGCGCACCTGGTAGACGTATTCCGGGGAAAGCACGACGCCCACGATGGTCAGGGTCTTGCGCCGGCCGTTGACCACGGCTTCCACCGTGTCCCCGGGGTCGAAGCCGTGCGCCTCGGCAAAGGCTTCGCTGCAGAGCACCTCGTCGTCCGTGCCTGGCCGCAGGCGCCTGCCGCGGCGGAGATGCGTGTGATTGAGGCGCGCCTCGCCGCGCTCCGGCACCGCTATCAGGCGGCCCACGGCCGGTTCGGCCAGTCCGGGGACGTCGAGGCTGACGTCCTCGACGATGCGCGTATCCGCCACGGACACGCCGTCAATGGCCGCGATGCGGTCGCGCACCTGGTCCGGCGCCCGCCGCACGTGCGCGAACACCTCGGCGAAACGGTAACGGGCATAGTAGGTGTCGCGCGTCGCGCGGAGCGAGTTCAGGGTGCTCAGCGACATCACCAGCATCGCCACGCCGCAGGCCATGACGAGCGAGATGGCCGTCACCTGCCCTTTCATGCGCGCGAGGTTGCGCGCAAGTTTGCGGTCCAACACGGCCACTGTCCGCCCCCCCTACCAGTTCAACTCCTTCGGCGCGGCGCGCCGCTCGTTGCGGTGCTCGGAAGAGATCCTGCCGTCGGAAAGCGACACGACCCTGTCCGCCATGCCGGCGATGACCGCGTTGTGCGTGATCAGGGCAACCGTCGTGCCCAGCTTGCGATTCACGCGTTCGATGGCCTCCAGCACGACGATGCCGGTCTGCACGTCCAGCGCGCCGGTGGGCTCGTCGCACAGCAGCACTTCCGGCCGCTTGGCGATGGATCGCGCAATGGCCACGCGCTGCTGCTCGCCGCCGGACAGCTGGGACGGGAAATGATCGGCGCGGTCGCCGAGATTGACCATGGCGAGGGCTTCCGCCGGGTCCATGGGATGTTCGGCGATCTCCGTCACCAGCGCCACGTTCTCCCGGGCCGTAAGGCTGGGTATCAGGTTGTAGAACTGAAAGACGAACCCCACCCGCTCGCGGCGGTAGCGGGTGAGCTCCGCGTCGTCGAACCCGGTCATTTCCCGGTCGCGGAACCGTATGGTGCCGCTCGTGGGAACGTCGAGCCCGCCGAGAATGTTGAGGAGCGTGGACTTGCCGCTGCCGGACGGCCCCAGGAGCACTACAAGCTCGCCCTCGCGCAGGGCGATGTTCACGCCGCGCAGCGCGCTGACGTCCACCTCGCCCATGTGGTACGTCTTCGTCAGGCCGCGGGCGTCGAAGACCATCACGTGCCTGTCTTCATCAGTCATGGCGGCGCCTCGGGTCTCCGCCTGAAGAGGCTGCCAGAACGGTGCCGGGATGGCAACGCGGAAAGCCCGACCGCCTTGACACCCGGGCCGCGACGCGCGACACTTTCCCCCCATGGCGCAGGACTGGGACATCAAGCCGCGCGCGGAAGCATGCCGGGCGTGCGACAGGCCGTTCGAGGACGGGCAGGTCTGCTTTTCGGCGCTGCAGTTCATGGAGGACGGGTACGCCCGCGCCGACTACTGCGCCGCGTGCTGGCCGGACCGGGCGGCGGACGCCGCGCCGTACAGCAGCTGGCAGGGCGTCTTCCGCCTGCCGCCGGCCGCGCCCGAAGAGGCGTTGAAGAAGGAGACCGCCGAAACGCTGCTGCGCCGTCTGGTGGAAGAAGACGACGAACGGCGCCGCAACGTGATCTTCATTCTGGCCGTCATGCTGGAGCGCAAGCGGGAGCTGGCCGAGCGCGACGTGCGGACACGCGATGACGGCGCGACCATCCGGGTTTACGAGCATCGGCGGACGGGCGAAACGTTCCTGATTCCCGACCCGCACCTGAAGCTGGACGAGCTCGCGGAAGTCCAGCAGCAGGTCGTAGGCATGCTCGGTCCGCGCCGCGAAGAAGCGCAGCCGCGACCGGAGCCGGCCGCGCCCGCGCCGGCGCCGTCCCCCGATTCGGGCGTGCCGTCCGGCCGCGAGGTCGGATTGAGGGACGGTTTCTACTCTTCCGCGTCGCTCTGACCCGGCCGGTGCGCGTCGCGGATACGCGCCGGGCCGGTTGATGCCCGCGGCGGGCATGCGTCATGTTCGACATTCTGATCAGGGGCGGTTTTCTGCTGGACGGCACCGGCGCGCCGGGCCGTGCCGCGGACGTGGGAATCAGCGGCGACACGATCGCCGCGGTGGGCGAACTGTCCGGGGCCTCCGCACGGGTCGTCCTCGAGCCGGAGGCTCACGCGTCAGGCGTCGGGCGCCGCCCGCCGCCGGCCGCCCCGCATGTCTGCCCCGGCTTCATCGACGCCCACTCCCATTCCGACGCCTACCTCCTCATCGAACCCGCGTCGCCCAGCAAACTGTATCAGGGCATTACCACGGAAGTCATCGGCAACTGCGGCGCCTCGGCCGCGCCGATCGCCTCGCCGGCCGGACTGCCGTCGGACTGGGCCGCGCACGCCTACCCGCGGCCGTGGCGCGGCTTCGCGGAATACCGCGCGCGTCTGGAGGAAGCGCGTCCGGCCGTGAATGTGGTCGCCCTCGTCGGGCACAACACATTGCGGCGCAATGTCATAGGTCCTCACGTGAGGCCCGCCGCGGATGGCGAGGTGGAAAGCATGCGGCGCCTGCTGGCGGAGAGTCTGGAGGCGGGCGCGCGGGGCTTCACGACGGGTCTGATCTATGTGCCGGGCATGGCGGCGGCGCGCGCGGAGCTTGTGGCCTTGGCGGGCGAGGCGGGGCGGCGGGGCGGGGTGTACGCCAGTCACATGCGCAGCGAAGGCGACCGGCTGCTGGAGTCAATCGAGGAAACCATCGCGGTGGGGCGCGAAGCGGGCGCGCGCGTGCAGATTTCCCATCTCAAGACCGCGGGGCCGGCCAACTGGGGCAAGATCGACGCGGCGCTGGACCTGATCCGCGCGGCGCGCGCGGACTGGCCGGTGGCGGCCGACCGGTACCCGTACACTTCCGGCGCCACCGAGCTGGACGTGCTGTTGCCGGCCTGGGCCGGCGAGGGCGGGCGGGAGGCCACGCTGGCCAGGCTGGCCGACCCGGCGCTGCGCGCGCGCCTCCGCGGTGAGTTGGGCGAAGGCCGAACCCCTGATTACTGGGAGGGCGTCACGATCGGATCGACCTACGCGCCGCAATCCGCCGCGTTTCGCGGCATGACCGTGCGGGCGGCGGCCGAGGCCCAGGGCCTCGATCCGGCCGAGGTCGTGCTGCGTCTGTGCGCGGCGGACCGCCTCAGGACGGGCGCCTTCTTCGCCGGGATGAGCGCCGCCAACATGGAGCGCATTCTGGCCGAGCCCTGGGTGATGATCGGCACGGACGCTTCGCTGCGCGCGCCTGCCGGTCCCCTGAGCCGCGACTATCCCCATCCGCGCGCCTACGGGACCGTGCCGCGGTTTGTGCGCCTGGCCATGGACCGCGGGATCGTCGCGCTGCCCGAAGCGGTGCGCAAAATGACGTCCCTGCCGGCGGCGCAGTTCGCTCTGCCGGACCGCGGCCGGATCGAGCCGGGCATGAAGGCGGACGTGGTCGTGTTCGACCCCGCGCGCATCCGCGACACGGCCACGTACGCCGATCCGCACCGGCTGGCGGAAGGAATCGAACACGTGATCGTGAACGGGGTGTTGACCCTGACCGAAGGGCGCCTGACGGGATCGCGCGCGGGACGTTTGCTGTAGGGAGGGCGGCCCCGCCGGCCGTGAAGGCTCACGCCTTCCCGGCCGCACATGTGCGGGCCGCACATGTGCATTGCCCTTGCGCCCGCGGTCGTGCATACTGTGCGGAGCCTTTCGAAGGAGACGCGCGGCATGCTTGATCGCAGAAGCGAACCCCGCCTGCTGGAGAAGAACAGCGTCGCGGTGACGATCATTTCGTCGCCCGAAACGCCCCAGCTCGAAAAGGAAACGTTCTTCTGTTCAACGGCGGACGTATCCGTGGGCGGCGTCCGGCTGCAGAGCGCGATTGTGCCTCCGGTGGGAGCGCGTTTGCGCCTGCTCGTCGCGCTGGCTTCGCCGGCCCGGAGCTTCGTGCACGCCGGTCGCGTCGCGTGGCGCGGCCGGCGCGGCGCGGACGGTCGTGTCCCGCTGGGAATCCAGTTTTCGGAGACGGCGGACAAAGTGCTCAGGGAATGGCGCGGAGTGGTCGAGCGGAAGCTGCAAGGCGCCCCCTAGCCGCGTGTCCCGTGGACCGCGGGCCAGCAACGAGCTGCTGGAGGGGAACCTGTCGCGGGGCATCCTGCGCCTGGCGGTGCCCATGCTGGCCAGCTCGCTGCTGCAGAACGCGCAGAGCCTGATCAACCTGTTCTGGGTGGGCCGCCTGGGAGCGTCGGCCGTGGCGGCGCTGGCGCTGAGCGGCACGATCCTGATGATGCTCTTTCCGATCGTGATGGGCATGGCCGCGGGCAACACGGTCATTCCGATGCTGCTGATGGCCTGGTTCCAGACCGGCAGATGGAAGAGGAGGAGCGTGTGAGACCGCAGCCGTCCCGCCGGCCGCCCGGCGAGTCCGGGAGCGCCGCGCCGCCGCACGCCTTTCCGCGGGCGGAACGCTACGCCGCGCTGCGCGGCGGCGTCCCGGGCGTGCGGGAGCGCCGGCGCGAGGCCTATCCCTTTCCATACTCCGAGCGGCATCTGCAGTGCGTATGGTTCGACCCCGCCTACCGCCCGGCCGCGCTGCGCACCGCGCGCGGCGAACCGGTCGCGGTTGCCGATCCCGGCCGCTGGAACCTGGAGGCGGGTCCGGACTTCCGCGACGCGGTCCTGGTGGTGGGGCCCGCCCGCCGCATGCTGCGGGGCGACGTGGAAGTGCACGTCAATCCCGCGGACTGGCGCGCCCACGGCCACGCCGCCGATCCGCGCTACGCGGGGGTCGTGGCGCACGTGACCTACACGCCGGCGGCCGCCGGCGCGGCCGCCGCCGCCGGGCTGCCGCCCGCCGCCGTCAGCATCGCCCTGCGCGAGGCCCTGCGCGCGGATCCGGCCTTCAGCTTCGAGAACGTAGATGTGACCGCTTATCCCTACGGCGCGGCCGTGGATCGGCCGCCCTGCGCGGCGGCGCTCGCCGGCTGGACCACGGACGAGCGGCTCGCGCTGCTGGAATGCGCCGGCGAGGAACGCCTCCGCGCCAAGGCGGCGCGCGTCGGCGCGGCCGTGGCGGAGCGCGGCGCCGAGCAGGCGCTGTACGAGGAAATCATGGCCGCCCTGGGCTACAAGCACAACCGCGTGCCCTTCCGCCGCCTGGCGCGCCTCGTTCCCGTGGAAGGCCTGCGCGCCGAAGCGGCCGGGGATCCGCTGCGCGCGTATGCCCTGCTTCTGGGCGCCGCCGCGCTGCTGCCGGACGGATCCGCGGCGCGACGCGACGCCGAGACCGCGGCCTTCGTTCGCGCGCTCTGGGACCGCTGGTGGAAGATGAGCTCCGCCTGGGAACACGCCGCAATGGGCGCCGCGGAATGGCGGCTGTCGGGGCTGCGGCCGGCCAATCATCCCCTGCGGCGCCTGGCCGCGGCGGCCTGGCTCTTCGCGCCCGCGCGCGGCCTGGCGCCGGCGTTCACGCCGTCCGGCGCGGCCGACGCCGCGTGGCTTGCGGAGGCGCGCGCGCGCCTGCTCGCGGCGGACGGCCCGGAGTACTGGCGGCGGCGCCTGAGCCTGGGCGGCAAGCGGCTGGAGGAAGACGTGGCTCTGCTCGGCGAGGCGCGCGCGGCGGCGATCGTCAGCAACGCGATTGTGCCTTGCGCCGGCGCCGCGGGGTGCGACGTGGCCGCGCTGCTGCCGCGCCTGCCGCCCGAACACGACAACAGCCTGTGCCGCGAAACGGCCCACAAGCTGTTCGGCCGCGACCACAACCCGGCCCTGCACCGCACGGGACTGCGGCAGCAGGGCCTGCTGCAGATCTTCCACGACTTCTGCCTGGCCAACCGCTCCGCCTGCCGCGAATGCCCCCTGCCCGCGGCGCTGAAGACGGCGTAGAGCCGGGGGGATGTCCTCCATTGAAAGGCGAAAGGGAATCTGATACACGGTACCCATGAAGCGAGAAGACATCTTGCACGACCTTCCGGCCCATGTCGGGCGGGCTGTAGCGCACTACTGGACGACGCGCTCCAGCCAGAAGGAAAGGCAGAAGGAAACCGGGCAGACCGATCAGGGGCTGCGTGGCGCCGTGACGGGCGGCGCGCAGATGGATGGCTTTGGTGATCTGTTCGCGGACATCATCGTTGCTGCTGGAATCCCCGGGGCGTGCGTGCACCGAAGGAAAGACGTTGAACTGCCTGGGTTCTTCCGTCCTACCAAGGAATGGGACCTTCTGGTCGTCCGGGACAAGACCCTCCTCGTTGCGATTGAGACAAAGTCCCAAGTCGGTTCTTTCGGCAACAACTTCAACAATCGGACGGAGGAGGCGATGGGGAGCGCCCTCGACCTGTGGACCGCCTATCGCGAGCACGCTTACCTGGCCAGCCCCCACCCCTTTCTCGGCTACTTCTTCATGCTGGAGGACTGCCAGAAATCCCGAACCCCGGTCAAGGTTTCCGAACCCCATTTCAGGGTCTTCCCCGAATTCGTCGGAGCTTCATACTGCCGCCGCTACGAGTTGTTCTGCAGGAAACTTGTTCTTGAGCGCCACTACACGGCGTCGGCTTTCATCACGTCCAATGCCGAAGACGGTCGGGGCGGCGTCTTCACGACGCCGGCGGAGGACCTTGCCGTCGAACGGTTCGCCAAGGTTCTGGTCGGCCATCTATCCGCGTTCGTGTGAGACATGGAAACAACGACCCACAGACTTATCAACGCGGACTCAAGGGAGCTTTTCTTCCTGCCGGATGAGTCGGTCCATCTCGTTGTTACGTCTCCACCTTACTGGAATCTCAAGCGGTACAACGAGAACCCGGACCAACTCGGTCACATTCAGGACTATGAGGCATTCCTGTTCGAGTTGGAGAAGGTGTGGCGGCATGTGTACCGAATCCTGGTTCCGGGCGGACGTCTGGTTTGCGTTGTCGGTGACGTGTGTGTTGCCCGGCGCAATTTCGGCCGGCATCTGGTCTTTCCCCTCCATGCCGACATCTGCGTCGTCTGTCGGCGCATCGGTTTCGACAACCTCAACCCGATCATTTGGCACAAGATCGCGAATGCCTCCTACGAGGTCCCGAACGGTTCGAAGTTCCTTGGCAAGCCCTACGAACCGAACGCCATCATAAAGAACGATATGGAATTCATCCTCATGCAGCGGAAACCCGGGGGATACCGGCAACCGTCAGAGAGACAGAGGGACGAAAGCCGGATCGGGAAAGACGAATTCGATCGTTGGTTCCAGCAGATATGGAACATCACCGGTGCATCCACCAAGCACCACCCTGCGCCGTTCCCTCTTGAGCTGGCAACCCGGCTCGTGCGCATGTTCTCCTTCTCCGGCGACACCGTCCTCGATCCTTTCTGTGGCTCGGGTACGACAATGGTTGCGGCGCTTCGCACGGGCCGCAATAGTATTGGAATCGACATCGACCCTGAGTATTGCCGCATGGCGGCCCGCTATCTGAAGGCGGAGAACACGGACCTTTTCTCAACGGCCAAGTTGGTGTTTGAGAAGGTCGCCGCTGAACCGGCGAGTCTCGTCAAGGAAGACCACGCTCTCTACGAAGTGCGTCCCGCCAAGAAGAGGCTCGAGTAGGGACGACAGCCTGATCCTCGCAACATGGCGAGCCATACAGGAGGAAGGCTGTCTGCCGAGTGTGACGGGCTGCGGGCGTATGAATCCGGTGCGGGTACGGCCGGCCGCCAGCGGCGGGCAAGCGGTCCGCGGAGGGGTCTGAAGGCCCTTATTCAACATCACTCCGCGCCTCTGCCCGCGCCGATTGCCCGTTGACGGGCGTTTTGCGGGCATGTAGTGTGCTTCCCTGCACCATGAACGGGGCGCTGATCGAAAGTCTGTCGCAGTCCACCACCGCCCGCGCCGCGGGTGACGGCTTGTGGGGCATTGCGCTGGCCCTGGTCATATCCACCGTCGCGGCGGCCCTGGCCCAGCTTCTGTACACGATCTTCTTCGAGAAGCGCGCGACGGGGTCGCAGATCCAGCGCTCGTTCCTGCTCGTCGGCCCCTCGATCACGCTGCTCTTCATCTGCGTGCAGCTTTCGCTGCCGCTCTCGCTGGGCCTGCTGGGCGCGCTGTCCATCATCCGCTTCCGGGTGCCGATCAAGGAACCGGAGGAAGTCGGCTTCCTGATGGTCGTGGTGGCCTCCGCGATCGCCTGCGCCACGTACAGCTACGTGCTGCTCGCGATGCTGTTCGTCATCGTGATCGGGACGCTGCTGCTCCGGCGGCCGGTGTCGGCCCTGCTGGGCGGCGCGGGACGCCTGGGCGGGCTGCTGCTGATCACGCTGCCCGACGACGCCTACGCGGCGCACGGGGCCGCGCTCGAACCGCTGCTTCTCAAGCGGCTGGGGCGCGTGCGCCTGGAGAGCGTCACGTCGCGGGACGGGGTCACGAACCTCAGCTACGCCTTCCGCGGCCGGCCCGGCATCGCGTGGGCGGACGTCAAGCGCGATATTGCCTCAATCTGCCGGGCCACGGCCGTTTCCGCGCTCTTCGCGCGGCAGGGCGGCATCCAGTGACGTGCACGCCGAGCGCAAGGAAGCCTTGAACGCTTCCGCCGGCGGCGCCCGCGGCGCCGCCGCGCCGGACCCCGTGCGCTTCGAAGTCAAGTTCACGGCGCCGGCGCTCTACGCCCCCCTGATCGAGTCCGCCCTGCTGAGCTGCTGCTTTGACGATCCCGAGTATCCCCTCAATACGGTGCATTCGGTCTACTTCGATACGCCGGACATGGAGAGCCTGGAAGACAAACGCAACGGCTGCCTGGTCAAACACAAGGCGCGGCTGCGCTGGTACGGTCCGGCCGACCCGGCCGCCCCGCCGCCGTCGCCGCAGCCGGCGTGGCTGGAGATCAAGGCGCGCGACGGACTGCGCGGCGGCAAGCGGCGCGTCCGCCTGGACCTCGAACCGGACCTCCTGCCGCACGCGCGCCGGCCGGGCGCGGAGGCCCTCGCGGAGTTCCTGCGCCCCTATCTGGGGGACGGCCTGATCCCGTCCGTCCGGCTGCGCTATCGGCGGCGCCGGCTGGTCTTCGCCGACGTCCGTTTCCGCGTGGCCGTGGACAGCCGCATCGCGGCCGTGTGGGCGCGCGACGGGCTATGGCGCTTCACGCACGAAAGCGAGCTGCCGGAAGCCGTGGTGGAAATCAAGGGTCCCGCGTCCGAGCCGCACGAACGCCTGCTGGACATCGTCGGCCGCTTCGGCCGCAAATGCGCCTTCTCGAAATACGAGGCGGCGCTGCGCGCGGTGATCGGCGGGTAAGGCCGGGGCCGGAGACGGGCGGCCCGTGGAGGTCGGCGGTTCTCCGCCGCCCCGTCGTAACTGAGAAGCTGCAGGCAAATCGCGGACGGCGAGGCCGCCGTCCCCCTATCAGCCCTGATCTTGTCAGGAAACGGGAGGGTCCGCGGCCTCGCGGACCGCTCCGATTCGATTTCCTCACGGCTTCTGACCCTTACGCCGGCGGCGATTTTCAAACTGGCGAGGCCGGTTGGACTGCGCTATGCTGGCCCGACTGTCATGCGACCGTCTCTCAAGCTCGATTTCGCGCTCCTCGGCGCCTGCTGCCTGCTGCGCTGCGGCGCCTGCGCCGAAACGGCGCTCATGGACGGCCTGGCCGCGCGCGTGGACCTGCGCGCGATCACCGTCGGCGACGTGCTGGTCGCCTTCCAGCCGCTGCAGCAGGAGCTGCGCGCCCGGCACGGCGTGGCCGAGCTGGGCGACCGACTGCGCCAGGGCTACGCCGGCACGCGGGCGGAGCTCGTGGAACGCAGCCTGATTCTGTCGGCCTACGAACGCCAGGAGAACAAGCTGCCGGAATGGGTCGTGTCCGAACGCGTGGACCGCATCGTGCAGGACATGTTCGGGGGCGACCGCGGCCGGTTCCTGGCCGCCCTGGCCAAGGACGGGCTCACGATCGACGAGTGGCGGGCGCAGGTCCGCGATCACGTGGCCGTGACCGCCATGCGCAGCGCGCGCGTGGACCGCAACGTGCGCGTCTCGCCCACGCAGGTCCTGCGCGCCTACCGCGAGAACGCGGAGCGCTACCGCCGGCCGGCGCGCGTGAAGCTGCGCCTGATCGAGCTGCCCGCGCCGGAAGCGGGCGGCGAGCGCAAGGCGGCGCGCGCCCGCGCGGAGGGCCTCGCCAGGCGCGCCGCCGGGGGCGAGGATTTCGCCGCGCTGGCCGCGAAGGAATCCTCGGGCGACAAGGCGGCCGAGGGCGGCGACTGGGGCTGGGTGGAGCCCGACATGCTGCGCGCGGAGCTGGCCGCGGCCGCCGAGGCGCTTGACGCGGGCGGAACCAGCGGCGTGATTGAAACCCCCGAAGCCTTCTACATCGTGCGCGTCGCGGACAGGCAGGCCGCGGCCGTCCAGCCCCTGGACGAGGTGCGCCGCGGGATCGAGGAAGAGCTGCGGCGCGAACAGATGGACGAGATCTACGGCCGCTGGATCGCGGCGCTCAAAACCAAGTCCTACGTGCGAATCACGGAGCGGGACATCTTCGAACCGTGAGGAACCTGGCGAGCCCTTCCACCGTCCGTTCGCTCCTGGCGCAACTCGACGTGCATCCCAGCCGGCGCCTCGGGCAGAACTTCCTCGTTGACCGCAACATTCTCGGCATCCTCGTGGAAGCGGCCGGACTGGCGGCCGGCGACCAGGTTCTGGAGGTCGGGCCCGGGCTGGGCGTGGTGACGCGCGAGCTGCTGGGGATTGCGCGGCGCGTGGTGGCCGTGGAAAAGGACGCGCGCCTGTGCGACTTCCTGCGCGCGGAGCTGGGCGATGCCGCCGGGCTCGAGCTGCGGCACGCCGACGCGCTGGATCTGGACGCGGAAGAACTGTTCGGGTCGGGCATCAACGTGGTGGTGGCCAACCTGCCCTATTCCGTCGGCAGCCGTATCCTGGCGGATTTCGTGACCTGCGGCCGGCGGCCGGAGCGCATGGTTCTGACCTTGCAGAAGGAAGTGGCCGACCGCCTGGCCGCGCCGCCCGGCGACGCGGCCTGCGGGCTGCTCGGCGTGTGGACGCAGCACGCCTATGCCGTGACCCGTGTCAAGACGGTCAGCCCCGGCTGTTTCTGGCCGCGGCCGGAAGTGGGCTCGGCGATCGTGAAGCTGAAGCGCCGGGACGCGGCTCCGGGAACGCGAACGGAGGAGGAATTCTTCCGCCGCGTCACGAAGGCGGCCTTCAGCCGGCGGCGCAAACAGCTTGCGGCCGTTCTGCCCCGCGTGCTGGGCCCGGCCTGCGACGCGGCGGCCTGCCGCGTCGCCCTGGCGCAGGCGGGGGTCGACCCCGCGTCCCGCCCCGGCGACCTCGACGCGGACCGGTGGTGGACGCTGTGCGGATGCCTGGCGCGGACGGCGTAAGGGGAGGCCCGCCCGTGCGCTACTTGTCCTTGTACCCGCCGGCGTAGGTTAGCACGCACATGCTTCCGTACTGCTTGTGGGAGCCGAAGCGGACGCCGCAGACGCGGAAGGCGGGATTGAACATGTTCTGTCTGTGTCCCCGCCCCGGCACGCCGTCGTCAATAATGAGCTGCAGGACGATGTCGCGCGCTTCGGACAGGCCGTACGAGATGTTTTCTCCGCAGGTCTGTTCCCACCGGCCGTGCCGCGCCATGCGGTCGGCCGGCTGGCTGCCGTCGGATCCCGCGTGCCCGACCATGCCCTTCGGGCCCGTGTCCCCCACGTGGTCGGCGGCGGCCAGCGACATGCCCTTGAAGGGTTCCAGCGCGCGGACGGGACGCGCCGCTTCCAGAAAAGCAACGGCCTCGTCCACGGCCGCGGTCCCTTCCGTGGTCGTGCGGCGTCGCGAACCGGAGACGTGCACGTTGCCCTGCAGCTCGCGGCGGTAGGCCCTGGCGAATTCCGCGTAGGCCTTCGGGTCGCCGCGGGCCAGGTTCTGTTCGGCGGCGACTTCCTTTTCGAGCTTCGTCAGGAACTCGGCGCTGATCTCGCCGGACGGCACGATGCCTCCGCCCTCGTACATGACTTTCGGGTCCAGGCGCCACAGCGCGAAGCTCGCGCCGGGCGTACGCAGCCCGGCCGCCAGCAGGCCGGCATCGCGGCTCAGCGCCAGGCAGACGACGTCGTTCTTCAGGTCCCGGATCTGGTGCAGGGGCTCGGCGTCGCTGCCGCGGCGCAGCAGGATGGACCGGTCGCGTCCCGCCGAGGCCAGCACGCGCCCGTCCCGGCTGGCCGCCAGCGACGACAGGGGCGGTTTCTGTTCCCGGCGCACCGCGAGCCGTTCTCCCTTGACGGGGTCCCAGAGCACGACGGCGCCGTCGGCGCCGGCGCTGAACAGCGCGCGGCCGTCGGACGTGAAGGCGAGGCCGGTCACGCCGCCCGCATGACCTTCCAGCCTGCGCGGGGCCGCGGCGCCCAGCTCCCAGATCAGGATGCCGCGGCCGGCGCCGGCGGCCAGCCGCGTGCCGTCCGGGGCGAACGCCAGGGCCCCGCTCGCCGCGGCGCCCGTCGCGAAGCGGGCGGTTTCCGCGAAGGAAGCCGTGTCCAGCACGCGCACGGTCGTATCCGATCCGGCGGCCGCCAGCCGGGCGCCGGAAGGCATGTAGGTCAGCGCCAGGATGCGACCCGCCGCCAGGTCCACGGCCTTGACCGGCGCGCCGGTCGCGCTGTCCCAGATGTACACCCGGTTGTAGCCGCCCGCCGCCAGGCGGGATGAGCGGGGGTCGAACGCCAGGCAGTTGGCCGCCCCGTCCGGCACGGTCAGCACCCTCTTCGCGGCGCCGTCAGGCGTCCCCAGCAGGTGAATCCGCCGATCCGAGCCCGCCAGGGCCAGCAGGCTCCCATCCGGGTTGAAGGCGGCGGCCTGCACGGTTCCGTAGTTGCGTCCCGAGGCCAGAGGCGTCGCCGCGTCCTGTCCGCGCGCGGGCGCGATCACCGCGGTTCCAAGCGCGAGGCCGACCGCCCCGCGGGCGATTGAGCCGCAATGCAACATGCGCGCGATTGTACTTCCGCAAGATCCAATAACCAACAAGTAACGTTTTGACGGGAATGGCGCTGGCCTAGGCCCCTTTCTCGATCACGGCTCGGCAGGAGCCTCGCCCTCCCTTCCTGCCGCAACCGGACGTTGACCCGTCGCGGGTCACCGGTACGGTTGGCGCCGTCATTTCCCGAACTTGGCCCTGATGTCGCGGAACACATCGGCGGCAGGCCGGCCCTTGGCCGTGCCTTCGCGCAGCATCTGGACGCGGCGGACGATCTCTGCTTCCTGATCTGGGGCCGGGTCGAAATCGGACGGTTCGTCCAGACTCAGAATCAGGTCGTGGGCCAGACTCGCGCGTTCGCTCACGGAGAGCGCCAAGGCTTCATCCCGGACTGCCTGAATCGTTGTGCTCATGACTCAGAAGGTACCCCCTTCCTCATCGGACAGCAATTTCGTTCATGGGCAAACTGCGGGCGGAAGTCGGCCCCGCGCAAGGGGATATGTACCGGGATGTTTTGGGCTGCTCCGGCGATCTTGACGGGCTGAGAGCAGGACCTTACATTGCCCGATTGTTTCGCGCGGAGGGCAGAGCGTTGAGCAAAGTCAGGCTCGGCATCGTCGGCGTCGGCGGCATGGGCACGTTTCACGCGGGGCTCATACGGAAGGGCGAGGTGCCCCGCTGCGAACTGGCGGCGGTATGCGACGCGGAGCCCGCGAACCTGAAGAAATTCGACGACGGCGTCGCCAGGTTCACGGACAGCCGCAAGCTGATCCGTTCGGGGGCCGTGGACGCGGTGCTGGTCGCCACGCCGCACTACGCGCACGCCACGGTCGGCGCCGACGCGCTGGGGCAGGGGCTGCACGTCCTGGTGGAGAAGCCCGTCGCCGTGCACAAGGCCGACGCCGAACGTCTCAACGCGGCCTGCCGCGGCGGCAAACAGGTGTTTGCGGCGATGTTCAACCAGCGCGCCGACCCGCTGTACCGCAAGGTCAAGGACCTCATGGAGAGCGGCGAACTCGGCGATCTCATCCGCGTCACGTGGATCATCACCGCCTGGTTCCGGCCCGATGCCTACTACGCCAGCGGGAGCTGGCGCGCGACGTGGGCCGGCGAAGGCGGCGGGGTGCTGCTCAACCAGAGCCCGCACCAGCTCGACCTGCTGCAATGGCTCTGCGGCATGCCCAGGCTGGTGCGGGGTTTCTGCGGGCTGGGGCGCCGGCACCGCATCGAAGTGGAAGACGAAGTCACCGCCTACCTTGAGTACGACAAGGGCGCCACCGGCGTGTTCATCACGTCGACCGGCGAGGCGCCGGGCGTCAACCGCCTGGAGATCGCCGGCCAGCGCGGACGGCTGGTCGCGGAAGGCGACAAGCTTGTCTTCTTCCGCAACGAGATCCCGGCCGACGTCTTCTGCCGCACGTCCCGGAAAGCATTCGCGGCGCCGCAGAACTGGCGCTGCGAGATACCCGTGCCCGCGGGAGCGGGGCAGCACGCGACCATTCTGAACAACTTCGCGGACGCCATCCTGGACGGCGCGCCGCTCATCGCGCCGGGCAAGGAGGGCATCCGTTCGGTCGAGCTGGCGAATGCCATGCTCTACTCGTCCGTTACGTGCCGGGCCGTGACCCTGCCGCTGGACGGTCGGGCCTACGAGCGCCTGCTCAAGCGGCTCATCCGCGAGTCGAAATGCGTGAAGCGGACGCGCAGGAACGTGAACTCGGACCCCGCCAAGTCCTTCTAAAGGAACAACCGGCATGAAGAAACCCCGCGTCGGAGCGCAGCTTTACACCGTTCGCCACGCCACCCGGACGATTCCGGACATCGTCGAGACCTTCCGCAAGGTCCGCGAGATCGGGTACACTTCCGTGCAGGTGTCGGCATTCGGGCCGGTTGACAAGGGCGAGCTGACCCGCGCGATCCGCGATTCGGGCCTGCGCGTGGATTCCACGCATGCGGGCTGGGAGCGGTTCCTGAACGACCTGGACGCCCTGATCGAGGAACACAAGGCGTGGGGTTGCCGGCACCCGGCGGTCGGCAGCCTGCCCGGGGAATACCGGACGGCAGACGGCCTGAAGCGCTTCCTGGACGAGCTGGCGCCGGTCGCGGCGCGCCTGGCGAAGGAGGGCATGGACTTCTCGTATCACAACCACGACTTCGAGTTTGCGCGGCACAACGGGCGCACGTGGCTGCGCGCGCTGTACGAGGACGCGCCTCCCGCGATGCTCAAGGCGGAGCTGGACACGTATTGGATTCAGTCCGGCGGCGGCTCGCCGGCGGCCTGGCTGAAGTTCTGCGCGGGGCGCATGCCCGTGATCCATCTCAAGGACATGATATTCGTTCCCGGCGAGGGCAAGCGCATGGCCGAGGTGGGCGAGGGCAACCTTGACTGGCCGGCGATCCTGAAAGCCGCGGCAGAAGGCGGCGTGGAAACCATGTTCGTCGAGCAGGACGACGGGTACGGCAAAGACCCGTTCGACTGCCTCGCCGTCAGTTACCGCAATCTCAAGGCCATGGGGTACGCGTAGGGCGGCGTTGCGGCCGCCGCAGCCGTTTCCGGCGCGGCGCGTTCAACGGCGGAAGCGGCTGCCGCGCCGGGCGACGGCCGGCCCGCGGGAGGAGCAGGATCGTGTACCTTACCGGATTCGCCGACGAGGCCGCGGACGACATTGAAGGGCAGATACGCGCGACGCGGGCGCTGGGGTGGGAGAGCATCGAGGCGCGCAACGTGGACGGCCGGAACATCCACGACATCCCGGACGACGTGTTCGATCGCGTGTGCCGCAAGCTCGGCGAAGCCGGCGTGAAGGTCAACTGCTTCGGGTCGGCCATCGCCAACTGGGGCAAGCGCATCGACCGGCCCTTCGACGATTCCCTGGCCGAGGCCCGGCGGGCCATTCCGCGCATGCGGCGCCTGGGAACCGGGATGGTGCGCATCATGAGCTTCGCGCTGCTGCCCGATCGCGGCCCGGAAGACCAGATGGCCGGGGAGCGCTTCCGCCGCCTGCGCGAGCTGGTGCGGATGTTCGGCGACGCGGGGCTGACCGCGGTGCACGAGAACTGCATGAACTACGGCGGCATGGGCTGGACTTACACGCTGCGCCTGCTGGAGAACGTGCCGGGGCTGAAGCTGGTCTTCGATACGGGCAATCCCGTGTTCGCGGACGACATGACCTGCGCCCCGCCGCGTCCGAAGCAGTCCGCGTGGGAATTCTACGCGCACGTGCGCGATCACGTGGCCTACGTGCACGTGAAGGACGGCGTGCACGACGCGGCCGCCGGCGCCGCCCGCTTCACGTATCCCGGCGAGGGGGACGGCGACGTGCGGCGCATCATCACGGACCTGCTGGGCCGCGGCTACGACGGCGGCATATCCATCGAGCCGCACCTGGCGGCGGTTCTGCACGATCCGTCCGTGCAGTCCGAGGCCGGCGTCCGGTTCGCGAACTACGTCGAATACGGCCGCCGCATGATGCGGATGCTGGAACAAATCGCACGACCGGTGTAGTGTCGGGAACGTGACCGAAACAACCACACCCATGATGCGGCAATACCGCCGCGTGCGCGCGGAGCTGCCGGCGGACACGATCCTCTTCTTCCGCCTCGGCGATTTCTACGAGATGTTCTTCGGCGACGCGCAGACCGCCGCGCCCATCCTTGACGTTGCCCTGACCAAGCGCAACGGCGTGCCCATGTGCGGCGTGCCGTACCACGCGGCCGAGCTGTACCTGGCGAAGCTGGTGCGGGCCGGCAAGAAGGTGGCGCTGTGCGACCAGATGGAGGATGCCGCCGCGGCCCGGGGGATCGTGCGGCGCGAGGTGACGCGGGTGGTCACGGCCGGCACGGCCACCGCGGAGGGCATCCTGGAGGCGCGCCGCAACAACTTCCTGGCGGGCGTGTACTGCGAAGGCGGGGTCTGCGGCGTGGCGTTCCTGGACGTGTCCACCGGCCTGTTCACGGGGGAGGAGGCCGGGTCCATGGAAGCGGTGCGCGACGCCCTGGCGGCGGCGGCGCCCGCCGAATGCGTGGTGCCGGCCGAAGCCCGCGGCAGCGACGCCTACCGCGGCCTGGCCGAGGCGCTGGGCGGCGCGCCGGTGAGCCCCGGCGAGGAGTGGACCTTCGATTACGACGCGGCGCACGAAACGCTGACGCGGCATTTCGGGACGCATTCCCTCGAAGGCTTCGGCATCGAGGGCCGGCGTGTGCTGGTGGGCGCGGCCGGGGCGGTGCTGCACTACGTGAAGGCGGCCCTGCGGCGGCCGGTGGCGCATGTGCGCGCGTTTCATTTCCGTCACCCGGCCGACGCGGTATGGCTGGACGAGGGCACCTGCGCGAACCTGGCGCTGGCGCCGGCCCGCGGCCGTCCGTCCGGAACGACGCTGCTGGAGGTGCTGGACGTGACGCGCACGGCCATGGGCGGCCGGGCCCTGCGCGACTGGCTGCTGCGCCCGCCGCGGCGGCTGGAAGAGATCCGGGGCCGGCACGCGGCGGTGGCGAATTTCTGCGGCGACGCGGCCCTGCGTCAGGAGATGGGCGAACAGCTCGAAGGCGTGCGCGACATCGAGCGGCTCGTGGTGCGCATCGCCACGGGCGGCGGCAACGCCCGCGACGTGGCGGCGCTGGGGCGCTCCCTGGAGCGGCTGCCGGCGCTGAAGGCGACCCTGGAGCGGGCCGGCGCGTCCCTGCTGCGGGCGCTGGGCGCGCGGATCGAGCCGCTGCCCGGGCTGGTTGACGTGATCCGGCGCGGCATCGCCGAGGAGCCGCCGGCCACGCTGCGCGAAGGGGGCATCATCCGCGACGGCTACGACGCCGAGCTGGACAAGCTGCGGCGCGCGGCCGGCGAGGGCAAGTCCTGGCTGGCGGCCTACCAGACCGCCGAGCAGCAGCGCACGGGCATCAGGACCCTGAAGGTGCGCTTCAACAAAGTCTTCGGCTACTATATCGAGGTCTCCAAGGGCCAGTGCGGCAACGTCCCGGCGGACTACGAGCGCAAGCAGACCCTCGTGGGCGCCGAACGCTTCGTGACGCCGGAGCTGAAGGAGCACGAGCGGACGGTGCTGGGCGCGCAGGAGCGCGCCATGGCCCTGGAATACGAGCTTTTCGCGGCGATCCGCGACGCGGTCGCGGCCCGCGCGGCCGCCGTCCAGGCCGCGGGCGAGGCGGTGGCCGGCGCGGACGCGCTGGCGGCGCTGGCGGAGCGCGCGTGCGCCCTGGGCTACGTGCGGCCGGTCATGAACGACGGCGACGCAATCGTCGTCAAGGGCGGCCGGCACCCGGTGGTGGAGCAGATGCCCGGCGCCGAGCGCTTTGTGCCCAACGACACGCGCCTGGATACGGGCGACAACCAGGTGGTGATCATCACGGGGCCCAACATGGCGGGCAAGTCCACGTACATCCGGCAGGTGGCGCTGATCGTGATCATGGCGCACATGGGCTCGTTCGTGCCGGCGGAGGCGGCGGAAATCTGCCTGGTGGATCGCGTGTTCACGCGCGTGGGCGCCAGCGACGACCTGGCGCGCGGGCGCAGCACCTTCATGGTCGAGATGCAGGAGACCGCCAACATCCTGAACAACGCCACGCGGCGGAGCCTGGTGGTGCTCGACGAGATCGGGCGCGGCACCAGCACCTTCGACGGCATCAGCATCGCCTGGGCCGTGGCCGAATACCTGCACAACACCGCGCGCGTCAAGGCCAAGACGCTCTTCGCCACCCACTACCACGAGCTGACGGATCTGGCGCTGACGATGACGGGCGTCAGGAACTACAACGTCATGGTGCGGGAGAGCGGCGAGCGCGTCGTGTTCGTGCGACGGATCGTGCCGGGCGGGTCGGACAAGAGCTACGGGATTCACGTCGCCCGCCTGGCGGGCATGCCGCCGGAGGTGCTCGACCGCGCCCGGGAGATCCTGGCCAACCTCGAGGAAGGCGAACTCGGCGAGGCCGGCCAGCCGCGCATCGCCCGTCCGCGGGGCGGGAAGGAGCGCTACGATCCCGATCAGCTCTCGCTGTTCGGGCCGCCGGCCTGATCCCGGCGCCGCGGGAAGACGGCCGCGAACACGCTGCCGTGTCCGGGCGCGGAGTGCACCGCCATCGCGCCGCCGTGCGCGCGCATGATCCCCAGCGCCTCGGGCAGCCCCAGGCCCTGGGCGCGCATCTTCGTGCTGAAGAACGGATCGAATATGCGGGGCAGCAGCGCGGGCGGGATGCCGCCGCCGCGGTCGCTGACCAGGATGGCGGCCTGCGGGCCGGGCGGCGGCGGGGCGTCGAACCAGACGGCGTCGGCCGGCAGGCTGTCATGCGCCAGCGAGAGGGTGCGCACGCGCACCTCGCCGACCTCATCCGCCGCCGATTCCGCGGCGTTGGCCACCAGGATCAGCAGCAGGCGGCGGACGAGGGCGGCGTCGGCCTCGACCGGCGCCAGGTCCGGCTGCGTCGCGCAGTCCAGCCGCATCCCGGGCGGCAGGCGGCCGGCGAGTCCCTCGCGCATGCCCGCGACCAGCGCGGACAGGTCGGTCCGCGCGAATGAGGCGCGCCCTTTGCCCATGTAGGTCTGAAGGCGGTTCGTGAGCTCCACGGCCTGCTGCGCGGTTTCCTCGATCTGCGCCACGGGCTGCCGCAGGGGACTGTCCGCCGGGAGGCCCTTGCGCACGATGCCGGCGTTGCCGAGAATGGCCGCCAGGAAGTTGCTGAAATCGTGCGTGACGCCGCTGGCCATCCGGCCCAGCGCCTTTGCCTTCTCGGCGTGCATGGCCGGAAGCGAGGGAGTCTCGTGCGCCGCGCCGTCCTTCGAAAGCGTGCTGAGATGCAGGTAAGGCCAGTAGCGCCGGGTGTAGGTGTACAGCGAGATCACGTTCACGATGCACGCGACCACTTCCGCGGCGTACAGCAGATGCACGTCCACGAGGCGCACGGGCGCTTCCTCGAAGTAGTAGATGGCGCAGATCAGCGGGAAGTTGATGGACGTGCGCAGCTTGCCCGACCACGTGGCGCCGCCGCTGACGTTGTACATCGAGCCGATCGAACGCAGGAAGGTCACCCACTGGTCGCGCGCCAGGAAAAAGACCGTTATGCACACCAGGAACAGGCCGTGCCGGATATGGCCGTTTTCCGTGACCACGAAGACCAGCAGGGGCAGCGTGGCCAGGTAGAACAGCTTGTCCATGAGGGGATCGGCGTGCGCGCCGAACCTGGTTTCCACACGCAGCCGGCGCGCGAAGTGCCCGTCGAGCCAGTCGGTTACGGCCGAAGCGAGCAGCGCCGCGAAGGCGACGTAGAACAGGGCGTCCCGGTCGGGATGATAGACGCGGACCAGGGCGGCGGCGACGAAGACGAGAACGAGGGGGAACCTGATAAAGGTCAGGAAGGTCACGAACCAGAGTCTTGACCTGCTGCCCATATGCGGACCGGTGGGCTCTACTCGCCGAGCTGATAACGAAGGAACCGCCGGATGACGGGGGTGTCGCCCAGCGCCTTGCCCTTCTCGCGCAACAGCTCCGTGATGCTCTGCTTGGGTTCCTTTACGAACGGCTGGTCGACGAGGCACACTTCGGCGTAGTACTTCTTCATCTTGCCGTCCACGATCTTCTCGACGATCTGCGGCGGCTTGCCGGCGACCTGCCTGGCGAAGATCTCCCGCTCGGCCGACGCGACGTCGGCCGGCACGTCCGCGGGAGCGAGGTATTGCGGACGCGCGGCGGCCACGTGCAGCGTCAGGTCCCTGACCAGCTCCTGGAATTCGGGATTGGCGGCGGTTTCCGCCCGCGTGCAGCCGACTTCCACGAGAACGCCCACCTTGCCGCCGAGATGCACGTAGGACGCGACCTTGCCGGAGTCCCGGAGCGCGAAGCGGGCGTTGCGGCGCAGCACGAGGTTCTCCCCGATTTCCGCGATCTTGCCGGCGAGCTCCGGCTTGAACGTTTCCGCCAGGGGGGCGTCGCTTTCCAGCGCCTTGCGCGCGGCGGCGGCGACAAACGCCTGGAAGCCGGCGTTCCGCGCCACGAAGTCCGTCTCGCTGTTGACTTCGACGAGCGACACGGTCCGTCCGTCCGCGGAGGCGGCCGCCGCGACCAGGCCCTGGTTGGCGGCGCGCGCGGCCCGTTTGACGGCCAGCGCGGCGCCGCGTTCGCGCAGCAGGCGCGCGGCCTGGTTCATGTCGCCGCCGGCCTCCACCAGGGCGCGTTTGCATTCCATCATGCTGACGTTCGTGGCGTCACGCAGTTCTTTCACGAGGGCGGCTGTGATTTCGCTCATGGTGTGACTCCCTTGAAACGCGCCTGCGGATCGCGGCGCCTTACGTGTTTTCGGGTTCCGCGGCGGCGGCCGGCGCGGGACCTTCCGGCGCGGCGGTCTTCGGCGCCGGCCTGCCGGCGGCAGCGTCCTTCTTCTCGCCGCGGGGCTTGCGCCGGCGGGCCTGCTCCGGCTTGTCGCCGGCGGCGCCGCCCGTGGCGCCCGTGGCGCCCGCGGCGGCCGCGGCCGCGGCGGACTCCTTGCGCCGCGCCTCTTCCTCGGCCTGCCGGCGGCGGTTCGTTTCCGCCGCGACTTCGGCGTATTCCGCGGCGGCCACGCGCACCGTGTTGCTCAGGACGCCGCACACCAGGCGGATGGCGCGCATGGCATCGTCGTTGCCGGGAATGGGATAGTCAATCAGCTCCGGATCGCAGTTGGTGTCGACGATGGCGACCACGGGAATGTCCAGCCGCGACGCCTCCTTGACGGCGATGGCCTCGCGTATCACGTCGATTACCACCACGGCGCCCGGCAGGTCCGCCATGTTGGCGACGCCGGTGAGATTGCGCCTCAGCTTCTCGAGCTCGTGCCGCAGCACGGAAGCTTCTTTCTTGTGCATGGTCTCGAACGACTTGTTCTTCTCGAGCGTCTCCAGCTCGCGCATGCGCCTGACGCTGCGGCGGATGGTCTCGCGGTTGGTCAGCGTGCCGCCCAGCCAGCGCGTGCTGACGTAGTGCTGCCCGCAGGACAGGGCCGCTTCCTTGACGATGTCCTGGGCCTGCTTCTTCGTGCCCACGAAGAGCACGCCCCTGCCTTCCAGGGCCACGCCCCGCAGGAACGCGGTGGCCTGGTTCAGGAGCGCCAGGGTCTTGGCCAGGTCGATCACGTGAACCCCGTTGCGCTTGTCGAAGATGTAGCGCTTCATCTTGGGGTTCCAGCGCTTGGTCTGGTGTCCGAAGTGAAGACCCGCGGCAAGCAGGTCCCGGATGCCGACGTCCGCGGGGACGTCAGTTGCTGATGTAGCCACTGTCTGCTCCTTCTTTTGGCCGCGTTGCGGGCCGGGCTTCCGTCCGGCCGCTCGCGGAATCCGCTTTGGCGCCCCGTGTGGCCAGGGGGCGCGCTCGCTTCCGTTCCCGCCGGCCGCCGCCCGAAGGCGCCGGCCCTGTCCGGGAACCCGTTCAAGGGCGCGTAATGTACCAGCCGCCGCACATGAAGCAAGCGCAAAACAACGCAAAACAACGCAAAACGCCGGAAGGCCGGAAGACGCGGCGAGCGTCCGCTCCGTTTCCGCGCGGCGCCCGGCAGTAAATCCGCCGGCGCCGCGCTGTAATGCCGAAGGCGCGTGGACCGGCCCGGTCCTGGCGGAAGAACGGGAAAACGAGCGGCGAAGCAGGCAGGCGAAGCGATGAAGGCCATGTCTGTGGCTGGCGGCGGTGTGCGTGTCGGCGGGCCTGGCAATGGGGCAGGGGGAGGACAGCGGGCCGGGTGAAGGCGGGCGCGGGGGGCGCCGGCGCGGCGCCGTCCGCGGGCGGGGAGGGCGGGGCGTTGTAGGCGGTGTTATTCTCTTGGCAGACACCGCCTTTTTCCTAGAATGCCCCCGTGAAAAGCGGGGGAAGGCGCGTTGGCGGCTCGCGCTCGGCGACGGCGCGGCGACGTGTTCTGATCGTTGACGATCATCCCATCGTCCGGGCCGGTCTGACTCACCTCATCCGCGGCGAACCGGACCTCGACGTCTGCGGGGAAGCGGACAACGCGTCGGACGCGCAGCAGTCCGTGGCGGAGAAGCGGCCCGACCTGGTTCTCCTGGACATTTCGCTGCAGGGCGCCAACGGCATTGAGCTGACCAAGACCATCGCCGTCCATTTCCCCGAACTTCCGATCCTGGTGCTGTCCATGCACGACGAACATCTCTATGCCGAGCGTGCCTTGCGGGCGGGCGCTCGCGGGTATGTGATGAAGCAGGAGGCCACGGGCACGCTCCTCAGGGCGATCAGGAAGGTGCTCGACGGCGGGCTTTTCGTAAGCGACGGCATCGCGACGCGGATGTTGAAGACCTATGTGAGCGAGGGGAGCGCCGAACGGTCGAGGCGGGGCGTGGAGTCGCTCAGCGATCGCGAGCTGGAGGTCTTCGAGTTGATCGGCCGGGGCGTGCCCACGCGGGAGATCGCGCGGCGTCTGCGCCTGAGCGTCAAGACCGTGGAGACTTATCGCACGCACATCAAGAACAAGCTGAACATATCGAACGCGGCGGAGCTTGTGCAGCGCGCCGTAAGATGGCTGGCCGAGGCCGAGAACTAGGCGCCTGCCCGCGCCCGACGCGGCCGGGAACGACTGCGCCGCTTGCGCGCCCCTGATTCAGCGAGGCCCCGCACTAAACTGTTGATTCCGGCCGCGTTGCGGGCTATTGTCCTTCACCCGATCGCATTCGCGGCCCGTGGCGAGATAGCTCAGATGGTAGAGCAGCGGACTGAAAATCCGCGTGTCGTCGGTTCGATTCCGACTCTCGCCACCACCCTCTTTCCCATGTTTTGCCCAGTAAATACGCTCGTATCTTGTTGAAAACAAGCTATTTGCGCAGTGGTCCCTTCCTCTCGTTCCGCTCCCTTTTGCGTCCGTTCGTTCTCTTGTGCTCTGACGGAAAAGGGGTCTAGAAAGCACACAGAAAGCGCACAGAAGGAATCGTCAATCGGCCGGTCAGTCGGTGTCCTTGGCCCCATCCTGTCCGCTCCCCGTGAGGCGTATCGAAGGGCCGGCTACTGCCGGCGCCAGGGATGGCAGGTGGTTGAGGTCTACGATGACACCGGCGTTTCAGGCGCCAAGGCGGACCGGCCGGGATTGAATAGACTCCTCGCCGACGCCGCCCGACACAGGTTCGACGTGGTCGTTCTGAGCGTGCTCCAACGTCTGCAGGCGGCCGGCGTCGGTTTCGTCAGCACGACGCAACAGATCGACACCACAAGCGCCTACGGCAGAATGGTTCTCACCTTCCTCGGTGCAATAGCCGAGTTCGAGCGCGAGCTGATCGTGGAACGCGTGAAGGCCGGGCAGGCACGAGCGAGAGCCGAAGGAGTCAAGATCGGCCGGCCGCGTGTGGCTTTCGACGTCGGCAAGGCTATTGAGCTGCGTGAGAACGGCCTCGGGTACAAGCAGATCGCTCGGACGCTCGGCGTGCCCAGGACAACCCTCTTCCGTACGCTCCGATCGTGGTGCCTGAGGTCGTGGACGGCAAACACGTGCTCATTCTCTGGGCTCCGGGAGGACCGACCCGACCCTACAAGGCGAAGCTCGGACTCGGAAAGGACTGCAAGGATTGGGCCTACTTCATCCGCAAGGGATCCAGCACAGTCCGAGCCAAGGGTGCGGACGAGACGGAGTTGCTCTCGCTGGCGGCGACCGTGCCGTTCGACGATCGGATCAACCAGCGCGCCACGCTGGACGACCTGTCACGCGAACTTGTTGTCGGCTTCTTGAAGGAGGTTGGGAGTCCGCTGGCCGGTCCGGCAAGAAAGCTGGCCATGGCCGACCTTGGCCGGCAGATGAACATCGTGGAGGGCCCGAAGGAGGCCGTCTTCCCAAAGAACGTGGGACTGCTCTTCTTCAACCCGTGATGAACTGGTCGTGCTGAGCTACCCGGGCCCTGATCGGTCAGTCCGTCTGGAGGACCTGCGCGCCGGCCGGGCGCTCCCCCGCCGCTACCGCAACCGCCGCATCGGCGAGTTCCTCAAGGAACTGGACATGACCGAGGGCCGCGCCACGGGAATCCCCAAGATCCTGCACGCCATGCAGGAGAACGGCTCACCGCCGCCCGTGTTCGACTTCGACGAGGATCACGCATTCTTCATGTGCCGCCTGCCGGTCCATCCCCAGGCGACGATGCCGGAGGCGTTGACGGAGCAAACACCCAAGGAAGTTACCCCCACGGACGGAGAACGGCTAGAGTCACGGCTAGAGTCGCGGCTGGGCGCGAAGTTGCTGCTGTTCCTTCGAAGTGCAGAAAAAGGCAAGGTCAGTCTAGCCAAGAATCTTGGGCACCGTACCGTATCGGGCGAGCTGCACAAACAGGTCAAACGTCTGCTGAACACGGGCTTGATCGAGATGACCATCCCCGACAAGCCCAACAGTCGCTTCCAGAAGTACCGTCTCACTGACCAAGGCCGTGCTTGGCTCAAGAAGTAGCGGCTGTTCCCTGGCCGGGAAGAGCCCACGCACCATCGGACCGACCTTGCCGAGCACAAACTGGCTGACATCAACACCTTTGTAGAGTCCGCAGTCCCGTGTCTTCAGGTGCCTCCATTTCCAGTCCGTGAGGTGGACCTGCATGTCGAACTGGAACGGCGTCAGGTCGTTCGCCAGCCGGTATGTCTGGCCATTATGGGAGTACTGCTTCATCGTTCTAATCCCCCTGCACTGTCACCACGATCTCCCGGTCCCGCGGCTTCACGTCGCATTCCAGGTGGAAGATCTGCTGCCACTCGCCCAGCACGAGCCGGCCGTCTGCAACCGGCACGGTCAGCGACGGTCCCATGAGAGTCGCCTGCAGGTGCGAGTGTCCGTTGCCGTCGCGCCACGCCTGCTCGTGGCCGTACGCCCGGCTGGGCGGAATCAGCGTGTCCAAGATCGCGGGCAGGTCGGCCTCCAGCCCCGACTCGTACTCGATCGTTCCCACGCTGGCGGTGCTACCGATGTTGAAGATGTGCGCGGTGCCGGTGCGGATACGGGACTCAACCACCACCTTGGCGACCTGCGCCGTGATGTCGTGCATGTCGCGGTGGCCGGATGTCTTGATGCGGATGGTTTTCTGGTGGACCATGGAGCGCTCCGACTATACGCGATCACGCGCCGGGTTTCGAGGGCTGTCACACGTCCGATCCGCTTGCATCCTTGGCATCCTGGACCAGATCCTCGTAGACCTCCGGCAGAAGCCTTGCCTTGGCCAGTCGCATGAAGGCTTCGGCAAACGTTTCCTTGGGCCGTCCGTGCGACGCCACGCGGCGGTCCTTTATCCGGCGATTCACATCGCCGAGCGCATGCCTCACTTCTTCCCGTTCCCGGGTCAAGTGGTCGATCTTGTCCTTGGCGCGTCTCAGCCACACCTGGTCGATACTGCACTGTTCGGCCTTGGCCGTGATGGCGGCTGAATGGATCTGCGCCTTGATGTCGCGTTTGGTCTTGTCGATGAGGGCAATGGCGTCCACCAGGACGGTCCGATACGCCTCGTCAGTCTGGCGCGCGCCTCTTGTCGCGGCGGAGCTTCCGAGCGAAGCCGGATGCGGCGGCACGGCGGAATGCACTGCCGGACTATCGGAAGCCTGGCTGCTGCGTTGTTGAATGTCTTTCATAAGCCGGAATTGTAGGTTCGAGCGCCAGAGGAGGCAAGCAGCAGCGGGTTCCGAACGTCCGACCGCAACGGATCACTCAGTTCCCCTGGGAACGGTGCCAGGTAAATAGTCCCGCCTTCGCAACTCACTCGCGGGCAGACATATCAACGACGCGAAATCGTGCAAAAGCTGTCTCGCGACATTCCGAGGGACGTCGCGGGCGGCGTCCCGTGCGATCGCGCGTCGAGGGGGATTCCGTCACGTCTTGGCATCGCACCCGCATCCTGAACCTGCGCAACACCCTGCTCGCGCTTGGGTTGAGCAGCCCGGCCAGTTTCCGCGCCATCAATAGCGAAGCCAATTCCTCCCGCGTCATGTCGGGCGCCTTCAGCGACCACGTCCGGTCGGTCAAACGGTAGCCATTCTTCTCCTGAACAAACTCGATCGGAGCCCCCTCGTCATCTCTCAACCATGCGATGTAGCGCATCACCGTCGGCCTCGACAGCCCCAGTTCCCGGCAGAAGTCCCTGCAATTCGGCGCGCGACCATCTGCCGTCCCCGTTCTGATCAACTCGACAATCCGTTTCAAGCGGTAAATCTGCGGTCTGAACGCCATTTCCATTTCCGTAACTTTCTTTTGGGGTGTAACGACTTTTGAGACACCCCCTCTGCTACAGTGCCCCCAAATCCGAGTCAAGAAAGGATGGCGGATATGAACAACGCGTCTCCCACTTTTCAATCTTCAACTTTCAATTCTCCCCCCGCTCCTCTCCCTCCCGCCAACGACTCTTCCTCCCCCAATTTTCAATCTCCGCCTGCCCCCCGCCTCCTTGACCGCCTCCGCAACGAGATCCGCGTGCGGCACTATTCGATCCGCACCGAACAGACCTACGCTGATTGGGTCACACGCTACGTTCATTTTCACAACATGCGGCACCCCCAGGACATGGGCGCGCCCGAGGTCCATGCATTCCTCACCCACCTCGCCGTCAACGCCAATGTCGCCGCCAGCACCCAGAACCAGGCGCTCAACGCCCTTCTGTTTCTCTATCGGCACGTGCTCAAGAGGGAAATCGGCGACCTGGGCGAGGTGGTCAGGGCCAAACGGCCCAAGCGCATGCCGGTGGTTCTGTCCGTCCAGGAGGTGGAGAGCATCCTGCCCCATCTAACAGGCGTCAGGCAACTCATGGTCCTTCTTCTCTACGGCAGCGGAATGCGAATCATCGAACTGATCCGCCTCAGGGTCAAGGACGTGGATTTCGAGAACCGGGCAATCCTCGTGCGGGATGGCAAGGGCGAGAAAGACAGGGTTGTTCCGTTCCCGCGCAACACAGAAGAACACATCAGAGTACAGATTGAAAAAGTCAGGCGTCTCCACGAACAGGACCTCCGCGACGGCTTCGGCACCGTCTATCTGCCGTACGCGCTGGAACGAAAGTACCCAAACACGAACAGGGCATTCCACTGGCAATATGTCTTTCCGTCGCCGGCTCTGTCGGTTGACCCACGATCCGGCCGCCGCCAGCGCCACCATGTATACGAAAGCGTACTGCAGGAGGCCATCAGAACGGCGGTAAGGAAGGCCGACATCCGCAAAGACGTTCATGCGCACACTTTCCGGCACTCGTTTGCAACCCACCTGCTGGCAAGCGGTTCGGATATCCGGACCGTTCAGGAACTCCTCGGCCACAACGATGTGCGGACTACCCAGATCTACACGCACTTGCTCAACGCAGGCCCGAACGCCGTGACGAGTCCGGCGGACAGGATAAGAATTCCGCCTGTCGGCGCGACAAAGCCGGAATCGCTTCCCGCGAAGCCCGCAGATCCGCCACAAAACGAGCCCCCGGCCGGATGCCCCGCCGTAACGGCGAAATCGGCCGCACCCTCTTCCCGATCACGAACATGGCGAAAAGCCCTCCGTCGCGTGGCGGCAATCCTTTCGTTGCTCGCCGTCCCGTTCGGACGCTGGTGAAAAGATGACATCAACCGCACACTGGAGAAATCTCGCCGCTCGGAGGCAATACAGACCTGTCCGTCCCCCATGGGGCCGTTTCCAGCCTTCATGCCCGGGCCGGTTCCGGCCCCGTGTTCGACTTTCCGAAGGCGTCAGCCGCACCCTTGACTGGCCCGCCTTCTGGGCCGGCGTTCACAACCGTCTGCGCGGAGCCTCATTCAGGAACGGCACCCTTCTCGGTTACCGGCAGGTGCTTCGCGCCTTCCGCAGCCACATGGATGCGGCGCATCCTGATGGACGCGCCAGCCGTCCGGCATTCGTATCAGATGAGGACGCGCGCCGGTTTCTATACTCCGTGGCCAATAAAGGCGCATCCTGGTCGTGGATTGCTTTCAACATCACCGTGCTGCGCACCGCCTTCGACAAGCTCTGCGGGCTTCGCGTCACGGCGGGATTCCGCACCCCGAAAAGGCCCCAGCCGCTTCGCGACATCCTCGCCCCAGAAGAGGCCCGCCGCCTGCTGGCCGCCGCACGGTCCGCCCGCGACCGGCTTGCGCTCGGCCTGCTCTACGGTTGCGGCCTCAAAGTGGGCGAACTCTGTGCCCTGCGCGTCGGCGACGCCGATCCCGACACCCGCGCACTCACCGTCACCTCTGCAGGCGGAACACGGCAACGAACCTTGTCAATCCCCGAGAACCTGCTTCCGTTGCTCCGCGCCGAGATGTCATTCAGAGAAGCCGGCGATTTCCTGTTACGGGGCCGCACGCCCGGAGCCCCCTTGAGTGCCCGCACGATCCAGCGCCTCGTCCGCTCCGCCGCGCAACTTGCCGGCCTGCCGAAGGAAGTCACCCCGATGACGCTCAGGCACAGCCACGCCGTCACCCGCCTGCGCGAAGGCGAGAACATTCGCGTGTTACAGGAAGACCTCGGCCACCGCCTCGTCGAGACCACGCTGGCCTATTCCCGTTACATTCTCCCGCCGGACCTGGTCAGTCCTGCCGACCGCCTTTCCATATTGCCGCGCGCTCCGCAACCCATGAGGTCCGCATTCGCGGCACTCTGTCATGGCGGCGGTCCCTGACAAGCCGCCAGGCGCAACAACCGATCCGCGTAGTGCCGTTCCGGCAGTCCGGCGCAACCCGTCCCTTTAGGCTATCCAGCCGCTCCAAGTTGCCCCATTACAGTCACAGCCGATCCCACGCCCATTCTATCTGAACACCGCCTTGACTAAACTCACCCTTTTTGCCATCGTCGCCACGGCTGGAGAGGGACGGGAAGCCTCAAACCGCCGCGTCTCACCCCAGCCAGAATGTATTTGCGACATCTATGTCTAAAATACGGCGGTTCGCCTCTGCTGGCAGGAGAAAATCGGAATGCGGAATACGAAGAAACGCAACGATGGATTGACCCGTGGTGACCGCACCATCGGCATAAGATGGGGAATCATTGCCTTCTTGGCTCTGGCAGGCACGATGTCTGCAAAGGCGCAGAACACCAAAATCACGTCTGTCAGCCCTTCTCTCAGTTGGACAAATTCACAAACAAACACATTCTGCGGCGTTGAATCAACGGAGAATCTGATAAACCCATCGTGGAAGCCCGTATCGGATCGCCTGTGGAATCTGTTTGTGACAAGCCCTGTGATTTCTGTGGCATCTCCACTGGACGCAACGACCGGATTTTTGCGAATCATCAGCTCCACGAATCCACTCGCTGTCGACGCAACGACCTTGGACGGGAAAGTGATGTTCGGATATCAGGGATGGTTCGGGACGCCTGCAGATGGATCGCCCCAGGCCTGGTGGCAACACTGGTCCATCGGGCATGGGGGACCGGGAACCAATACGATGACGATTGATCTCTGGCCCGATCTATCAGAATATGACTCAAACGAGTTGTGCGCCACCTCCCTAGCTTACACAAATGGCGCGCCGGCGTGTGTATATAGCGCCTATAACACCGAGACCGTGCACCGCCATATGAGGTGGTTACAGGATTATAGTCTGGACGGCGTGTTCCTACAGCGTTTCGTCGGCAAACCAAGTTACGATTTCGAAAACCAAGTACTCGAAAATGTCATGTCGGGCTGCGAGTGTTACCACCGGGTGTTTGTCATTATGTATGACATCGTACATGCGAACGAAACAAGCCTCGTAGCAGACATAACGAATGATTGGCGTTGTCTTATAGATACATTTCATATCACGGAAAGCCCCGCTTACCTTCAGCATGACGGCAAGCCGATCGTGGCCTTCTGCGGCATTGGTTATACAAATCGTCCCGGCACGGCCACGCAAATACAGGACATGATCAATTGGTTTAGATCTGAAGCAGCACCGAAGTATCAGGCGACTCTGTTTGGCAATGTACCAGCCTCTTGGCGCACGCTGGATGGTCTTTCCAAGACGAATGCGGCATGGGCCGACGTTTATCGCAGTTTCGATGTTCTCAGCCCATGGACGGTCGGCGCGTATAGCGACTCAGACGGAGCCATTCAATTTGGCCTTGCGAGGGTTGCCCCCGATATTGTCGAGACAAGCCAGTTGGGCATCGATTACATGCCCGTCGTGTTTCCGGGATTCTCCTGGCACAATCTCATGGCCACGCGCGGCATACCGACGCATCTCAACCAGATTCCGCGCATGGGCGGCAGCTTTCTGTGGACACAACTGTATGAGTGGCAAACCGCTGGCGCCAACATGCTCTTCATTGCCATGTTCGACGAAGTGGACGAGGGCACCGCCATGTACAAATTAGCGCCCACTGCCGCTGATGCCCCTGTCGGTGTTGAGTTCGTGACCCTAGATGCAGATGGGTACAGCTTGCCTTCCGACTGGTATCTGCGATTGGCTCGTGAAGGGAAGCGGATGTTAACGGGCCAGATTGCGCCCACCTCTAATGTGCCCATACTGCCATGATTCAGCAACGCTGTGATCCGGACACAAGAGCGGAGAAAGCCCGGCGAACCAACGCCTGCACTTTACGTCGCTCCGCGCCGAAAGTGAGGCTTGCCGTTCGGGTTCAAAAGAAGGAGCGGAGATGGCGATAACATCCGACTACGCCGGCCAGACATTTGTGGCGTTTACCGACCTGTCCGGCTTCAAAGCAATGATGCACAACGAGGCCCGTATGATGCGCGCCATGGACGCGCTGTATTCATCAGGCTACCGGAATCTCGACGGTGCGAATCATGCGGTTCGGGTTGAGGGTGTTTTCATCTCGGACTGCGGCATACTCTTCGCTCGAAGAACCCAGCAAGCGGAGATTGAGGCGCTGGACTCCTTGCTCCGCGTCCTAGCCGCCTTGAACAGGGATGTTTTTGAAGCCGCGTTCAGTCTCACAACATCAATTGCCTTTGGCCGCTTCGCCTATCGTGGCAAGATCGAGTT
>VGWJ01000014.1 GCA_016873635.1 Lentisphaerota bacterium | reverse complement strand
ACGCGATGGCCGACAAAGTGCAGATGGTTCTGAGCCGGATCGGCGCGTTCTTCAACCGCTTGAAGGCGATTGCGGAGCAGTTGAGCCCAGAGGCGATCTGGGCCATCATTCTGTCGGTGGCTTTCCGGGTTTGGCTGAGGGGAAAGCCCCTCCACCCGGTTATGGAGGGGTCTCAAACGCTGCTGCTGCTCACCGCGTAGGTGTCCGGCAGCCAAAACAAGAACAGTTCGGGCACGCGCAGCGGGACCGAACTGCTCTTTCTAGGTTGACCGGCCGCCGAACGTAGTTGTGGTTCATCTCGCTGCCGCGGGTCACTTCGCGCCGGCGTTTCCAGGTCTGGCCCTCGTCCTTGCTCACCCAGTGTACTTGGTGAAAAGGTGCAGAAAACCCTCCCCCTCGATCCATCGCGGCTGCGGACAGGTGATTTCCCGCTGTCGGACGGGCGGCGCTTGCAGTAGCTTGGCCCGCGGTCAGTCCCAGAGGTCGGATCGCGGTTGCGTACGGAGGAAAGGCGGGGTGTGGCGATGCAGACGAAGAAAAACGAACGGTCACCGGCCAGCAACTCTCCCTGCAAGAGCAAGTCTCGGGGGCCGGTGATGTCGTTCTCGGCGGAGACGGCGACCGTGCGGATACGAACCGCCGATTTCGATTTCCGCGGCGGCGGATGCGCGGCCAGGATTCTGGTCGGCAAGGAAGAACGCCGCGAGGTCCTGCGGCCGCGCGGCCGGGCGACCCGGGCCGCGTGCCGCAAGAAATCGCCCTTGGGGCCGCTTGAGGTTTCCAGCCTGTGTTGGGAGCCGAAGGACGGCGTAGCGCTGACATGGCATTTCGGCATGCTGCTGGAACGCCGCGGTTTCACGCTTCAGGCCGCCGTCCGCAACGGCGGCGACGCGCCGTTCCGTCTTGCGGAGTTCACGTTGCTCGACTCCGCGGCCACGCGGCTCGGCGTTCACGGCGATCCCGCCGCCTGGCATCTGGGCGGCATCGATCACATCGGCGGATCGCTGGCCGAGGTCCTGTCGAGCCGGAACGAGCGCATCCGGCGGGAGCACGAGGGCTTCGGGATGCCGGTTCCCGCCGACTTGCCGCGGGACGAGAAAGCGACGGACGGCCACTGGCGCCGGCATGCCAACGTGGCGACGCTCTACACCGACAGGGGCGCGCGCGGCTTGTACATGGGGGCGGCCGGCGCGGAATCCGTCGTGCAGTTCGACTGGCGCGTGGACGGCGCGGACTGCCGCTTGGAAGTCGTGGGCGAAATGTGCGACGTGCGCGTGGACCCGGGCGAGACCCGCTTGTCGGAAACGGCGCTCTTTCTCGCCGAACCGTGCGCCGAAGCCGGCGCCGGTTACGCGCGCTGGCTGGCGGCCGTGCTCGGGGCGCGCACGCATCGCGGGCCGGTCACCGGCTGGTGCAGTTGGTATGACGGCGGGCCGAGCGTCACGGCCGGGCACGTCGTGTCCGTGGCCGGCGCGGTGGCGGCGCGGCGCGATCGTCTGCCGATGCAGGTCATCCAGATCGACGACGGCTGGCAGCGCCAGGCGGGCGACTGGGAGTGCAACGACAAGTTCCCCGACGGCTGGAAGCCGGTGGTGGATGCCATCCGCCGCGCCGGCGCAACGCCGGGTATCTGGCTGGGCCCGCTCGTGGCGCACGAGAAGGTGACGTTCCTCAACTACGCCGGCGAGAAGGAGAACCTGAAGGACGGGCGGCTCCTGGACATCCATCCCGACTGGTTCCAGCGCGACTCCGCCGGAAAACTCAACGGCAGCGCCGGCAACTGGGGACCCACGTCATACTGGCTCGACCCCACGCATCCGGGCGTGCGGGCCTTTTTCCGACGGATCGTGCGCCGCATGGTTCAGGAGGGATTCCGCTACTTCAAGATCGACTTCAACCACGTGGCCGGGCGGCTGCATGACCCGAAAAAGACCCACCTCCAGGCGTTGCGCGATCTCTACCGGCTGTACCGCGAGGAAATCGGCGAAGACGCGTACCTGCTGTCCTGCTCCGGATTCAACCGCGCGACCGTGGGGCTGGCCGACGCCTCGCGCATCGGACCGGATTCCTGCGCGCTGTGGGATGCGCCGCACGCCTGCTGTATCCGGGACTGCGTGCCGGCCGTGGCGGCCACCGCGTTTTTCAACGGCGTGCTCTACGCCAACGACCCGGACGTGACCTACACCCGCCCGATCTGGAACATCACGCCGGCGGAGCTGCGCACCTGGCACGGCTTCGTGGGCCTGCTGGGCGGCACGGCCATGCTGTCGGATCACTTGTACAAGCCCGAGTACGAGGCGGAGGAAACGCTCCGGATGTTCGAGATCCTCTGTCCGCCGGCCCGCGAGCATGGCGTTCCGCTGCACCCGGGCGCCGATCGCATGTGCAGCCGGTTCGGACTGCGATGCGACCGGCCGTGGGGGGCGCACATGGCCGTGATGATCTACAACCCGGCGGGCAGACCGGCGGATCTGGCGCTGGACCTGCCGCCGGATGCCTGCCCCGGCGAGCGGTTCCATGCCTGGTCGTTCTGGGACGGCCGCTACTTGGGGTTGATCACGCCGGCCCACACGTTCAGGAAGCTTGGTCCGCGCGAATCGCGCCTGCTGCGGCTTACCCCGCCGGGGCCGGCCGGCCGGCCGCTGATCGTGGGCTCGGACCTGCACATCGCCATGGGCGCCGCGGAGTTCGCCGCCGTGCGCGCGACCGGCCGGACGCTCGACGTCGAGCTTGCCGATGCCGGCGCCACAAACGGCGGCATTTTCTTCGTCGCTGCCGGGAACTGGACGCTCGCCGGGTTCACCGGCATGGCGCAGGCCGCGCTCGCGCGAGTCCGGCCCGGGCTCTGGCGCGTGGTCCTCCGGGGCCGCAAGCGGGGCGGCGCGCAGGGCCTCTCCCTGCGCCGCGCGGACGCTCGCCTCCGGCGGCGAAGGTCTTGAAAGGGAACGTGCATTCGACGCGCTAACAGCGTCCCGACTGATGGCAATGGATGTTCAATCTGGAACTCACGAATCAAGAACAGTTCGGCCGCGAAGCGGCTGAACCGCTCTTTCTAGGCTGATATGTATTTCTTTGCCGTTCGCCGGTCCAGGCCCGCGCGCCGGGCCACTTCCTCGTAGGTTCCGTGGCGTTCGTAAAGCAGGCGGCAGTAGTCGCCCAGCAGCTCGGCGGCCCCGTAGTCTTCGAGATCGATGCGCCGGTGCACGCGGCTGCGCAGGTCATCCGCGGCGGCGCACGTATCGCCGGCGTAGGCGCGCGTCAGCAGGATGCGCCGCACGCACTGCTCCAGCTCGCGCACGTTGCCCGGCCACGCGTAGTCCGGGCCGAGCCGGTCTTCTATCGCCCCCCGGATCAGGGCATGCAGCTCGTCGGAGTCCCGCCCCGTGATGCGCCGCACGGTCAGCCGGATCAGGTCGTCCAGCTCCGCGGGGTCCTCGGCGAGACGCCGCCGGAGCGGCGGAACCGTGATGACATCCGAGCTCAGGCGGTAGAAGAAATCGTCCCGGAGAAGGCGCTCCCGGCGCAGGACGTCCAGGGGGCGGTTCGTGGCGGCGATGACCCGCCCGCGGAAGCGGCGCCGCTCGTGGCTGCCCACGGGCGAGAACGACCGCTCCTGCAGCACCTGCAGGAGCTTGATCTGGACGGGCACGGAGACCTCGCCGATCTCGTCAATGAAAATGGCGCCGTGCGGGCTGCAGCGCGCAAACACGCCGTCGTGCGCTTCCACCGCCCCCGTGAACGCGCCCTTGCGGTGCCCGAACAGCTCCGACTCGATGAGCGTTTCCGGGAACTGCGACAGGTTGATCGCCAGGAAGGCGCGCGTGAAGCTCTCCGTGAACCGCATGGCGGACTCGTCGAAGGGAATGAAGCCCGACCGTCCGATGGCCGCCGCGGCCGCGCCCTTGCCCGTGCCCGTCTCGCCAAGCAGCAGCGTGGAGAAATCCTCCATGCGGTCGCGCAGGTATTCCGTGTACAGCCGCATGTCGTGGGTGAACACGTTGTTCCACAGCGCGCGGCGCAGTTCGCGCATCACGGCGCTGCGCCCGATCAGCGCGCGGTCAATGAAGTAGTAGGCGCGGCGCAGCTGATAGAAAGTCGCGAAAATGCCCCGCGTCTCCTCGGTGTCCGGGGCGGCGTCGCGCAGCGCGGCGAGCACGTCCCGCGCGAAAGGCACCGGACAGGGCTCGGCGCCCGATTCGGCCTGGCGCTCGATGAGGCCGTCCAGCCGGTCCGTGAAACGGTGAAACACGTCGAAGAAAAACGCGTACTGCACACGCTTCCGGTCGGCCGGTCCCAGCGCCGCGACGGTCTGGCGCGTGAAACGGTTCTTCTCCAGAAAGCCGCGCACCCGCGCCACGGTCGCGGCGAGCCGCTCCTCGGGCGCCGTTCCCGGCGGGAGACCCGCAATCTTCAGATCGAGCGCGGCCCGTCCTTCGCCGAACGGATTCGCAAAGGCCGCGGCGGAAACAAGCTCCAGGAACTCCCGCTGTTCCGCCGTGAGCGCGATGGCCTTTGCGCCGGTAGGCATGCAGAAAATGTACGGGATGTATACATTTCGTGTCAACAACAACATGGCGGCAGTATCGTGGCAGTCATGCGGAGGTCGCGGGCCAGTGCTTTCTTCCCCCCTGCGAACGGGCTGGCACGGCGCCTGCGGTACGTCGCGGCATGCTTGCGTCATCAATCCGTTTTTATCTGAGGGTGCTGCGGCTTCTGGCCGCGCGGCGCGTGGTCTCGGCCGAGGACATTGCCCGCGGCTATGACCGGATCAGCGCGGGTTACGACGACAGTTTCACGTCGCACGTGGCGCCCCATTCGCTGCGCATGGTCGCGCGGCTGGGCGTGAGGGACGGCGACCGGGTCATGGACCTGGGGGCGGGCACGGGCACGCTGACCCTGGCCCTGGCGCGGGCCGTGGGGCCGCGTGGCGAGGTTGTCTGCGTGGACCGCTCGCGGGGCATGCTGGAAACGGCGGCCGGCAAGGCGCGCGCGGCGGCGCTGAACAACATCCGCTTTGTGGAAAAGGACATGCTGGAAGCAATCAGCGCCGCGCCCGCGGCCACGCTGGACGCGGTCACCTGCGGCTGGGCCCTGGGCTATGCCGATGCCCCCACGCTTCTGGCGGCCGCCGCGGGCCGGCTGAAGCCGGGCGGCGCGCTGGGCATCATCGAGAACACCCGCGACACCCTGGACGCAATCCGCCGCGCGGCGCTGGAAGTAGCGCGCCGGCATCCGGGCCGCGTGCAGACGATCATGGACCTGCACTTCCGCCTGCCCCGGGGCGCGCGCCGCCTGCGCCGGTGGTTCGAAGGGGCGGGGCTGTCGGTGCGCGAAGTGTGGGAAGGCCGCGTGAACCGCCGCTTTGCGACGGGCGGGGAAGCGTTGGAGTGGGTGCTGCGCACCGGCGCGGGAGTCGGGTTCAACAGGATGATGTCGGACGACATCAGGGCAACGTGCGACGCGGAGTTTGCCGCGATTCTGGAGAGGGAGGCGAGGCAAGACGGCGTGATCGAAGTCGCGCATCGCTACGTTGCCGGCACGGCTGAGAAGAGAAGCGGAGGGATGACGGCATGAACTTGCAGGCAATGGCGGGGCAGTTGGCGCTGTTGAGGACGCTGGAGTCGCGGGCCGTGCGGAAGCTGCCGCCGCGCGCGCTGTGGCGGTTGCGGTCTTTGCTGGCGGGCGAGCGGCTGACGCGTATTGACGGCCGGTACGTGGTCAATTCGTTTCTGCCTCCTTTCCCCGGCCCGGCCTTCGACGCGCTGGGGCGGGGGATCGCCTCGCTGCTGGCGGGGCGTCCGGTTCCGGTCTCCGCCTACATCGCGGTGACGACCCGCTGTCCCTACCGCTGCTGGCACTGCAGCGGCGCGCACCGGCCGGAGCAGTCGCTGCCCTACGCGCTGGCCGTGGACACGATCCGCCAGTTGCAGGACCTGGGGGTGAGCATCGTCGGCTTCACCGGCGGCGAGCCGCTGCAGCGCGGCGACATTGCCGACCTGGTGGGGGCGGTGGACGCGCGGTCGGTGAGCCTGCTCTTCACCAGCGGCCACGGCCTTACGTCCGAGTGCGCCGCGCGGCTGAAGGCAGGCGGCCTTTTCGGGTGCGCGGTGAGCCTCGACCACCACACGGCCGCCGGGCATGACCGGCGGCGCGGGTGCGCCGGCGCGTTTTGCCGGGCGGTGGATGCCGTGGGCGAATCGCGCCGCGCGGGCTTCTACACCATGCTGCAGCTCGTGGCCACGCCGGAGAACATGGCGGAGGGAGAGATGGACCGTTACCTCGGTCTTGCGGCGGAGATGGGTGTGCACGAGATACGCCTGCTGGAGCCCATGCCGGCGGGCAGGCTCCTGGACGGCGGGGCGGTGTGCCGGATCGACAGCGCGCAGCGCGAGCGGCTGCGGCAGGTTCATCGCCGCACGAACCGCGGCGGCAAGCTGCCCAAGGTCGAGGCCTTCGCGGAGATCGAGCACGGCGACTCATACGGCTGCGGCGCCGGGTTCCAGCATCTGTACATTGATGCGGGGGGCAACGTGTGTCCCTGCGATTTCGTTCCCGTCTCGTTCGGCAACGTCAGAGACGAACCGCTGGCGGCGATCTGGGAACGCATGAACAGGGCCTTCGCGCGTCCGCGGCGGAACTGTTTCCTGATCGAGCATGCCGCGGAACTGCGGGAGGCGTTCCGCGGCCGGCTTCCGATTCCGTACGAGGATGTCGCGCGGCGCATCGATTTCGCGTACCGGGGCGAGCTGCCGGGATTTTATCGGAAGATCGGCTATCGCCAGGCGACCGAAGGCCTGCTAACTTACCGCGAATCAGGCGGCGGGCGGCCGGTTCTGTCGCGCATGCACGGGCGGCGTGTTGGGGCATAGTCCGGAACGGGAGGGGATATGGGCGAAGAATTCCTGCTTTTCTTGCTGGGTCTGGCGCTGGTCGGCCTCGTGTTGCTGCCGGTTGTGGCGGTGATCATGCTGGCCGGAATCCGCCGGCGCCTGACGGATCTGGCCGCGCGGCAGGACGCCATGTCGCGGCGGCTCGACGTGCTGGGCGTTGCGCGCGCGGCCGGCGCCGCGTCTCGTCCGGAAGCGCCGGCCGTCGCCGCCGAGACGCCGCGCGTTCCGGAAGCGGCCGTTCCGTCCGCCGCGCCGGTCGCCGCGCCTTCCGTTCCCCGTCCGCCGCCGCCGCCGCCCGCGCCGGCGCCCGCGCGGCCGCGTCCCGCCGCTCCGGTTCCGCCGACGCCCGTGCCCGTGCCGTCCGCGGAGCCGTCCGAGCCGGGCGCGGCGGCGCAGATCCTGCGCCGGATCTGGCGCTGGATCCTGATGGGCGGCGAGGAGCGCGCGCGCGGCGTAACGCGGGAATTCGCCATCGCGAGCTGGTGGCTGCTGATCGTCGGGATCGTGGCGGTCGTGGCGTGCGCGGCCTTCTTCCTGCGCTGGTCCATCGAGCGCGAGCTGATCGGTCCGGCGGGGCGCGTGGCGCTCACCGTCTTCTTCGGCGTGGGCATGCTGGTCGTCGGGATGCGGCTCCTGGGCCGCAAGTATCACATCATGGGCCAGGGCCTGCTGGGCGGCGGGCTGCTGACGCTGTACTTCAGCGTGTTCGCGGCGGGATCGATGTATGGCCTGGCGCCGATCCCGGCGGCTTTCGCGCTCATGATCCTGGTGACGGTCACGGCCGGCGTGCTCTCGGTGCGCGCCAACTCGCTGCTGGTGGCGGTGCTGGGGCTGGCGGGCGGGTACATGACGCCGGTCATGCTGCGCACGCCGGAACCCAACCTGGCCGTCTTCTACGCCTACGTGCTGCTGCTGGGCATCGGCATCATGGGCGTGGCGCGCTACCGCGAGTGGCGCGTGCTGAACTACCTCGGGTTTGCCTTCACCTATGCGCTTTTCCAGGGGTCGCTGCGCGTCTACACGCGCGCCGACTTCCCCATGGCGCTGGCGTTTCTCGCGGCGTTTTTCGTGGTTCATTCCCTGATCTGCTATGTCCACAATATCGCCCGCGCGAAGTCGTCCACGGCGCTGGAGGCGATTCATCTGACGCTCAACGCCGTGCTGTTCGCCGGTTTCGCGTATCGCCTGATCCAGGGCGCGCACGGCCGGCCGTATCCCGCCCTGATGTCGCTGGCCCTGGCCGTGTTCTACATGCTGCACGTGGCCGTGTTCATCCGCCGGCGGCTCGTTGACCGGCGGCTGCTGGTGACGCTGATCGCCCTGGCCGGCGTGTTTGCCGCCTGGACGCTGCCGCTGGTCATGGAGAAGGAATCGCTGACCATCGCCCTGGCGCTGCTGGCCTTCATGTTCCTGTGGCTGGGAGGGCGGCTGGGGAGCGAATTCATCGCGAACCTGGGCCACGTCCTGTACGGGGTGGTTTTCGTGCGCCTGGTCTGGATGGACCTGCCGCGCAACTTCCGGGGCGGGGGGGTCGCCCTGGCGCCGATGGGCGAATACTGGAAGGCGATGCTGGACCGGCTCTGGACGTTCGGCACGTCGCTGGCGTCGGTTGTCGCCGCCTTCGCGCTGGAGCGCCGGCGCGGGCCGGCGGCGGGCCTGCGCGCGGTCCCGGCCGCGAGCGACACGCCGCGCGTCGTGCCGGCGGGCGCGGCGGCGCAGGCCTTTTACTGGTTCGCGGCGCTCTTCGGGTTCGCGTTCGCGCACCTGGAGGTGAACGCCATGCTGCGCTACGGCGAGGCGTTCCGCCTGCCCGTCCTCACGCTGCTGTGGTGCGCCATGGCCCTCTACTTCATGCGCGGCTTCCTGCGCGGCGGCGGGGTGTCGGCCGCCATGTTCGCGGCCATGTGCGTGTTCATGACCGTCGGCGTCGTGAAGCTTCTGGCCGTGGACCTGCGGGCGTGGAGGCTGGCCGAAGGCCTGGTGTACATGGCGGACTACGTCGCGCCGGCCGCGTGCGCGCGGCTGCTGGACTTCGCGTGCGCCGTCGCCGCCCTGCTGGCGGCCTGGCGACTGGTCGGCCGCCGGATGGAGTCGCGCCTGCCCGCGGCGGTGTTCGGCTACGGGGCCCTGCTGCTGTTTTTCGTCTACGCCTCGCTGGAGACGAACAGCTTCCTTTACTGGAAGCTGCGGCGTTTCCAGGACGGCGGCGTTTCGATCCTGTGGGCCCTTTTCGCCGCCGCCTTCGTTGCCGGCGGGATATGGAAGAGCCTCAAGCCCTTGCGTTACGGCGGCCTGGCCCTGTTTGCGGTCGTGGTGGGCAAGGTCTTTCTCGTGGATCTCTCGGAGATGGAGATCATCCATCGCGTCATCGCTTTCATGATCGTGGGCCTGGCGCTGCTGCTGGGCTCTTTCGCCTACATCTTCGCCGGCCGCAAGTTCGAGAAAGGAAGCCAATGAACAAACCAGTCGCGCTGCTGCTCCTGTTTGCCGCCGCCTCGTCCGCGGCCGCCGTGGGGACGGACGCCTTTCCGCTGGTGAAGCCGCTGGCCGCGCCGGAGGGCGCCGCGCGCACGATCGGCCGCTTCGCGCTGGACGAGGACTTCTTCGACGGCACGGAGCCGGGGTTCGCCGGGATGCGGGTGATTGACGCGCGGGGCGGCGAAACGCCGTTCCTGACAAGGACGGTGCGGCAGCGCCGGATGATCGTCGAGGAGCACGACATCGGGGCGCGCATCGTCGAGTTCGAACTGCTGCCCGACAACCGGTTCCGCCTCACGGTGGAGCGGGCCCCGGCGGAAGCGCCCCGGCCGGCGGCGGCCCTCGTGCTGCATTCGGCGCAGAAGGACTACGAGAAGCTCGTGACCGTGGAGTCGTCGGACGACCGCGCGGCGTGGACCCCCCTGGCCGAAGGCGTTGCGATCTACGACTACGCGAAGCACCTCGACCTGCGCCGGGACCGCGTGGCGATCGCCCCTGACGCGCGCCGCTATTACCGCATCGCGGTCTCCAACATCACGGAGGAGCAGCTTTCGCCGCTGGTGCAGATCGCCCGCGAGACGCGCGACGGACGGCTGGTCGGCGAAATCCGGAACACCAGCCTGCGGCGGGAGGATTTCCGGATCGACGGCGTGCGGCTGATCGAGCGCCGGGAGACGTGGACCGACACGGAGGCCGCCCTGCGCGAATACGCGGTGCGGGCGTTTGCCGTGGCGCAGGACGCCGATCGGAAGGCCACCGTCGCGGAGTTCGCGGTGCGCAATGTGCCCCTGCGCGAGCTGCGTTTTGAAGTGGCCGACGTTTTCTTCAGCCGCGGCGTGGCGGTCGAGGCCCATACGGGCGCGGAGGGCGGCGCGGCCTGGCGGCGCCTGGCCGCGGGCCGGCTGCAGCGCGTGCCGGGCGGCGATCCGGCCGAGGGGCTGGTCGTGAGGCTGCCGCGCGCCTGCCGCTACAGGCGCTACCGCGTCACGATCCTCAACCTGGACAGCCCGCCGCTGACCGTCACGGCGGTGAAGGCCTGGGGCGAGGCGCAGGAGGCGGTGTTCCTGTGCCGGCCGGGCGAGAAGTACAGGGCGGTCTACGGGGCCGTGGGGGCGGAAGCCCCGCGATACGACATGGCCGAGATCGTGGCGGGCGTGAAGCGGGAAGACATGGACGAATACGCGCCCGGCGCCGGGGAACCGTACGCGCCGTTCCGCAAGCCCGGCTTCGCCCGGCTGCGCTCCGGCAAGGCCCTGCTCGTGCCCGCGGTCGCGCTCATGGTCCTGGTACTCGTCTGGCTCATCGCGAAAAGCGCGAAGCAGGTGGCGTGACCCGCGGCGGGGGCCTGGAGAACCCACCCCGCCGCCGCTTGCGCGGCGGCGCCCCTCCGAGGAGGGGATCGAGATCCGGAAGACGGCTGCGCCAATGACGAATGACGAAATACCCAGGCCCGCATCTTGCATTTGCGGCGCGGGCGGCTATCCTAAGGACTTCTCCACAGCCGGTGTTGGCTTCTTCCGGAGGCTGATATCGGGAAAGCGATGACAGTCAAAAGCGTCATACGAACGGCCGCCCGGCGCCCGCCCGGCGAGGGAGGTTCTGTTCTCCTGCCGGAACGGCGGCGGGCGTTGCTTGTCGCGCTGCTGCCTCTGGTTCTGGCCTTCGTTGCGGCGGCCCCGCTGCGCGCGGAGGAGGAGCCGGAGAAGTCGCTTGCCGAATCGCCGGCCGACCAGCTCATGGCCCGCAAGCTGTACGCGGACGCGGCGCGCCTGCTGGAGGAGGAGCTCAAGGACTCCGGCAACCAGCCCTGGAAGGGCCCGCGCTTCATGATGCTGGGGGAATGCTATTACCTGCTGGGCGAGTATGACCGGGCGCGGCCCTGGCTGCAGCGGGCGTTCGAGAGCACGGAATACGGCATGGCCCGGCGCGTGGCCCAGTACCGCATGGCCTGCATCGCCTACCAGACATCCGACCTGGCGGACGCCGAAAGGCGGACCGCGGAGTTCAGGCGCGAGTTCCCCGACGACGAACGCGTCGGCCGCCTGCTGCTGATGAAGATGAGGGCGCTGGCCGGCCGCGGCAGGAGCGCGGAGCGGGAAATGGAAGCCGTGCGCGGGGAGATCGCCGCGGGGGGCCTCAAGTACGGGCCGTCGATCCACGTGGCCGCCGACAAGCTCCTGACGGACTACTACCTCGCCGGGGGCGACGAAGAGAAGGCCGTCAGCGGCTACCTGGGCATCGTCAACAACTTCCGCAAGCTGCAGGCGCAGTACGAGCGGGAGAAGCGGACCGTTCCCGTGGACTACCAGGAGGCCTGCGACTACGCGGCCATGCAACTGGGCACGATCAGCATCCGGGCCCAGCGGGAGTCCGAGGCGATCAAGTGGCTGGAAAGCGTGAAGTTCAACGCCGAGATGGTGCAGCGCTCGCGCCTGCTGCTGGCGCAGATGGCCTACCAGGCGCGCGACTACCAGCGCGCCGAGCGGTACCTGCTGGACAACGACCTGGTCGAGCAGGTCCTGTCGGACGAACTGCGGTCGGACATGTACCTGGTGCTGGGGTTCTGCGCCAAGAAGTCGCCGCAGCCCAGGATGGAGAAGGTGTTCGAGTACTTCAGCAAGGTGGACCGCGGCGCCAGGGGCTACGCCCAGGCCCAGATGGGCATGGCCGACACGGCGCTGAAATGGCGGCAGCCCGAGGCGGCCGCCATGCATTTCGAGAATGCGCGCGTTTCCTCCAAGTACGAGGCCGAGGCCCTGCTCAACCTGGGGAAGCTCTACGTGGAGGCCGCGGAGAATGAGAAGGACGCGGCGAAGAAGCAGGCGCTGCTGGCCAGGGCGGCCGACCGGTACGACGCCCTGTCGACGAAGTACGCCGCGACGCAGTTCGCCCGGGACGCCGACGGAGCGATCGCGGAGCTGGTGGCCCGGGGTTTCGAGATCACGCGCACGGTTTCGGACGCGGAGATCGTGAGGCGCTGGGAAACCGTGGTCACCAACGTCCCCGGAACGGCCGAGGCGGCGCGGGCGCTGCTGAGCATCATCCGGATGCACCAGAAGGCGACGCTGGACGAGAAGACGCGGCAGTTCGCCAAGGCGCCGGACTTCGCGGCCTGCGCGGACGCCTGCAACCGGCTGCTCGACGCGAAAGCGTACACGGGCGCCGACCTGCCGCCGGACCGGTGGCAGAGCATGCGCTGCGAGGCGCTGTATTCCCGCGGGCTGTGCGCGGTGTCCAGCCTGGGCCAGGCGGCCGCGCCCGGCGCGGGGGCGAATCAGCCGGTCTACGCGGCGAACCCCGATCTCGACAAGGCGCTGGAAGACCTGGCGAAGGCCAGGGAGCTGGCGGACCCGCGCGACATCGTCCTGATGAAGAACATCGAAGTGGCGCACCTGGAGGGGCTGTTCAAGAGCGATTCCGAGGAGCGCCGCCGCGCGGCCGAGAAGGGCTTCGCCGCGCTGATCGAGAAATACGGGCACGAGCCGCGCCTGCAGAAGCTCGCGACGGACCTGGCCAGGTGGCGGCTCGACCAGGGGCAGTTTGTCGAGGCGGCGGACCTGTACAGGGGCGTGGCCGGCCGGGCGGGCGACGAGCTGTCGCAGGACGACCTGGTGAAGCTCCTGTTCATGGCCGGCAAGCTGTACAGCCGGGCCGCGCAGGAGATCTCCGGCGACGCGGCCGCGCGCCGGTTCGGCATTCTGATCCATCCCCGGCGGGTGATCGAGCTGGCCGGCATCCTGGATAGCCACAAGCCGTTCCGCAACGTGGTCCGGCTGGAGGGCGTCGAGGGCGAGATCGGCGCGGAGGAGGCCCTGCGGAAGCTGTCGCAGGCTTCGAAAATCCCGTTCGTGTGGGCCGGCAACGCGGGCGCGCAGCTCAGGGACAGGCGCCTGAAACTCACGAAAGACGCGGGCACGGTCGCCGATTTCCTCAAGGAGATCGTGGATTTCCGGACGATGGACCTGGCCTTCGACGTCGGCATGACGCGCGCCGCGCCGACGCTGAAGCCCGCGCCCCGGGAGGAGGCGGCGCCGGAGGAATCCGAGCGCGACAAGGTGATCGAGGTCTACGTGCGCGGCGACTGGGCCGGGCGCCACGAGCCGGTTGCCAGGAACTACGGCGTCTGGAGGAGCCTGCACTCCGGCCAGACCATGATGTACAGCGTGATGCGGCGGGTGGAGGAGATCACGGGAGAGCGCGTCGTGTGGGCCGACGGCCTCAACAGCGAGGACGTGCTGGCCGCGGAGTACGGGCTGCCGGCGGGTATCGATCCCACGAACAGCGTATCGGTCGCAAAGCTTCTGACCGCGGTTCTGGAGCCGCAGGGGCTGGCGTTCCGGATCGTGCCGCTGGACCCGGCGGCGGAGCTGTACGTGAAGGCCAAGGACAGCTTCAACGACGTGCGAAAGATCGCGCCCAAGTCCCCCGAAGGCGAGGAGGCCCTGTTTGTCCTGGCCTTGAACTATTACCGGCAGGAGGACTACGGCCGCATGAAGATCGTCCTGCAGGAATACCTCAAGATCTTCGACGGTCCGGGCTTCGAGCACTTCCACCAGGCGAATTTCTGGGTGGGATGGGTGCTGGAGAAGGACCGGCGGTTTCGCGAGGCGGCGAAGTACTACCGGCGCGCGGCGGAGGAATGCCTGACGGTGTACCGGCCCGAGGCCGGCGCCGCGGCGGCGTCGAAAGAGGCCATGGCGGAGCGGCTGTCGTACGACACGCGTTTCGCGCTGGACGAAGCGGTGAGCGGGGCGATTACGAACATGCCGTTCGCGGAGGAGTTCCTGCCCTTCGCGCGGATCAACACGGGCGTGGACGTGCGGCTGGACCATTCGGCCGCCGACGTCGGAACGCCGGTGGACGTGGGCGCCTTCCGGGAGCGCAAAGTCTACGACATCCTGTGGGACGCGCTGGAAGGGCGCGGCCTGACCTTCCGCGTTGAGAACCTGGACAAGTCCTCGGCGGAGAAGGCTTACTACCGGCTGGCGTCCTGCCTGAAAGCAGAGGGCATGAACGAGCAGGCGCTGGCGGCCTGCGTGACGCTGCTGGACCGCTATCCGGCCACGAGCCGCAGGAAGGACGCCTTCAACCTGCGCCTGCAGATTCACAAGGCGCTCAAGGACTACGGGCACGTTCTGGAAGACCTGGAGATCCAGAAGGCCGCGGCGTCCGACCCGGACGAGGCGCGCCAGGCCGACTACGCGCGGGCGTGGGTGCTGATGGATCTGTGCCGGTACGCGGAGGCGGCGGAGGTGTTCAAGAACGCGCTGGCCGGGGCGCGCGACGCCGGCGAGCGGCTGGCCGTCCGCGAAGGCTACGCCCGGGCCCTGCTGCGCGGCGGCCGCGCGCCGGAGGCTCTGGAGCAGTACGAGGCGCTGACCAGGGAAGAGACCTCCGTGCTGCGCCTGTTCGTGGAGGAACTGGTGGTGTGGCGCCTGCGGCGCGAGCTGGGGAAGGCCGCGGGGGACGAGCTGCCCGCGTCGGCGTCGGCGGCGATGCGGCGGTTCGAAGCGCTGGACGAGATGGGGCGCGCCGAGCTGGACCGCGCCGAGCTGACCAAGGTGACGTGGACTTACTACGTGACGGGCCTGTACGATCTGCAGCGCGGCGACGCGGACCGCGCCCTGGCCAAGCTCGACGCGGCCGCGGGCTCGCCCGACGACTGGATGGCGGCGGACGCGATCCTGAACGCGGCGCGGATCCACGTGGCGGCCGGGCGGCTGGACGAGGCGCGCGAGGCGCTGGAGTTCCTCCTCTTCTCGACGCAGTCCGCGGAGGCGGAAGTGCAGGCCCTGGTCCTGCTGGCGACGGTTTACGGCCGGATCGGCGATGAGCGCAGGGCGGAGGAGCGGCTGGACGCGCTGGTCAAGCGGTTCCCGAATTCCGCGCCGGGCATGCAGGTGATCCGCGAAAGGGCGGAGCGGGCGGCGAAGGAGAAGAACGAGCGCCGGGAGGCGCAGGGGGCGCAGGGGGAGAACGCGGGATAGCCGCGCGGAGGCGGCGATCGCGCGGGGGAAGAGAGACATGGCGGCAAAGAGGCACGGGAATCGCGAAACCGGAGCGCGGCGCTGGCCGGCGGCCTTCGCGTCGCTTGCGCTTTGCGTTGCGGCGTTTGCCCAGCCGGAGGCCGCGCCGCCCGCGCCGGGCGCGGGCGAAGCGCCGGCCGCCGCCGCGCTTCCCGATACGCCGGAAGCCCTGTTCCGCCACGCGCAGCGCATGGAGACCGAGGGCAGGATGACCGCCGCGGTCGAAGCCTACGCGCGTTTCATGGAACAATTCCCCGGCCACTCGCAGATCCAGGAAACCGGCTACCGCCTGGCCAAGTGCCTGGACGCCGTCGGCCGCGTGGACGACGCGGTCAAGCAGCTCGAGGCCGCGACGCGCGTCAGGAACGCGCGTTTCAGGAACCGCCAGGACGCGCTCTTCATGCTCGGCAAGCTGTACGGCGACCTGGGCGAGTACGACAAGGCCTGCCGGGTCATCGAGCGCCTGCTGGGGGAGGGGGCGGGGCTGTACGAGGAAGAGGCCCTGAACCTGTGCGGCGGCTACTACGCGGTGCAGAAGAAATACAACGAGGCGGCGGGCAAGCTGAACATTCTCAAGCGGCGCGTGGATTCCCGGTTCGCGGAACGGGCCGCGTACAAGCTGGTCCTGATCTGGCTGGAGGCCGGCAACCTCGAGCTGGCGGTGGAGGCGGTCGGCGACCTCGCCAGGCAGTTCCCGCAGAACCAGGACGCGCGCGGCCTGATGCTGCGCATCGCGGACGTGTTCCGGCAGCAGCGCAAGTTCTCGCAGGCCGTCGCCATCTGCGACCAGCTCACAAGCGTGTTCCCGACGTCGCCCGAGGCGCTGGCTTCGGGATACCTGGTGGGGCTGTGCTACCGCGACCAGAAGATGCCCGACAAGGCCCTGGAGGCGCTCAGCGCCGCGGCGCGCGTGCCCGGCAACGTGCGCCGCGGCGTGGCGGCGGAAGCCATGGTCAAGGCGGCCGAGATCACTTTCGCGGAAAAGGCGGACCCCGAGAAGGCCATGGCGTTGTACGAGGAGGCCGCCGGCCTGGCGCGGGACTACCCGGACGAGGACCGCCGCCGCCAGGTGCTGGAAGCGTGCTACTTCCGGCTGGCGGAGCACAACTTCCAGAAGAAGAACTGGAGCGTGGCCCTGGAGTTCTACGCCCTGCTGCGCGAGTCCGGCACGGAGATCAACGTCCTGCCGCGCATCATGAAATGCCAGGCGGAGCTGGGCATGGACCCCGACGCCTACACCCGCGGCGAACGGGAGCTCGAGTACGTCTGGAAGAAGATCAAGGAGAACCCCGGCACGTTCGCGGCCGCGGAGGGGGAAGTCTTCCTGGCCGACCAGCAGCTCGGGCCGGCGATCGAGCAGAAGGGCCCGTCCGAGCGGCTGCTCAAGTGCGCCGACGTCTATACCGACATCCTGTACCGCTATCCGCCCGCGGTCCTGGCCGAATCCCACCTGAAGTCCTACATCTGCGTGCAGCTCGGCCGCTGCCGCGCCGCGCTGCACGCGCTGGAGCTCGAGGCCGGCGCCGCGGGCACGAACAACTGGAACGCCGCGCTCGCGGCGTTCGAGCAGGCGCTGACGGCGGACGCGGACACGCCCTACGCGCGCGAGGCCCTGGAAGGCATGGCGCGCACGGCCGACGCCGCGGGCCTGGCGGAGAAGGCGTTCGACAGCTACAGGCGGCTTTACGAGCTGACCGGCGCGAAGCTCAAGTCCGCCCCGGACGACAAGACGCTGCAGGAGGACCGCCTGGGCTACCTGCGCAGCATGCTCTCCAGGGCCGACAAGTCCGCGACGATGGAGGACGCCATCGCCCTCACGCGCCGCATCGTGGAGCAGGAGGGCGCGGGCTCGCCCGCCGCGCGCCACGCCCTGTTCTACGGCGGCGAGCTGCACTACCTGCGCAAGGATTTCTCCGCCGCCGCGAAGGCCTTCCGGGATTTCATCGCCACATACGGGCCCCGGCAGAACGCGGAGGGCGATTTCGAGGCCGGCCCGCTGAAGGTCGGCGGCGCGCCCGACGAAACCACCCGTCAGATCTTCGACGCGGCGCTGCGGGTGGCGCATGCCTGGTACCTGCAGGGGCACCACCAGAACATGGTCAAGGCCTACGAGTGGATGGCGCGCAACGTGCCCGAAGGCAATCCCTACGCGGCCGAAGCGCGCTACTGGCTCGCCATGGAGACGGTCAAGGGCCAGGCCGGCGAAAGCCGGGAGAACATGCGCAAGCTGGCCGACCTGCTGTGGACCGGCGTGGTCAGCCCGGTGCCGCTCAGGGAGTTTCCGCCTCCCGAGGCCGCGGGAGACGGGAAGCTCTACCATCCCTGGGCGCGGGACGCCGAAATGATGAAGTACGTCAAGGTCTCGATGGTGAAGGCCGGCGAGATCCTCAGCGCCCGGAACGAGCACGAAACCGCGGCGCGGGTCTTCGCGGCGTACGCCATCCTGTTCCCGCCGCCGCCGCCGCCGCGGCCGGGCGAACCGCCGGTCAAGGACGAGCTCGGCAGCATCGCGCGCTACGCGCTGGGCCGGGAATACATCGCCCTGAAGGCGTACGACAAGATGGTCGCGGCCTACAGGCCGTACGTGGACGGCCTGCGGGACGACCGGTTCCGCTTCTCCGCGCTGCGCTTCATGGGCTTCCACGCCTCGAAGGGCGACCTGAAGCGCTACGGCGTCGAGGCCTATGCCACGCTTCTGGACGAGTACGGCAGCAACCCGCGGAACGAGTTTGATCAGCCCGTCCCCATTCCGCGCGGCGAATGGATCCGGCAGAACAACGCGTCGTGGGACGGCATGCGCCGCCCGCCCCCCGCCGAGTTCGACTTCGGCCAGGTGCGCTACGCGCTGGGATTCCTGTACTGGAGCAACGGCGAGTGGCAGCAGTGCGCGCGCGCGCTGGCGCCGTTCGCCGACGATCCGGACCTGGCCGCGAGCGCTTCGCGCCCCAGGGCGCTGTACATGCTGGGCAAGAGCTATTTCAAGCGCAACGAGGCGCGCCGGGGGCTGCAGGCGCTGGGCACGCTGGTCGCGGCCTATCCGCAGTACGAGGCCGTCGAGGAGGCGTTCATGCAGGCCGCGCGCAGCGCCATGGCGCTCAAGGACTGGCCGCGCATCCTGGAGCTGCACGAGCAGTTCATGCGGCGGTTCAAGGAGTCGCTCTACCAGCCGCACATGGACCTGTGCTGGGCCGTGGCGCTGCTGAACATTCCCGAGCGGCGGCGCGAAGGGTTCGACCGCGTTAGCACCCTGGCCAACAGCCATACCTATGAGGACGTCAAGGCGGACGCCCTGTACCACCAGGGCCTGGGCGCGCTGGCCATCGCCCTTCCGGACGCCGCCGGCAACATCGGCAAGGGGGACTACCGCCGCGCCCTGAAGATGTTCACCGCCAGCCTGGAGATCTTCCCCAGGGCGGCGGCGTGCCTCGAGGCGGCGCGCTGCGAGGCGGCGCTCGGCCGGTGGGCAAGCGTCAAGGAGTACCTGGACCGGCTGCTGCGGGACTTCCCGGACGCCGACGCGGACACGCTGGCGGCGGCCAGGACGCTGCTGGCGCAGGCGCGCCGGGAGATCGTGAAGAGCAACCTGGCGGGCGGGAACGAGCCGCCGCCGAAAGCGGAGTGAGATCCGGGCATGCCCGGCAAAGGAGGAGCGACGATGACCAGATGCGGAACGGCAACATGGGTGGGCGCGGGCCTGCTGGCGGCGGCCCTGTCGGTTTCGGCGCAGGAGCTCGACCTGTCGACCGTGACCGACGCCGGCGGACCGGCCGAGGCGGACGTGACGAAACAGATGGAGGAGACCAGGGGCGGCGACCTGAAGGTCTTTACGGCGGTCACCGACGAGGACATCAGCACCCTGGAGGTCGGCGACATCTACAAGAACAACGCCAGCTTCTTCAAGGTGCTGAAGGTCAACCGCAAGGGCAAGAAGGGCGGGAAGTTCAGCATGCAGCGGACCAGCGGCGAGAACAACCCCGCGCGGACCTGGACGCGCGTTTCGGGCCTCGGGCCGATAACCATCAGCAGCCGCGAGACGCTCTGGACGCTGTACCGGGCCGGGGGCGGCATCATGCACCCCATCGCCCTCAGCATGCTGCTGGTGATCGTCGTCGGGATCAACGGCGTCTTCGTGCTCAAGCGGCAGATCCACTGCCCGCCGGAGTTCATCGCCGCCGCGCGGGACGCGCTGCAGAAGCGCGACCTGGCCCGGTTCAAGACCCTCAGCGCCGGCCAGAAGGGGCTGCTGGGCCAGGTCTGCCGCGCGATGCTGGCCGAGTCGGAGGACGCGGGCGGGACTTCGCTGGACGAGATGCAGACGCGCTGCGAGATGCAGGCCAACAAGCAGATCAACTTCCTGAAGATCCCCCTCAAGACCCTCAGCGTCGTGGCGGCCGTGGCGCCGATGATGGGCCTGCTGGGCACGGTGGTGGGCATGGTGCAGTGCTTCGAGAGCATCGCCTTCGAGTCGGCCAGCGCCAGCAAGGCGCTGACCCTGGCGGCGGGCATCCGCGTGGCGCTGTTCACGACGGTGGCCGGGCTGATCGTGGCCATTCCCGCCCTGATCGTGCTGTTCCTGCTGAACCAGAAGTTGAGCGCGATCAGTTCCGACTGCGAGATCGCCGCCAGCAAGTTCGTGCACATGATCGCCAAGCAGACCGGGGTGGAAAAGGTCGGCGCGTAGGCGGGAGGAGGATGCGCCGGCGGCCCCGCCGCGGCCGCGGAAGGAGCGAGACCCATGAAATTCGGTAGAGAAGCCGACGAAGCCATCGAGATGAACATGACGCCGATGATCGACTGCATCTTCCAGTTGATCCTGTTCTTTCTCGTGACGAGCTCGTTCATCAAGCTGGAGCAGGACCTGAGCATCAACCTGCCGGTGCAGAGCAGGGAGATGAAGGTCCCGCCGCCCCCGGCGCGGCCCATCATCGTCAACGTCAAGTACCTGGGCGCGAACCGCGTGGACTACGTGGTGGAGAACGAGAGCATGCCGCTGCAGGCGCTGACGGCGAATTTCAGCCGCGCCCGGGCGCGCAACAAGGACCAGGCCGTGATCATCCGCGGGGACCGGCGCGTGCGCTGGGACCATATCGCCGCGGTGATGGGATCCTGCGCCCACGCGGGCATCGTGAAGATATCGGCGAGCATGGAGATCAACGAGGGCCGCTGAGGCGGCGCGGCGCCTCCGGGCGCGCGAAGAAGGCACGGCGATGCGAAGCGCAAACGAACGGGCGGGCGCGGGCGAGACGGCGCGGGTGGAGATCGTCAACCGCCGGGCGGTCGCCGTCAGCGCGGTCGTGGCGGTCGCCCTGCTGGCGGTCATGTTCCTCTGGCGCTTCGCCGCGCGCGTGGAAAAAACCAAGAAGCTCGTCGAATTCCAGTTCAGCGTCGAGGAGCCGGAAAAGGAGGAGTTCGAGCTCCAGGAGCCGATGCGCGACATCGTCCGCGAGCAGACCGACGTCATGGACGCCGTCGTGGTGGTCGAGGAGAAGCCCGACATCCACATGACCATCGTGCCGACCGAGGTGGAGGTCATCGAGGAAGTGGTCGAGTCCAGGAACATCGACGTGCAGGCGCCGGACATCGAGATCGAGGCCCGCGAGGTCGATATCGACGCGCCGGAACGGATCATCGAGGTCTCCGAGGAAGTCGACTTCGCGGTTGACGTGATCGCCGCCAGCGCGCCGGAGCAGGCGGACATCTTCCGCTACGACGAGCCCGAACCGGAGGACAAGCCGCGGACCTTCACCTGGAACCGGGCGCCCCGGCCGCGGCGCGCGCTCAAGGCGCTGCCCCGGGCGTTCGGCGACCAGGAGGCCCCTTCCATGGGCGAGCTGGGCGCCATGAACGTCAACCTGTTCGGCGGCGGCGACTTCTTCCGGGCCATGACCCGCATGGGCGGCGTGCACGCCCGGTCCGCGGTGGACGCGGCGCTGCACTGGCTGGCCGTGCACCAGGAAGCGGACGGGCACTGGGACCCGAAGAAATTCGAAGGCAACGACAACCCGGTGGGCAACAGCGGCCTGGCCCTGCTGGCTTTCCTCGGCGGCGGCCATACCACGCGGCGGGGCGAATACCGGCGGCAGGTGCTGAAGGGCATGGAATGGCTGCTGGCGCAGCAGAAGCCGGACGGCCGGGTAGGCAACACGATGTACGAACACGCCATCGCGACCATCGCCTTCTGCGAGGCGCTGGGGCGCGCGCAGGACGAACGCATGGAGGGGGCGGCGCGGCGCGCCGTGGCCTGGATCGAGAAGGCCCGGCTTCCGGACGGCGGCTGGCGCTACCAGCCGGATTCGCAGAACAGCGACGTGTCCGTGACCAGCTGGGTCATCCAGGCCCTCAAAGCGGCCAGGCTGGCGCAGGTGAAGTTCGACAGCCGCGCCTACGCGGAGGCCCTGCTGTTCATCGACGCCCTGACCGACAAGGGGGGCGGTCCGAACACCTCGGGCGCCGTGGGCTACACCTACGAGCCCGCCCAGAGCTACCCCGACAACGCGCGGCCGGCCATGACCTGCGCGGCGATGGTCATCCGGCAGTTCAGCGGGGCCGGCGTCAGGTCGGACGTGCTCGCGAAGGGCGCCGCCCTGACCCGCGGGATTCCGCCCGACTGGAATCGCAAGAATTTCTATCTGTGGTACTACGCGACCTACGCGATGCACAACATGGGCGAGGAGAATCGCGTGTGGTGGAACAGGCGCATCCGCGACGTGCTTGTCCAGCACCAGTGCCGCGACGGGGACAACGCCGGCTCGTGGGACCCCGAGCGCGACGCCTGGTCGGGCAGCGGGGGAAGGATATTCACCACCGCGCTGGGCGCGCTTTGCCTCGAAGTGTACTACCGCTACTCGGACGCGCTGAACAGCTTCGGCGTCGCCCCGGATATTGACGACCTTTTTACGCAGTGAGCGCGAGGGAAAGGCGCGTGCGCCGGCGCGGGGAACGGATGATGATCATAGGAGATGGTATGAAGAGTCTTGTGACCGCGGCCTTGCTGGGGCTGGCGGCCCTGGCGGGGACCGCCGCGGCCGTTGACGTGACGATCGAACTGGTAACGCCGGCCGAAGGCGGCCTCGCCCCGCTGCTCGATTATCAGAGGATGTGGAAATCGCCGTTCGGCGGGTGGGGCGTGGTCTCCTGGCCGTTCGCGGTCTCCGTGGACGGCGAGGGGATCCTGCAATACCGCTCGGCCGACCAGAAACTGCTGTCCAGGACGATGGGAACGCCGGACGCGGACGTTGCCGGCGTGGCCGCGATGCTCGATGAAGCCATGGGCGAGGAGAACGCGGTCAAGCCGGGCGACCTGATGGTTCTCAACGTCGAAAGGCCTTCCTCGGAGACTGTCGACGTCACCAGGGGCAAGCACACGCTCCGGCCTTTCGGAATCGAGTTCACGGTGACCGACACGGAAACGCTTGCGTGCGACGACAAGCGCGCGCGCGTTGACGCCAGGGCCCGGCGCCTGCAGGTGGTCTGCCACCCCGTCGTGGTCAAGCTCAGGGCCGGCGACCGGTCCGTGGCCGGCTGGATCCGCATGAGCTGCGACAACACGTCGCTGCTGGGCGGCATCGAGGCCGTCTTCACCGAATACGACAGGCAAACGAGGTTGGAGGCCGGAACGTCGGCCAAAGACGGCTTCAGGCGCGTCGAGCTGTACCTGCCGGCATCCGCTCCCGGCGTCCCGTACGAGGCTAACGGCGTGCGGTTCGAGGTGGACGCATCCGGAAAAGTCACGCTGGCGGCGGATGCGAAGGCCGGTTGCATGGACGGGCGTGAGATCCGTCTGGAGTTGCCGGCGCCGACGAGAGCGGCGGCCGTCGCGGCCGACACCCGGATGCTGGGCATCAGCTGGTTCGGCGCGTCGGGCGAGATCCGGATGTCGTGCGGATCGGAATCGGTGACCGCCAACGCGGCGGGTTCCGGCGAGAAGATCAAGTACAAGCAGGAAGGCGAGGTGAAGTTCCTGACGATCGACGCCGGCGCGGAGATCGAGCCCCGCGGCGTATCGTGCCTGACCATTCCGGTCGGCCAGGCCGACGTTCAACTTGAAAATGTGAGCGTGCGCGTGCCTGCCGCGACCCCGCGGTGGCCGCAGGCCGGCCTGATCTGGGACGTTGCCGGAGGCGCCTGCTGGATAGTCGAAACCGGTCCGCTGCATGGCGCGCCCGGCGCGGAGTGGTCGTGCCGCGTCAGTTCCGGGGCCGGAAAGGCGGCGGCGCCCGCGTCGCTGAAGGTCACGCTCGAGGCCGTGGCCGGCGGGGCGGGCGGCGGGGAGCTGGCGCTCACCGGCGACGGCCAGGGCGTGCTCAGGGGCGTGTTGCCGGCAAAGCCGGGCCTGTGGCAGTTGCGCGCGGCGGACAACGCGGGGCCGCTGGGCGGCCACAGCCTGGGCCTGGTGCTGATCGCGGACAGGGCCGCGGCCGCGGTCTCGATGTTCACGCTGAACAACCGCGCGCTGTTCCGGCGCGGCGACACCTTCGACCTGCTCTGGACGGCGCGGCGCGACGGCAAGGGCGCGGCGGGGGCGGAGTGGCCGGTGCGGCTGCGCGGCGCGGCGCTGGACACCGTGATCGCGCGGATCGCCATGCCGGCGGACGGGCGCGACGCGGCCGGCGGGCGGGTGGTGGTCGACACCTCCGTCCTGGCGCCAGGGGCCTACACGGCGGCGGTCGACGCGGAAGGCGTGGCCGGCTACCCGTTCCGGTTCCGCGTCTGCCAGAAGGAACAGTTGAGCGATTTCAGCGTCTACTCGTTCTTCCCGGTCACGGCCATGTTCATGCCTTACCCCGGCTCGCCGGCCAACGCCTACGTCAATCACAACGTCGGCGGACCGGGCCTGTCGCCGTTCGCGAATGACGGCGACGGATCGCTGGACGCGGCGCTGGCTTCCTACGCGAACGGTCCGCTGGGGCCGGCGCGGGAGTCGTTCGCGCGCCCGGAGACCCGCGCGCGGACGGCCATGGCGATGGCCGCCATGGGGATGCGCAACGCGCCCATCTTCCCGTGCATGATGCCGGCGGAGGATCAGAACCCGCAGCACACGCTGCCCGAGAACCTGATGAACCTGCGCCGCCGCCTGGCGCTCGACGTGCAGCAGGCCGCGGATTACCCCGGCCTCGACGGGTACGGCTTCGGCTGGTACGCCACCACCCGCGGCTTCTGGGAGTACACCGGCCGCAAGGACGGGTGGCAGGGCCGGCGGAACGAGGAGTACGGCAAGGTGGCCTGGGCGTACTGCCAGAAGGAGATGGCCAAGTTCCCCACCAATACCTTCTCCGAGGCGCAACTCAAGGAGTTCGGGAAGTGGCAGGGCGCCCGCGCCTGGAGCACGACCCTGCCGCGCTCGTACAACGAATGGCTGACCGACGTGAAGGTAATCCGGCCCGGCTTCGAAATGCACAATCACAAGCCGACGAACTGGCTGCCCGGCGGGGAACAGTACCCCCCGATGACCTTCGAGAACATGTCGCATCGCAGCGCGCTGGACTACCACGACTACTGCAATCCACCGGCGTCCGGCTGGCGCATGCCGGCGTTCCTGGGCATGGGCAACCAGGCCGGGCAGAAGCTGGAAATGGCCGTTTTCAGCCATATGTCGAGTTCCGAGGCGGTCCCGATCGTGTTCAGCGGCATCGGGCGCGGGATCGACGGCATTTACGTGGGCTACGACGAGGACAGCGCCTGGCAGACGGCGATGTTCCGGATATGCGAGCGGTTTGGATCGTATTTCACCGCGCTGGATCCGCTCCCGGACGTGGCGTTTTACTGGACCGGCGAACACGGCATGGCCAGCACGGTCCTGTACGACCTGGCGCGCATGCGCCGGCCGGGGATGATCGTCTCGCCCGAGGATATCCTCGCGGGCGAGCTGTCCCGGTACAAGGTGCTGCTGCTGGCCGGCACCCAGGCGTTCCCGACGCCGGGGATCGATGCCGCCGTCCGCGCGTTCGAGGCCAAGGGCGGCGTCATCCTCAAGGACGATTCGTGCGCCAAAGATATGCCCGGGAAGTCCATCGGTTTCGCCTACACGGGGGACCGCGTGTTCGGCGGCCCCTGGGGCCTGGGCGGCGACGGCGAATGGGAGCACGTCCACCCCTGGTGGAAGTTTACGAGCGCCAACACCAACGGCAAGGAACGGCTCCTGATCAAGGCGTTCGCCGGCACCCCCCAACTCCCCGTCACCACGCCGGATACGGACGTTCTCATCTCCCCGCTGGCCGGAAAAGACTCGATCGCGTGCCTCGTGCACAACAAGCGGGAGGTGCCGCTGGCCGTCAAGGGCCGCTGGCGCCAGGGACATCTCATGCCGAAGCTCGGCGAACTGGACGTGGCAAAAGGATGGTACGTCCACGACCTGCTGACCGGGAAGCCGGCAGCCGTCGAGAAGACCGCGACCGGGCAGCGCGTCCGCCTGGAATTCACGCCCGGCGGCGCCGCGATCTTCCTGCTGACGAAACGGGAGCCGAAGTCGATGGCCATCCGGACCGAACGCACGGCGCCGGGCGCGGTGCGGCTCACCGGCTGGCTGGCCGACGGGTCGGACAAGCCGCTGGCGGATGCCATGCCGTTCGAAGTGACGCTCAAGGGGCCGGACGGCGCCACGCTGTTCCGCAAGTTCGCCGCGCTGGGGCCGGAGACGCCGCTGGAGGTGCCCGTGCCGGCCATGGCCGCCGACGCGAAGTTGGAGCTGGTGGCGCAGGACCTGGTGCTCGGCTGCACGGCCGCGCAGACGATCGTTCCGGCGGCCCCGGCGGCGGTGGCGGCGCGGCCGTCCGCCGATTTCGTCGGCGGCGAAAAGCCGATCCTGGAGTTCCTCTCGCAGCGCAAGGGGCCGGTGACGGTGGTGCTGGACGAGGAGCAGGCCATGTTCCGCCCGGCCGCCGAAAAGATCGCCGCGCTGCTGAAGAAGTCCGGCCGCGAGGCCCGCGTGGAGACGTGGGACCTGGCCGAAATCCGGCCGCTCTACCTGCGCTGGAAGCCGACCAGGGACGACATCGAGGTTGCGAACAGCCTCACAAACGGGACGGCCTGGGCGTGGCGCATCAACCTCAGCTACTATGCCGTCGAGGCGGAAGGCGTGACCTTCGACAGTCCCGAGGCCGGCTACACCGAATCCGGGCCGAGCCTGCGGCACGAAGCGGACGTGGTGATGTTCGGCGCGCCGCAGAACCACCTCGCCGTGAAGCAGGTCGAGCCGTACCTGCGCCGGAAGGTGACGGACGCCTACCCCGCGCCGGGCGGTTTCTTCGTCCACCACATCTGGTCGCCGTTCCTGGGCGGCTACCACGCCCTGTACGTTGGCTGCCGGGACGCCGCCGGCGCCGACGCGGCGGTCGCCTCCCTCGCCGCATTGAAACGGCCGTCCTCCGCGCCCGCCCCCGCGCCGGACGCCAGGCCGGCGGTCGTGCGCGGCGGCGCGCCGGCGCCGCTCAAGGACATGGCCCGTGACCTCGACGGCACGTACGTTCTTGGCCTCGGTTTTTCGCCCAGCGGGAAGAAGCTGTTCGCGACCACAACCTCGTACGGCGACTGGTTCTTCATCCTGGATCCGGCCACGGGCAAGATCATCGAGCAGCGGCTGCCGCCGGTCTCGAAGGACGGCTTCCCTAACTGGTGGAACTGGGGCCGCGGGATTCAGGAAGTGGTGAGCGAGACATCGCTGCGCATCGGATTGTGGAACGGTACGCACCTCTACGATCTGGACAAGGGATTCGTCAGCAAGGCGCCGGGAACGCCCCCGCACCATCTTCCCGGTCCCAGGGACGGCGGGGGGCCGACCGTGAAAGCTTCGACCCGCCTCGACGACAACGAGAGGGGGCGGATCTACCTGGGCGGCAACGACCGGCTTCATGCGCTCGACGTGGATGGCCGCACGCTCTGGACCTATGAAGACGCGTTCGCCTCTCCCGATCTGCACTATCCGCGCGGCGTGTTCCCGCGGGCCGTCAGCGGCGACGGCAAAGTCCTCCTCGTCGCCGCGTTCGGCGTGCACGACATGATGTTCGCGACCGCGATGAAGTGCCCCGGGGTCGTGGGCATCGACACCGCCACCGGCAAGTTGCTCTGGAAACGCGACGGCGTCGTGCTCAACAGCGGCAAGGCCGTCCCGCTCCAGGACCGCTTCCTCGTGTTCGACGACGACGGGAAGTCGTACGAGATCATGGCCGCCGACGGAAGGACGGGCAGCGGCCTGAAAGGTGTCACCGGCACGCCGAACTGGGTGCTGCAGCCGCCGGGCGGCGGATCGCTGCTGATCGTCGAAAACAACCACTTCAACCGTGAGGGCCGGACGTCGCGGGTGTATGTCCGGCCGCTGACCGGCGGCGCGGACAGGGACCTGCCCGTGTCCGCGCGGGTGATGACGGTCCTGACGGCGCCGGACGGGCAGTCCTTCGTGATCGTCACCCGCGAAGGCGACGTTCTGCGTTTCGGGTGGGACGGCAGGCTGCTATGGAGCGCCAGCCTTCCCTGCATGACCGGAAGCATCACGTTCTCGCCGGACGGCAGGACGATCGCGATCGGGGGGTACGACGGCGTGCTGAGCATCCTGGACGCCGCCGACGGCAAGGTGACGCGGCGGGTGGACCTGAACTTCGCCAACCACGTCACGGACGAGCGGTTCGTCAACCAGGAACGGTTTGACGACGTGCCGCAGGACAAGGCGCGGACCCCGTCGCCGCCGCCGCCGGCGCCTTCCTGCCTCACCGCGTTCGACAGGAAGAAGGTGGCTTTCGGGCCGAATCTCACGCCGCCGGACGCCGTGCGGTCGAAGCTGAAGCCGGCCGGCTTGGACGCCTCGAATCCCGCCCGGCCGGAATACGTGGGCCGGATGGACGAACCGCTGTCGCTGACGGTACAGGTGAAAGCGGGCGCAACCTACCTGGTCGAATTCCTGAACGCCCTTGCCGATCCGCAAGACGTGAAGGCCGGGCTGCGGATGGAGGTGTCCGTCACGGCCGGGCAGAAAGAATGGAACAACCTTCCGCTCCTGACCTACCAGCCGGTCAGGCCCGCGATGGTCCGCCGCCGCCTGGCTTTCCGCGCCGACGGCGACGGCACGGTGACCCTGGCGCTGCGCGGCGTCAGGAGCGTGACCACCGGCGAAGGGCGGAAAGCCAAGACGACCCTCGAGAACGCGCCCGGCGTGCTGCTGGGCGACCTGGTGGTGTCCGCCATCGAGTTTCCGGCCAGGAACGTGCTGTTCGACGGCGGTCCGACGGTCAAGGCCCAACCCGCCGCCACGCCGGTATTGACGGGGTATCCGCACCAGGATGGATCCAACACGCCGAAGATTCCGTTCCAGCGCAGGGATATCGCGCTGAAAATCGTCAACGGCGTGATCGCCAACCGCGGCATGGGATGGGCCGGCGGCGTGGACGATGCGACCATCGACGTGAGCTTCCGGCGGCCGCAGGCGCTTTCAGCGATCGCCATCTACGAAGATCCCGACATGCCTTCGACCCGGTACGCCGTCAGCGTTCAGAACGCCAAGACGGGACAGTGGGTGAATCTCGGCGTTGTCGTCGACAATACGCAGGGGATCAACATCTTCGAGTGTCCGGACTTCGAGATCAAGGCGATCTCCTACGTCTGGGCCGGCCGCTTCGACGGCCAGTTCAAGGGCTTGGGAAACAGCACGGCGCACATCGCCCAGTTCGAAGCGTACGCCGCCGAGGACATGCTGACGGTGGATGAAGTCATGGATGTGAAGAAAGACGCCCTGCCGTCGCTCTGACCCGGCGCGGCGTGCGGCGAATTGTCTTCCGAAGACGCCGCCGTTGTCGTTTTCAGCGGCGGAATCCTGTGTCGAAAGGGCGAGCGAAGCGCCGGGCCGCGGCACGGAAGGACATGAAGAGTCGCACAAAGATCGGCCTCGCTCTGGCAGCCGTTCTGGCGTCCGCGTCCGCCGCCGCGCCCGAAGACGCGGGCGATGGACGGCTCCGGGCTTTCATCGCGAACGCCCGCTGCTACGCGAGCCTTCCCCGGCGCGCGCACAAGCCCGACTTCCGTCTGGCCCGCGTCAGGGATTGGAAGTACCGCAAAGACCATTTCTGGATCATGGACGGCAGGCAGAGGATCGGCCTGCTGAACCTGTGGATCGGGGAGATCGAGATCTTCCGGTTCTTTCCGCCGCCCGGCGCGACGGTGGACTACCGGATGCCGGCGGTTCATCACTGGGCCACCTTGCAGGGGCCGCGCATCACCATCGTGCCCCAGGGGAGCTGGACGAACCGGGGCGCGATGGCGCAGCTTGTCGGGGAGACGCTGTGGATGCCCGTCTGGACGGCGGGCGCCCTGCGCAGACCGCCGCCGGGGGGCGAGACGCTCCGCCTGCGCTACACCGAAAACCTGGGCGGCCGCACGGAGATGGTCCACGACTTCGCCCTCCGCTTCGACCCCGTGCTGGGCTACGTCCTGGACTGCGAGTTCGATCTGCGGGCGGACGGGCCGCGGTGTTTCGAGTACACGAACCTGCTCACCGGCGGCCTGTCGGATTCGCGCGACCGCCGCAAGCGCTACCAGAAATGCGTCTGGATCCGGCGGGACGGCGCCTTGTGCTATATGTATCAGAACCCGCGCTCGATGATGCAGTCGTCCGGGCCGGAATGGACCGACCTGCCGGACGACGGCGGGTTCGTCGGATGGGTGGCGGAGCGTGACATGAACCCCTTCCTGGAGATCGTCCGGTCCGCGCCCCGCGGCACCCTTGTGACGTGCAGCCAGTGGTACGATCAGCACGTCTTCAACCTCCCGCCGCCGCGGCGGGAGGACGACGGCCTGTACCACGTCACGGCGTCGTACCGGATGCTGAGCCTGCCCCTGCCGCTGGCCAAGGAGCTGGAGGACGCCGCGCGCACGATGCTGCCGCTGCCGGCGGACCGGGGGGCGGCGCCGATGGGTTTCCGCCAGCATGTCGTGAACGATTTCGAGACGCCCATTCCGGCCGGCACGCTGTACAACGGGAGCATGTGGGGGCACGCCGCCCGGCTGGAAACCGGGCTGGGCCGTTCGGGTTCCCGTTCGCTCCGGGTGGACGGCGGACAGGAGGCGCAGCCGGTTCACGGCGGCACGGCCGTTTACTTGGAGACGGGCAAACGCTACCGCCTGAGCGCCTGGGTCCGCACCCGCGGCGTCACGGGCGGGGCGTACCTGCGCGCCAACCAGGTCTTCTGGAGCTGGGAGGACGTGCGCGCCTCGCTGCGCTCGAAGGGGCTGACCGGCGACAACGACTGGACGCGCCTGGAGATCGAGTTCACGCCGATCGCGGGCGATCCGTTCGCCGCTCCCGGACTGGTCGTGGAGGGCAGGGGAACGGCCTGGTTCGACGACGTGGAGCTGGTGGAGGTGCCGCGGTGACGACGCGCGGTCTGATCCCCGCGGTCGTTCTCTGGGGCGCCGTCTCCTCCGCGGCGCCCGCGCAGATCGCGGGCGGGCGGCTGCAGGCGCTCGTCGCGCGCGCGCGATGCTACGCCGATCTTCCCCGCCGCGCGCACAAGCCCGACTTCCGTCTGGCCCGCGTCAGGGATTGGAAGTACCGCAAAGACCATCTCTGGATCATGGACGGCGGGCAGAAGATCGGACTGCTCAACCTGTCGTTCGGCGAAATCGAGATGTTCCGGTTCTTCCCGCCCGGCGGCGGCGTGACGGTCGAATACGAAATGCCCGCCTGGCACGGCTGGGACACGCTGCAGGGCCCCCGCATCTCCATCGTGCCGCAGGGCACCTGGACCGGCAGGGGCAGGATGATCCGGTTGAGAGAAGAGGACGGCGCGCCGCGGGCCGGCTCTCCGGGCGGCGAAGCGGATGGCCTGACCGCGGGCGGGGAGGACGAGGCCGTGCCGGGCCGCGGGGGACGGCGCGCGAAGGCGCGCGAGCCCGTCGAGACGCTGCGCCTGCGCTACACGGAGAACCGGGGCGGCCGCACGGAGCTGGTTCACGATTTCACGCTGCACTTCAACCCCGCGCTGGGCTACGTCTGGGACTGCGCGTTCGACCTGCGAATGGAGGAGTCCCGGAAGTTCGAGTACGCGAACCTGCTGCCGAACGGCGTGGCGGACTCGCGCGACGAACGCAAGCGCTACCAGAAATGCCTGTGGACCAGGCGGGACGGCACGCTGTGCTACATGTATCAGAACCCGCGCTCGATGATGCAGTCGTTCGGCGGCGAATGGACCGGCATTCCGGATGACGGCGGCTTCGTCGGTTTTGTGGCCGAGGCGGACGCGAACCCTTTCCTCGAGATCGTGCATTCGGAGCCCCGAACCGTCTTCATCACGTGCAGCGTCTGGTACGACCAGCACGTCGTCGCCCTGGCGCCGGAGCGGAAAGGCGAGGACGGACTGTACCGCGTCACGGCGACCTACCGCTTCCTGAGCCTGCCGCTGCCGGCCGCCAAGGAGCTGGAGGACGCCGCGCGCACGACGCTGCCCGAACCGAAAGGCGACGGGCCCATGGGTTTCCGCCAGAATATCGTCAACGACTTCGAGACGCTCGTTCCCGCCGGCACGCTGTTCAACGGCTGCATCTGGGGGCACAGCGCGAAGCATGACGCCACGGTCGGCCGTTCCGGCGGGCATTCGCTGCGGCTCAACGGCGGCGAGCATGCCGGGCCCGTGCACGGCGGACCGCTGCTCCACGTCGAGGAGGGGAAACGCTACCGCTTCGGCGCCTGGGTGCGCACCCGCGGCGTTACCGGCGGCGGCGTGTACCTGCGGATCAAGCCCCGGGAGAACGCGGCCGACGCGCGGCAATCCGGGCGCCTCAAGGGCGACAACGACTGGACGCGGATGGAAATCGTGTTCACGCCGGCGCGGGGGCAGCGTTTCGCCATTCCGGGCCTGGTCGTCGACGGGCCCGGCACGGCCTGGTTCGACGACATCGAGTTGGCGGAGCTGCCCTGATGAAACCGATCCGGGTTCATCCCTCGGGATGGGGTTTCGCGGAGCGGGACTCCGGCCTGCCGTTCACCCCGTGGGGCTGCAACTATTACCCTAGAAAGAGCAGTTCCCTCGCGCTGCGCGCGAGCGAACTGTTCTTGTTATGCCCCTTCATGTCCGTACAACGGCTTGTTGGCGGAAGGGGAGAGAAAGTATCGACCGGAGGAAATCGTGGTCCGCTCTCGTCGCCCGTTCTCGTTCACCGGAAACAGGAAGACTCGGCCTGCCCGCATCGCTGCGCGAAGCGGCTGAACTGCTCTCTATAGGTTCAAAGGCGGCGGGCTTGAGTCCCGGCCCCGGACCCGTCGTCCGCGAGTCCGATCCGGCGTTTCACCAGGTAGAGAGGTCGGCCCTTGACCTCGGCGTAAATGCGGTGGAGGTATTCGCCGATGACCCCCAGGAAGAGAAGCTGGATGCCGCCCAGGAAGAGGGCCACGAGCACGATGCTGGCCCAGCCCGGGATCACCACGCGCGGCACGAACAGGAACACGAACAGCACGTATGCGGCGTAGAGCGCCGCGATCAGGGTGGTGGCCAGCCCGGCCACGGTGGCGAAGCGCAGGGGCAGCGCGGAGAAGCTGGTTACGGCGTCGGCCGCCAGGCAGAGCATGCGCGTGAGGGAGTACTTGCTGCGGCCCGCGGCGCGCCGCTCTTCGGCGTAGGGCGCGGTTTCCACGGGGAAGCCCATCCAGCTCACCATGCCGCGGATGAAGCGCGCGCGCTCGCCCATGCGCAGGAAGGCGTCCACCACCTCGCGGTCCATGAGACGGAAGTCGGCCGCGCCGGCCGGGATCGGTATTTCCGTAAGGTGGTTGATGAGCCAGTAGAACAAACGGCTGGCGCGATCCTTGGCGGCGCCGGCGCCGGAGGCGCCGCGCAGGCCGGCCACGACCTTCGCGCCGGCCTCCCAGCGGCGCAGCATGGCGGGAACGGTCTCGGGCGGATGCTGCAGGTCGGCGTCGAGCGAGACCACGGCGCGTCCGCGGGCCTCGCCCAGGCCGGCGGTGAGCGCCATCTGGTGGCCGAAGTTGCGGGTGAACTGCAGCAGTTTCACGCGGCGGTCGGCGGCCGCGGCGTCGGCCACGGCGTCGGCGGTACCGTCGCCGCTGCCGTCGTCCACGAAAACGAATTCCCAGTCATAGCCGGTTTCTCCGCCGGCCATGGACGCCAGGCGGGCGAGCAGGGGCGCGACGTTGGCGCGTTCGTTGAACGCGGGGACCACGACGCTGATCAATGCTTTTGACATCGGACGTGCCCTGACGCGGCGTTCCTCACTTCTTCTTGTACAGTATTGCGCCGGGGGCGGGCAAGACGGGTTCTTCCGCCGCGCCCGACCGGCGTATGGCGTCCGTTACCTCGCGCAGCGGAAAGCGCGCGTGTTCCGCCAGCACGAGCAGGTAGTCGAAATCCCCTTCCGCCAGCAGGCGCTCCGGAACCCCGGGCCGGTAGGCGACCAGCCGGTGCGTCATGCGCGGCGCCATTATGTAGACGAAAAGCGGGTCGTTGCTGTCGGCAATCACGGTCACCTTCGCGCCCGGCGGCACGGCGGCGGACAGCGGTTCGGCGAGGCGGTAGTACTGCGCGTGCCATTCGTCGTCGGCCATGTGACGCGCCCGGGCGTAGCTCTCCAGGGCGAAGAACGCCATGGCCAGCACGAACGCGGCGGCGGCCGGCGCGGCGCGTCCGCGCGGGGAAGCCCAGCCGAGCTCGACGCGTCCGCCGGCGCCCGACGCGCGTCCGCCCAGCCGCGACCAAAGGGCGCGCCCGGCGGCCGCCGCGCCCGCCGCGAAGAAGAGCGCCGTGAGGGGGGCGACGTTGATGTAGTAGTAGTGGTGCACGACCACGGCCACGGGGTAGAAGTCCAGGGCGAAATACGCGAGTACCGCCGCCAGCCACGCCTTGAAGAAGCGGTATCCCGGCGCGCGCGCCGCGCGCAGGCCGTAGAGACACAGCAGCAGCGAGGTTACCGGCGGAACCACGAAATGCGAGAACGCGCGGAAGACCCGCTCCCAGTTCTTGGGCACGAGCCACATGGCGTAGTGGGCGGCCGAGAAGAAGGAACGCTGGTCGGTGACGGCCATCATGCGCGCGGTGGGGAGCGCGCGGCCGGTATGCCACGCGTAGGCGTACCATGCGCACGCGGGCGCCGCGGCCGCGAACGCGATCAGCCACAGCCGCCAGCGCAGGCAGGCGCGCCCGCGCTCGCGCGCGAAGGCCAGCCAGGCCAGGGGCACGGCGGCGTACGCGGCGAAGGGGTTGAGCAGCAGGGCGCCGGCCAGGCCGGCCGCGCCGAAAAAGAGGTCACGGCCGCCGGACTTCTTCATGCACCGCGCCGCGTGGTAGATGCCCGCCAGCAGCAGGAACAGGAACAGCGACTGTCGCTGGACCGTGCGGGCGAAGTAGGCCACGACCGGCGTGAGGGAGAGCGCGAACACGGCCAGGATGACGACCAGGCGGTCGTCGAGAAACGCCTCCAGCAGGCGGGCGTAGTACCACAGCGCCAGCACCGCGCAGAGCACGGAAAGCAGGCGGGCGGCGAGGAGGCTTTCGCCGAACGCGCGCCACAGGAGGCCCACGAGCCAGGGATAGAGCGGGAACTCGTTGAGATAGAGGTCCTTGCCGTACGTGACGCCGTCGACCGTCGGATGCAGTATGTTGGCGTCGTGAAAAGCGAAATTGCGCGCCGTGAGGGCCGTGTGCGCCTGGCGGAAGTGGTGGTAGCCCAGCAGCTGCTTCGAATGGATGTCGTTGAAGGCCAGCGCCAGAAAGGGAACGATGAGCAGCGGGAAAAGTTTTTTCATGTGTCTGTTGGAGAACCTCCTTCCGGGAGGGGCGCCCCGCCGGAGGCGTGGCGGGATCCGGCGCGCTTCCTCTCCGCCGCCTTCTCGATCACCTTCATCGTCTCCGCCACGTTCCGTTCGATCGAGAACGCGGCGACCGAATCCGCGATGGCGCGCGCGCGGTCCGGCGCCACGCCCGTGGCGAGCTCCTTGCGCGCGGCTTCGGCCATGGCTTCGATTGCCGCCGGGGTGCAGACCGCGGTTCCGCTCAGCCCCTCCCTGAGGATCTCGGCGCAGCCCGCATAGCTGGTCGTCAGCAGCGGCGTGCCGCAGGCGAGCGATTCGAGTCCGCTGAACCCGAACGAGTCCGACCACGACGGCAGCAGCGTCAGGTCCGCCGCGCGGTAGAGCTCCGGCCCGGCCGGGACCGCGCCGAGGAAGCGCACGCGGCCGTCCACGCCGAGCCGGCGCGCCAGGGCGCGCCAGGGATTCTCGCGGTCGCGTCCGCACACGAGCAGCAGGCCCCTGTCCAGGCGCCGCAGCAGCCGCAGGGCCTCGGGGAGTCCCTTGTGGCGGAACCCGTTGCCCACGAAGAGCAGCACCTTCTCCGCGGCGGGGATGCGCAGCCGCCCGCGCACGGCGCGCCGGTCGCGTTCCCGGTCGCCGGGACTGTAGCGCTCCAGATCGATGCCGTTGTAGATCACGGTCACGCGTTCCGGCGGGATGGGATGGGTTGTCAGGATATAGCCCCTGACCAGGCGCGAGTTGGCGATGATGAAAGGGGTATCGGCCGCGCAGCGGCGCTCCAGCTCCAGCAGGGCGCGGTGTCCGGCGCTGCGGGCGTTGAACCACGTTTTCCATCGCGGCTCGAATTCGCGGCGGCGCCGCAGCCACACGGCGTGCACGCTTTCCGAGGCGCGCCAGATGTCCTGTCGCTCGGTGCGGTTGAGGCTGAGGACGGCGTCGTAGTTGCCGCGCGCGGCGGCCTCGGACGCGGCGCGGGAGAAGGACCGGGCCCGTCCGGCGCGCGAGCGCGACCGGCAGGGGACGATCACCGGCGCCATGCTGCCCGCGCGCTCCGCCGGCCAGGCCGCGGTGATCAGATGGACCTCGTGTCCCAGGCGGGCGCAGCCGTCCGCGAGCGCCGCCAGATAGGTCTCGGCCCCGCCGTAGGGCACGTATTTCATCTTTACGAAGGCGATCTTCATGCCCGGCGCCGCGCAAGACGTTTCAGGGCGTGCTTCAAGTCGTACAGGACCGACGGCCACAGCATCCAGACCCGGAAGCGCGGCCCCGGCGCTGACAGGTAGGCCTGCAGGAGCGCGCGGCGTCCGGACCAGGGCAGGGGATGGCCGAGCCGTTTGAGGTCGGAGAGCCGCCGCCGCAGCGGCACCTCGCGGGGGTAGCCGCGCAGGCGCGTGGTGTCGATCAGCGCGAACGCGACGTCCGTCGCGTTCGAGACGCGCACGAGCACGTTGCCCGGAGACAGATCCCTGAAGAACACGCCGCGCTCGTGCATCGCGCGCACGAACGCCGCCAGGCGCGCGTAGAACGCGGCGGCCGGCAGGCCCTCGAAATCCGTTCCGCCCCGGGCAAACAGCGTGAAGGCCGTGCGCACCGATCCGGACCCTTCGAACGATTCACACACGTAGACGCTGTCGGCCAGCGCCGGATCGGATGCGCTCTGGAAAAAGGCCAGCGGGCGGGGGGTTGGGATGCCGCGCCGCATGAGCTCGGCGGCGCCGTTCCAGGCCCGCAGGGCGCGCGACGGCTTGCGGCGGTCGAGCAGGCGGCGATGCGGCGCCCGGATGTGGAAGCGTTTGACCACGACCGGCGCGTCCCGGCCCCGCGGGGTCGTGCGCCACACGGCGTTGCGCCCCTGCCGCAGCATTTCCGCGTGCGCGCCCGCGCCCAGATGCTCCGGCATGAGATCCCCGTCGTCCTCCGCGCCGCGGAGGGCGCGAATGCCGGTCCATTGCGGGGTTCTGACCGGGATGCAGCGCTGGGCGGCGGGATGCGGGACGCGCGTGTCGCGCAGGACGCGCGCGCCGGGCTTCACCGCGACGGCGCTCGCGCGCGGCCACAGGAGGTAGACGGGGCTTTCGGAGAACAGGGCGGGGGGGCGCTCCAGCGCGCGCCCGTCGCGTCCCAGCGCCTCGGCCGCGCGGAGGCTCTCGGCGTCGTAGCAGTCGTCCGCCGCGGCCGCGCGGCCGTCCACGGTCCAGACCGCGTGCAGGCGCCGCGTTGCCGTCAGGAACTCCAGGATGAACAGGCTGTGGCCGGCGCTGCGCTTGCCCGTGAAAACCGTGCCGGGCAGGAGCCGGAGCAGGGCGCGGAAAGCGTCGAAGGCGGGCAGGATCGTGTACCCGGCCGGGCTGCCGTTGGCCCGCGCGTAGAGCCAGACGTGCGGCAGCTCGGGGTAGAACGCGGTGCCGTCGTCGACAAGGCCCTCGCGCTGGCCGACGAGGGGACCCCAGTAGACGCGGTCGAGAGCCCCCGAGGCGGCCGCGAGGCAAAGGTAGCGGGCCAGGTAGTCGGCCTGTTTTTCGCGCGGGAGCGCGAGCCGGCGTTCGAGGCGCCGGCGGCTCCAGGCGACGTGCGCGCAGACGGTGCTCGGAACGCCGCGGGACGCGGCGATGTCCCGCATGATGCGGGCCTTCTTCACGAGGTTGAAACGGCCCAGCCCGGCCAGCGCGCGGCCCATGATCTTGTGATCGAAGGCTTCGGGCTGGGTGGCGCGCTCCACGAACAGGTTGTCGGTGTGGACCGCGGGGAGCAGTCCCTGGCGCCGCATCAGGCCGAGCCACGCGGCGTTGTAGAGCGGCTCGAAGTCGGTCGCGTTGGGCCCCGCCAGGGGCACGCCGCGGCGCGCGGCCTCGGCGTGGGCGATCCGCCACGCCGCCAGAAAGCCGGCCGGCGTGTAGCCGGTCCACTTGCGGCGGTTGCAGGTGGAGCCGATTTCCAGCAGCTCGATGCGCCCGGCAAAGGCGTCGAGGAGCGACGCGATGAACCCGCGCCAGCGTTCGCGCGCGTCGGCGCGGGGCATGAGGGCCGCGTCGGCGCGGGGTTGGACCGGGTGCAGGCAGACCCGGAAGCCGTCCGAAAGGAGCCGCTCCGGAAAATTCCGCGCGAAGCCGCCGGAAGCGTCGCGGGTCACATCGACGCGCACGTGCCTTACGCCCAGTTCCTTCAGGCGCGCGAGCACGTATTCGTCCACGCCCGGCTCCGGCGATCCGGCCGCGCAGATTCCGAAGAAGTCCGCGGGGAGCGGGGTATCGAGAGGCCTCAGTTCGGGAGAGGCGGCGGCCCAGCGGCCGCCCAGCGCCCAGCGCAGGGCGTGGCCGGCCAGCCGGCGGGTAACCGCATCCAGAATGATCATGCGCCGGACTATAGCGGACCGCGGCTTCCCGCGCAACGCGGGTTGACGGCGCCGTGGCCGGCCGCTCGCGCCGGATTTCCCCCGCGGGCCGATTTATTTGCGAAAGGTCCTTGCGGGCCCGGAGGAGTGCCGCTAGTATCAATCCTCGTTTTTTTTGGGGGGATCGCGGACAAGACGCGAAACAATAAAGGGAGACGAACCCATGACGGAAGCAACGAAGCAGGCCATATCCACCGATTCGCTGATGGTCGAGAAACGCCGGTTTCCGCCCTCGCCGGAAGTCGTCGGGCGCGCGCTGATCAACGCGCAGCAGTACGCGGCGATGTACGAGCGCTCGATCAAGGACGGCGACGCCTTCTGGCTGGAACAGGCGAAAACCCTGCGCTGGTTCAAGAATCCCACGGTTGCGCGCAAGTACACGTGGAACACCAAGGACCGCACAATCCGGCATACCTGGTTCGAGGACGGCGAGCTGAACGTGTCCTACAACTGCCTCGACCGCTATATGGGCACGCCGCGCGAGAACAAGAAGGCGCTTTTCTGGCAGGGCGACGAGATCGGCGAGGACGCCGCGCTGACCTACGGCGAGATCCACCGCGAGGTCTGCAAGTTCGCCAACGTGCTCAAGAGCCTGGGCGTGAAGAAGGGCGATCGCGTGTGCATCTACCTGGGCATGGTGCCGGAGCTGCCCGTGGTCATGCTGGCCTGCACCCGCATCGGCGCGATTCACTCGGTGGTCTTCGGCGGTTTCAGCGCCGACGCGCTGCGCGACCGCATCAACGATTCCGAGTGCAAGATCCTGATCACGGCCAACACGTCGCGGCGCGCGGGAAAGAGCGTCTACCTCAAGGCGATCGCGGATGAAGGGCTGAAGAAGACCCCCAGCATCGAGCATGTCGTCGTCGTCAGGCGCAACGACGAAGCCTGCCCCATGCAGGCGGGCCGCGACCTGTGGTATCACGACGCGATGCAAGCCGCCTCGGCCGACTGCCCGGCGGTTCCCATGAACGCCGAGGATCCGCTGTTCATCCTCTACACCTCGGGTTCGACGGGCAAGCCCAAGGGCGTGGTGCACACGACGGGCGGCTACCTCCTGCACGTCGCGCTCACGCAGAAGTACATCTTCGACGTTCACGAGGACGACATGTACTGCTGCGCGGCGGACATCGGCTGGGTCACGGGACACAGCTACATCGTCTACGGCCCGCTGGCGAACGGCGGCACGACCGTCCTGTTCGAGAGCACGCCGCTGTATCCCGACGCCGGGCGCTACTGGCAGATGATCGACAAGTTCAAGATCAACCAGTTCTACACCGCGCCCACCGCGATCCGGGCGCTGATCCGGCAGGGCGACGAATGGCCGGCCAGGTACAAGCTCGATTCGCTGCGCGTGCTCGGAAGCGTGGGCGAGCCGATCAACCCGGAAGCCTGGATGTGGTATTACGAGAAGATCGGCCGCAACCGGTGCCCGATCGTGGACACCTGGTGGCAGACCGAGACCGGCGCCGTGCTGATCACGCCGCTTCCCGGCGCGCACGTCCTGAAGCCGGGCAGCGCCAGCCGTCCGTTCTTCGGGGTCGAGCCCGCGGTGCTGCGCGACGACGGCACGGAGTGCGACCGCAACGAGGGCGGCAAGCTCTGCATCCGCAAGCCGTGGCCGGGCATGATGCGCACCATGTGGGGCGACCACGACCGCTTCATCGACACCTACTTCACGATGTACAACGACCTGTACTTCACGGGCGACGGCTGCCGCATCGACGAGGACGGCGACTACTGGCTGATGGGCCGCATCGACGACGTCGTGAACGTGTCCGGGCACCGTATCGGCACGGCCGAGGTGGAGAGCGCGCTGGTGAGCCACGACAAGGTCGCCGAGGCGGCCGTCGCGCCCATGCCGCACGAGATCAAGGGGCAGGCGCTGTACGCGTTCGTGACGCTGGTGGCCGGCGTCGAGCCGACCGAGGAACTGCGCAAGGAGCTGATCAAACACGTCCGCAAGGAAATCGGGGCCATCGCCGCGCCCGACAAGCTGCAGTTCGCCACGGCTCTGCCGAAGACGCGCTCGGGCAAGATCATGCGGCGCATCCTGCGCAAGATCGCCGAGGGCCAGACCGACCAGATCGGCGACACCACCACGCTCGCGGACCCGCACGTGGTCGAGGAACTGGTGGCGCAAAGGGTGAAGTAGAGGGAGACGGCCGGCAGGATGCCGGTCCCACGGAGAGCCAATGACCGGCAGGATGCCGGTCACGCGCGCCGGCGGCCTGCCGTCAGTCCCAGTAGTACTTCATGTGCACGCCGCCGATCCACCCGTTCACGGGAGCGGATTCGCCGGCCATGTCGTCGGCGACGAAATAGCCGCCCTCGAAAACGATGGCGAAATCGTCGCGCATCATGAAATCCACTCCGGCGGCGAGTTCGCCGAAGGCCTCGCCGTAGTCGCGCGCCGAAGCCACGGCCTTGACGTACGGGGAGACGGGGTCGTCGGCCGTGATCAGCCGCTGCTTGATCTCAAACGTGGCGGCGAGCGCGTCTGCCGCGCCCCACTCGATCAGGCTGTACGTGCCGTAGAGCGAGAGCCCCGTGAGCTTCCAGGGGTAGTACTTCACGCCCAGCGAAAGGTCCAGGAAACGCGGGTCGTCGAAGACGTCATACCATTTACGGCCTCCGCCGATGCCGGCCACGACGGCCCACTTCTGCGGCAACGCCGCCGCCGCGTTCTCGCCCCACAGGAGCAGTCCCAGCCCGTAGCCGTCGCTGAACGAGGTTGCTTCCAGGCCGATGCTGTCGATCATCGCCGCATTCCGGTCAATGGCGCGCGCGCCGATGCCGGATGTCAGAACTACCGCCGCGATCGCCGGAAACAGCGTTTTCCTCATGGCAGACGCCCCTTTCTGTAGTTGTTCCGACTGCCTCAACACCGCATCGCTACGGAGGCTAGTCCCGTCGCGCGGCGGCGTCAACCGCAAAACCGGCGCCGCGGTAATGGGCCAGTGACGTGGGGGTAGAGCGAGGCACGATTGCGGAGGGCGCGAGGGGCGCATCCGTCGGGAAGGTGGCGGCAGGTGTTGCGATCAGAGGTGGAGCGGCTCGAAAGGAGGAGTGATCCATCGGGTCTTGACACGCGCCGCGCCGGAACTCACTATGCGCGGCCAACACTCATGTCGGAAACGGACGCGCGCGAACCATCGCGCGTCGGCGGAAAGGAACGAGCCATGGCGTTGCGCGGCGAATTCTGGGCTTTCTCCGATGACGGCAGGGAATTCTCGCTGACCCGGCGCGACCTCCGGCAGCCCTGGCGCAACCATCTGTACACCGATCGCCTCAAGTCGACCCTCACGCACACCGGCGCGGGCCAGTCGTTCGGCCGCTCGCCCCACAACGACCGTCTCCTGCGCGACGACAATCCGCGCCTGGTCTTTGTCCGCGACCGGGAAAGCGGCGATGCTTGGACCGTCAACGGGACGGATACGCCGCGGCAGCCCGCGGACTGGAGATGCACGCACGGTTTCGGCTACACGCGGCTGAGCTCGACGACGAATGAGATCGCGGGCAGCGTGACGTATTTCCTGCCCCCGGACGAGCCCGTCGAGGTGTGGCGCATCCGGCTGGAAAACACCGGCGCCCGGCCGCGCCGCCTGCGCGTGTTTCCGTGCGTTCTGTGGCGTTTCGGACTGGCCACTTACGAGACGGGCTTTGACCATGTCCATTTTGACGACAACATGATCATCGGCGAATGCCACCACTGGCCCTGGATCGATTTCCGGTCCACGTACGACAAGTACAACCGCGACTGGGATCGCGTGGGCTTCATGGCCTCCAGCCCGGCGCCGTCGGGGTTCGATTGCGTGCTGGAGAAGTTCGCGGGGGAGGGGAATTCCCTCTTGCGCGCCCGGGCCGTGCGCGAGGGGGCGTGCCGGAACTCGTCGAAGAAGGGCAAGGAAAGCTGCGGCGTGCTGCAACTTGACGCGGACCTGGCGCCGGGGGCGGCCGCGGACCTGGTGGTGCTGGTGGGCATGGCCGGGGACGCCGCGGACGCCGCGCGCATCCGTTCGCTGTACGGGACGCCGGCCCTGGCCGATGCCGCGTTTGCCGGCTTGAAAGGGTGGTGGACGGAGTACCTCGACCGCATCCGCATCGAGCTGCCGGACCGGGACATCACGACGTTCGCCAACGGCTGGCACCGCTGCAACATGTTCGCGCGCTACTACCTGCGATTCGGCGTGCGCGACACGGCCCAGGACATGGGCGCCGTCGCCGCCTATGACGCGCCCCGCGCCCTGGCGCGCATGCAACTGCTTTACGAAAGCCAGTTCCAGGACGGCTGCACCCGCCACGACGTCCACATCCTGGGCGCGATCCATCACCGCACCATCAACTCCGACCTTCCGCTGTGGCTGCCCTGGCTCACCGGCAGGTACGTGCGCGAGACCGGCGACTACGCCCTGCTGGAGCGGACTTTCGGCTACGCGGACGGCGGGGAGGGGACGGTCTACGAGCACTGCGCGCGGGCGCTGGATTTCATCCGGCGCGAAAGCGGCCGGTTCGGGCTGCCGCTCATGAAGTGCGGCGACTGGAACGACTGCCTGAACGGCCTGGCCAGGACGGGCGTGAGCGTCTGGATGGGGCTGCTCTATCACGTGGCGCTCTCGGACATGCGGGAGCTTGCCGCGCGCACGGGGCGCGCGGCCGACGCGGAACGCTTCGGGGCGCAGGCGCGCGAGCTGGCCGCGGCGATCAACGACAAGTGCTGGGACGGCCGCTGGTACCTCATGGCCTTCGACGACGACGGCGGGCCGATCGGCAGCCGCACGGAGGAGGAAGGCCGGATCTGGGTGAATCCGCAGTCGTGGGCCGTCATGGCCGGCGTGGCGCCCGCGGACCGGGCCCGGACCTGCATGGAGGCGGTGGAGGAGTTGATGGACACGCCCGTGGGCATACCCCTGATGGCGCCGCCTTACACCAGGACCCAGCAGCGGATCGGGATGATCACCCGCTATGCCCCCGGGCACCACCACAACGGCAGCAGCTGGCACCACGCCGTTACCTGGGCCATACTGGCGGAGTGCAGGATCGGCCGCGCGGATCGCGCGCTGGACCTGTACCGCAGACTGCTGCCGGCCTACCTGAGCCAGAAATACGAGTTGCACGACGTGGAACCGTACGCCTACTCGTCGTATACTGACACGCCGCTGTCCGGCGAGACGGGACGCACGGGTGTCGCCTGGAACAGCGGCACCGTGTGCTGGATGTACCGCGCGCTGATCGAGGGCTTCGCGGGCATCACGCCGGAATTCGACGGGCTGCGGGTCGACCCCAGCCTGCCGGCGGAATGGCGCGCGATCGCGGTGAAGCGGCCCTACCGCGGCGCCGTATACCGCGTCAGGATCGAGGCGCCGGCGGGCGTTACGCGGGGCGTGAAGGAGATGTGGGTGGACGGCAAACGGGTTGCGGGCAATCTGATCCCGATTCTGCCCCCCGGGCGGGAGGCGGACGTGCGCGTGGCGCTCGGGACGTAGCGGCGCGGCGGTGCAGCAGGAGAATGAAGTGGTATGCGATTCATACAGGTCGGCGTGGGCGGGTTCGGGACGGTCTGGGGCCGGGTTCTGCGGGAGAACCGCGACGCGCAAGTCGTCGGCCTGGCGGACGTGAGCGATGACGCCTTGCGCAAGGCTTGCGAAGCGGGCGGCTACGGCAGCGATATCTGTTTCAAGTCGTTGAAAGACGCGCTCAGGAAAGTCAAAGCCGACGCCGTGGTGTTGAGCACGCCGCCGGCCTTCCACAGGCAGGACGTTGTCGCGGCAATGAAGGCCGGGCTGGACGTCATCTGCGAGAAGCCCATGGCCGACAGCCTGGCCGCGTGCAAGGCCATGCTGAAGGCCGCCCTGGAGACGGGGCGGACCTGCGTGGTGTCGCAGAACTACCGCTATGCGCCCCCCATGTGGACGCTGGCCGCCGCGATGCGCTCCGGCGAGCTGGGCGCGATCGGCCAGGCCAAGCTGGACTTCTTCATGGGCGTCGATTTCCACGGCGGGTTCCGGCACGCGATGCCGTATCCGGTGATCGTCGACATGTCCATCCACCACTTCGACCTGATCCGGTTCGTGACCGGCCTGGACGCGGTCGGGGTTTCTGGCGCGGCGTGGAATCCGCCCTGGTCCAACTACAAGGGCGACTGCTCCAGCACGGCGCTGTTCGAGATGAACAACGGGGCGCGGATTCTCTACAACGCAAGCTGGTGCGCCAAGGGCGCGTTCTGCGACTGGAACGCCAACTGGCAGGTCGAATGCGAGAAGGGGACCGTGACCTACCGGCAGGGCGAGATCCGCGTGCATCGCGTGCCCGGCCTGTACAAGATCGAGAAGACGGAAGTCCTGCCGCACACCGCGCTGCCGCTTACCGGACAGCACTATGTCCTGGACGAGTTCATGCGGTGCGTGAAAGAGCGCCGGCGGCCGTCCACCGCGGTCCAGGACAACATCCGCAGCGTCGCCATGGTTTTCGCCGCGGTCAAGGCCCTGCGGAGCGGGCGGAAGACGGAAGTGCTGGACAAGGGAACGCTCGCGCTGCTGGAAAGAGCGCGCGGCGGCGGGGGGGCGGGGAATTGAGGATCTCGATCCGCGATTCTCCAGCGCTCCGTCTCGTCTTATTCGCCGCCGGGACCGTCCTGTGCGCGCTTCTCGCGGGCTGCGCGTCCTCCACGCCCTACAGCGCCGAAGCGCTTGATCGGGACATGGTGCGCGTGCCGGGCGCCGAATTCGTCTACGGCATGACGCCGGAAGAGAAGCTCAGCGCGGCCCAGGCCGCCGGAGTGCACCCGGAGCAGTTGCGCGATCACTCCGACCGGAGCGTCCTGCGCGTGCCGGATTTCTGGATCGACCGCTATCCCGTCACGCGCGGCCAGTTTGCCAGGTTTCTGAAGGAGACCGGCTACCGGATCGACATCAACGGCTTTGTGGCGGGGTGGCAGGATCTGAGCGCGTCCTGGCCGCCCGACCGTCCCGGCACGGAGGCTCTGCCCGTGATCGGCGTAAATGCCGTTGACGCCGAGGCTTATGCGCGCTGGGCCGGCAAACGGCTGCCGACCGAGGCGGAATGGGAGCTGGCGGCGCGCGGAACCGACGGCCGGCTCTATCCGTGGGGCAACCGGTTCGCGACGAACGCGTGCCACGAGGGGCGGGGGAACATACCGTTCTCGAGCGGTTTTCCGGTCGGCTCCTGGCCGGCCGGCGCCGCCCCTTGCGGGGCGCAGGACATGACGGGTCTGGTCTGCCAGTACGTGCGCGCGCTTGACGGTCATCCCCCTTACATCCTGGCCGGGTCCAGCATCCTTCATACGCAGCCGTATTCACGCATGGTTACGGCGCGCTTCGGATGGGCGATCGAGATGCGCAACTACGTGTCGGGCTTCCGCTGCGCGTCGGACGCGCCTCCGCCCGGGGGCGCGCGCCGGGCGGCGTACCGGCCGCCGCCCCGGACAATGCCGGCGGCGCTGGAGATCCGGCGGGATCTGTACCTGAAGGAGCCCATCACGCTGCGCGGCACGGAGACAAGCACGCTCGAAGTGCGCGTGCCCTGGTTCCCGGAGAGCGTCTGGCTGCTGGACGTGCCGGAAACGACTTTCGCGCCGTTCGCGGGCGCCAACCGCTGGCCGCAGCCCGGCACCGAAGTGCAATGGGACGTCGCGCCCGACGGGCAGCGGGCGGGGTATGTGCGGGAGCAAGGCCCGTCGCGGCTCGCGTTCGAGGCGCGGGTGGAGGGCAACAGCGTGCGGTTCGACTTCGAAACCCGCAACGTATCGAACGCCTTTGCGATCGCCCAGCACGTGTGCATGAAGACCATCAGCCCCTTCTTCTCGAGCCAGGAGCGGATGACGCAGGGCATCATATACGGCGGCGAGTTTCTGCCCGTGTCCGGCATGCCGGTGCCGGAACATTTCACGTGGGACGTGAAGACGGGGACCGCGGTCAAGAGCCGTCAACCGTTTTTCTGGACGGTGGAGAGCTTTCTGCCGCCCGTGAATCACCTCGTTCTGCGGTCCCACGACGGATCGGCCTTCGTGGCGCGCGTGGGCTCGGGGCCGTGCCGGGCGTGGGGCAACAGTTCCATTCCGTGCACGCACCTGGTTCCGGTTCACTGGCCGTCGGCGAACGAAGGCCGCGTGATCTTCTTCGTCGGCCCGCTGGAGGATCTGGAGAAAGAGATACAATAGGCATGACGCCGGATGCGAAGAAGACCGCGCGACGGCTCATCCCGATTGCGGCGGCGGCGCTGGTCGCTGCCGCGTGAGTCCTGGCCTGGAACCGGCTCGCGGCCGCGCGGGAGGCGAAGGCGGGCGCCGGGGCTTACTACCGCTGGCTGATGGGCTGCCTGGACGGGATCGAGAAGGAATTGCCGGAGATCGTGCGTTCCGCCGGCGCCGCGTAATCATGGCCGCCGCATTACGGCCTTGTTTCTTTCCGCGCCCGCGGCAATATGTACGCCCGTGAGCATCGAGGCTGAAAAGCGTCCGTCCGGCGAGGCGGCGGCGCCCCGCGTGGTGCTGGCCGCGGCCGCGCACCCCGACGACATCGAGTTCATGATGGCCGGCACGCTGCTCCTCCTCAAGCGGGCGGGCGCGGAGATCCACATGTGGAACCTGGCCAACGGCTCGTGCGGGACGGTGCGGCACGCCAGGGACGATATCGTCCGCCTGCGCCGGCAGGAGGCGCGCGACTCGGCGCGCGTCGGGGGGGCCGTCGCGCACGCGCCGCTGTTCGACGACCTGGCGATCTTCTACGACGCGCCCTCGCTGGCGCGGGTCGCGGCCGTGGTGCGCGACATCCGGCCGAGCATTGTCCTGACCCACTCGCCGCAGGACTACATGGAGGACCACCAGAACACCTGCCGGCTGATCGTTTCGGCCGTGTTTGCCCGGGGCATGCCCAATTTCCCGACCGACCCGGCCCGCGCGACGTGGGACGCTCCGGCGGCCGTGTATCACGCCCTGCCGCACGGGCTGCGGGACGGCATGGGGCAGATGGTCCGTCCGGACACGTACGTTAACGTCGGGGCGGTGCTGGACGCGAAGCGCGAGATGCTCGCGCAGCACCGCAGCCAGAAGGAGTGGCTCGACGCCAGCCAGGGCATGGACGCGTACCTCGCGGAGATGGAGGCCATGAGCCGCGAGACGGGCCGGATGTCGGGCAGTTGCGAGTATGCCGAAGGCTGGCGCCGGCATTCGCACCTGGGCTTCGGGCCGCCCGGTTTCAATCCGCTCAAAGAGCTCTTGAAAGGAGATTACCATGAGCCGACGCATCAGTAAGCTGGCCCCCGGCTGGTGGGACTACACGACGCTGGACCAGGAGATCCTGGACGACGCGGCGAAGCTCACCGCGCGCAATCTGCAGCAGCTCGCGCGGCCCGGATTCACGGTGCATTTCTACGACACGCTGGAGGAGTTCTACTGCGCCGAGGCGCTGGAATACGTGCAGGCCTGGCGGCAGGCCACGGCCGACAATCCGGCCGGCGTGTGCGGCCCCATCGGGCCCACGGAACAGTTGCCGCTGGTGGCGCGCATCGTCAACGCCACGGGGCTGAGCCTGCGGCACGCCCATTTCTGGGGCATGGACGAGTGGGTCATCGGCGGAAGAGCCGTCGGCGAGTCGCACCCGCTGTCGTTCGCCCGCTGCGACAAGGCGATGTGCTTCAACCGGATCGAGCGCCGTCTGCGGATGCCGGACGCGCACCTGCACTTCCCGACCGGCGACCTTGCCGCCTACGCGCGGAGCTACGACCAGGCGCGTTGCGTGGTGATGCAGGGCGGCCAGGGCGAGATCAAGCACTGGGCTTTCAACGACCCGCTCAAGCGCGAGGGCCGGTTCAAGGACGCGCCGCCTTCGCCCGCGGAATACCGCAAGCTCGGCACGCGGATCGTGGACCTGCACCCCGTGACCATCATCCAGAACGCGCGCACGTCGGGCGGCGGCAACGTGGCGCTGGTGCCCGTGCAGGCGGCCACCGTCGGGCCGCTGGAGACGTGGAAGGCGGAGAAGGTGTCCATCTGGCACCCCGGCCACCACGACAATCCCTTCGGCATGCGGCTCAGCGCGCTGCTGATCGGCAAGCGCATACCCGACGCCGCGGTGCCGATGTCACTGCTGGCGGATCACCCGAACGTGCATTTCCACTACTTCCGCGGCGGGTTGGGGACGGTGGACGTCGAGATGCACTAGTTTCCGGACCGCGGAACGGCGTCGGTCATCTTGCCGGCGCGGATATGCACGTTGGCGCGCTCTTCGAGGCGTTCGAGCTTGCCGTCGCGGATCCAGGCGATGCGGTCGGAGATGTCGAGCATCTTGGTGTCGTGCGTGGCCGTGATCACGGTGACGTTCTGCTCGGTCTGGAGCCGCTTGAGCAGATGAATGATCTCGGCGCCGGTCTTCGTGTCGAGGTTGCCGGTGGGCTCGTCGGCCAGGATCACCGCCGGCGAATTGGCCAGGGCGCGTGCGATGGCCACGCGCTGCCGCTGGCCGCCCGAGAGCTGGTCGGGCAGGTGGTGCATGCGGCGCCCCAGGCCCACGAGATCCAGGATCTCCTTGCCGCGCGCGTCCGCCTTGGCCTGCGGTTCGTTGCGCAGCACCATGGGCAGCGTGACGTTCTGCAGCGCGGTCATCACCATGACCAGGTTGAACGTCTGGAAGATGTAGCCGATCTGGTTGCAGCGAATCCACGCCTGCTGCGCCTCCGGCAGCGAGAAGAGATCGGCGCCCATGAACTCAATGGTGCCGGAGGTCGGCACGTCCAGCGCGCCGATCATGTTGAAGAAGGTGCTCTTGCCCGACCCGGAGGGGCCCATTATCGAGAGGTATTCCCCCTCGTATATGTCCATGGAGATCCCGTTTAGAGCCCAGACCTCCTCCTTCCCCAACCGGTAGCGGCGGGTTACGTCGCGCGCTCTTGCTATGATGTTGTTCATCTGTTGAAGACTGAAGATTGAAGATTGCAAATTGAAGATTGAAAATTGAAAAGTGCGGGAGAATTCACATCCAGCTCCTCAGAAAGCGTGAAAACGGTCAACTGTCGTTTTTCGGTCTTCAATCTTCAATCCTCAATCCTCAATCTACAATTTTCAATTTTCAATCTTCAATTTTCAATTCTCAGATGGATCATGTTCATCGTCATCAGTTTCTTCGTGAAAAGCACGACGCCCTCCTCGACTTCCTTCCGCGGCCTGCCCGAATCGGCGACCATGCGTTCGACGATGTCGTGCAGGCTGTGCGTGCCGTCCGCCATGCCGATGAACAGCGTGCCGAAGCGGTCGAGCTGCACCTTGCGCGACAGATCATAGCCGCACAGGCCGGCCACTCTCTTCATCAGCCCCTTCAGCTCCGGGCGGGCCCGCAGGTGCGCGCAGCCGGAGCTGTCGTGCCGGATCTCCAGGCCCTCCGGCCGCAGCGGCACGACCGCGAACGGATCGCGCACCCCGGGCGCCCGCGGCGCTCCCTTGCGGTCTTTCCGCGCGAAGATGCGCACTAGTGTCCTCCGACCTCTCCGATCTCGATCTGCATCTCCTCCGGCGTGCTCACGCGCGTGATGAGCCCGTCTTCGATCCACACGATCCGGTCCGAGGTCTTGAGCATCTTCAGGTCGTGCGTGGCGGTGATGACGGTCACGCCGAGTTCGTCGCGCAGCCTGGAGAACAGGTTGATGATCTCCTCGCCCGTCTTCAGGTCGAGGTTGCCGGTGGGTTCGTCGGCCAGCAGGATGTCGGGTGAATTGGCCAGGGCGCGGGCGATGGCCACGCGCTGCTGCTGGCCGCCGGACATCTCGGCGGGCTTGTGAAGCGCGCGGTCGCCGAGGCCGACGCGCTGGAGGATGTCGAGGCCCTTGTCGCGCGCCTCCTCGCTGTCCATCCCCGCGAAGGCCATGGGCAGCGTGACGTTCTCGATGCAGGACATGACCTGGATGAGGTTGAACGTCTGGAAGATGTATCCGACCTTGCGGCAGCGCAGCCATGCCAGCTCGTACGGGTCGAGCTGGGCGATGTCCACCTGGTCGATATAGACCTTGCCGGACGTGGGCTTGTCGAGTCCGCCCACCATGTTGAAGAACGTGCTCTTGCCGGAACCCGAGGGGCCCATGATCGAGAGGTATTCCCCGCGGCGCACATCGAGCGAAACGCCCGCCAGCGCGCGGGTCTCGCTGTCGCCCATGCGGAACACCTTGTGGACGTCGACCGCGCGGATGACGTGGTCCAGCTTGCCGGCCTCGGTTTCGCCGCGGAAGAGGGCTTCAGTTTGGCTGTGCGATGCTGTCATGGTTGCATTGAAAATTGAAAGTTGAAGATTGAAAATTGCCCGGACATGCCGCGCCGCATTGTCATCTTCTCCATTTTCAATCTCTCAAACGGTGCTTCTCAGCGCGTCCGCCGGCACCATCCTGGACGCCACCCTGGCCGGGTAGATGGCCGCGGCCATGGCCATGAGCGTCCCGCATACCACGGCGCCGCCGCCGGCCAGGAGCAGCCACCCGTAGTTGGTCGAGCCGAAGACCGTTCCGAACCGGTACGTGAAGCCGTAGATCACCAGCGTGAACGCGGCGCCGGTTATCGCGCCCAGCACCGATCCCGCCATGCCGATAAGCGCGCTTTCGATCAGGAAAAGCGTCCGGATGAAAGACGACAGGGCGCCGAGGCATTTCATCGTGCCGATCTCCCGGAACCGCTCGGTAACCGACATCAGCAGCGCGTTGGCGACGGTGACCACCGTGACCATCAGCGAAACGGCGATGATCCACGTGATGCGGAAGCGCTCCTGCCGCGCCGCCGCGGCCATCTCGGCCTCCTGCTGCTCGGCCTCCTGCCCGAAGAACGGCGCGCGTCGCACTTCAGGGCCGGCCGCGCCGCCGGCGTACGCGCGCCCGGCAACCGTATCCAGCACGACCCTGGCGGACATGCCGCGGGTGAGATCGCCGATGGATGCCGGCGCGGAAGCCGCGTCGCCGATCACGAACAGCAGCGAGGCGCCGTCCCCGAGCGCATCCGCCGTGACCGGCGTCAGCCCCTGCATCGCAACGCCCAGCGCGCGGAAGGCCGCCGGACCGGCGGCTACGACGCGCGCGAGGAATGCCCGCTCGACGTCGCTGACCTGTCCGAAGGCCGCGACGGCCAGCGTGCGGCCGCCGGCCGGGCCCATTTCGGCGCTCACCAGGCTCATCATCAGATCGACCTTGTGGCGCGCGTCGCGTTCGCTGCTGACCGCGGTCTTCACGATCTGGCCGGTCAGGTTGCTCATGAGGAACGCGATGCCCAGCACGACGCCGGAAACCGTCACCAGCGACCGGCCGATCCTTATCCTGATGCCGCTGACGGCGATGTGCACCGCGCGGCGGAGCGGAAGCGTGCGTTGGGTGCCGATGGACTGGTTCATCTAGAATTTAAAATTTAAAATTTAAAATTTAAAATTTAAAATTGAAGATTGGAAATTGTTGCTATTTCTATTCCAGCACTGTCATGGCTCAAAGACAAACCCAACGGACTTTTCGGTCAATGTTCAACCTGCAATTTTCAACCTGCAATTTTCAATTTTCAATAATCTAGAACGGCGCAGCCGAAACGGCGGAGACAATCAGGTTGAGCGCCACGCCGAGCAGGGCGATCAGGCCGATCCCGGTTCCGTAGCCGGCGGAGATCACCGGCACGACCTCGAGTATGCGCTTCTGGCCGAACCGGCGCTGGAAGTAGAATCTGCCGACCAGCGCGCCGATCACGATCGAAACGAAGGCGTGCGGCATTCCGCCGACGGTCTGGACGAACCCGTAGATGGCCATGATGGGAATGTGCAGCGCCGACATGACCGCGAAGGCAACCAGCGTAAACGAGAACGAGCCGGCCATGACCTTCGGGTGGAGCGCCTCGAAGAACAGCGGCTTGGCCCCTTCCATGTCCAGCGTGGCGGAGTACATGAGGACGGTCTGCTTCGCGCGCAGGTCCCACATCTTCTGCACGAACGGGTACATCTCCGAAGGGATCGCGCCCGACTTCCAGATGAACCCCCAGAAGAGGAAACTCAGGATGAAGCTGAGCGGGATGATCAGCCCCTGCGCCTTGAGGTGGGACCAGAAGTTCGTGCCGGTGAGCTCTTTGACGCGGAAGTTGGACGCGCCGCTGCCCATCTCGTCAATTGGGATCGGGGCCAGCCATATCTCGACCCCCTTGTATCCGGACAGGATGAAAGCGGCTTCGCGCACGAACGGGATGCCGACGTGCTGGCCGCAGATGCCGATGAGCCGCGCGTTGAGATAGGAAAGCAGCGGCGTATACAGAAAAGTGAAGCCGAACAGGAAATACAGCGGAAAGGAGGGCACGAGCATCTGGCACAACTTGATGACCACCAGGGCGCACAGGCCGTAGAGCATGACGGCGATCCGCGGCGAGAAATCGCCGCGGCCGGCCGGCGTCTCCCAGATATTCTCGCGGCGCGCCGCCAGGCCCGCCTCCTCCTGCCGGCGTTTCTTCAGTTCGCGCGCCTTCTTGACCAGGTCGCGCACGGTCTGGATGATCGAGATCACGGCAATCCCCCCCATTACCCCCAGCCCGAAGCTCATCCAGAAATCGATCGAGTTGTTGAAGGTGGTGGCGATGGTCTCCATGCCGGGCTGCCAGCGGGTCAGGACGCCCATGTGGTGGAGAAGCGGATTCATGACAAGCGTCAGGAGCATGGCTGCCGCCTGGCCCATGACGGCCCAGAACGGGATCACCATGCCGACGATGAACAGACCGAGGTCGATGACCAGTCCGGTCGGGGTGGCCGGCAAGAGCCGCTCGGTCAGCGTGGTGGCATCCCACCACGGCAGCGGGATGATCATGATCGGCTTGGTAAGCAGCGCGCCGGTGACAAGCGGAACCCCCACCTGCACCGTGCCGTACGCCAGGCCGAGGACCGCGCCGAAAGAGAACATTCTCCATTTCCAGGTGGTCTTCCGCTCCCCCGACTCGGCCAGCGCCATGGAGCCCTGCGCGCTGATGCCCGCGAACGGGAACGGCAGGCGTTCCACGTCCGACGTGAGACGGAAGAAAAAGTACGAGAGCGTGTAGTGCTTGACGGTGCCCACGACGTGCATGAAAAGCATCAGGACGATGGGCACCAGCCAGGCGCTGTGCAAAAGCGTGCGGTCGGTAATCGCGTCGCTGTTGGGCTGCGGCGCGTACCAGCCGGGGAACCTGCCCAGCAGGCCGATGTCGCGCACCGCGTCGCTCCTGACGAAGTACTGCCGCCAGACCAGGTCGCCGATCGGCCCGCCGCCCGCCATGGCCCCGGCCACCATCAGCAGGATCACCAGTTCCTGCCTGCTCAGCGTGCGCATGGCGCGCCGGCTGACCTCCGAGAAGATGATCAGCGTCACCCATGCCGCCGCGATGCCGCCGCCGGTCATCAGGCTCAGGTAGATCGAGCCCGGCATCATGAGCAGGCCGCAGAAGAAGGCCCCGGCCACGGCCACCCACGTGAAGCCGTTGCGGAACTCCTTCGGCGTCTCCATGACGGACCGGTAGACCTCCAGTTCCTTGTCCAGCACGATCGGCTTTCTGTCAGTTGCCATTGGCGCCTTTCAGCCCCCGCTTCTCAGCTTTCGATTTCCAGTTGCCGCTCCAGCATCTTCTTCGCGGCCGCGAACATCTCGGTGCGCTCCGCGTCCGTGGTCGCGCGCCAGTTCAGGAACTGCTTGCGCAACGTTCCCAGGAAGGGTTTCACCGTGCGGCGCCAGGCCGCGGCGTGGCCGCTCAGCCGGGTCAAGCTGATATTGGCGATATACTCGCCGGTTTCCGGATCGGTCGGCAAGGCGATATCCATGCGGTGCGAGACCCCCAGGTCATAGGGCTTGAGCCAGACCAGGCCGCTCACCACCGGAACCAGGCGGTCGCCGTCGGGCTGCGACTCCACGGCGCGGGCGCCGACGTCCGGCGGCGCGCAGAAGAACGGCCCGGAGCTGCCGGCGCCGTTGGCATCGAGCCAACGCCAGAAGTAGCTGACGACGGCGACCCGGTCGTGGGCGGTGAACGTGAAGGGCAGATTCAAGGTCATCACGTCGCCTTCCACGCGCGGCACCGCCCAGCTCACCAGCTCCGAGGGCGCGGCCATGCGCGCCGCATCGCGCGCCGGCAGCAGCGTGGACAGCAGCACGGCGCCCATGATGGCCAGCGAGGCATAAATCGTCTCCAGCGAGCTGTAGTCCATGTTCAGCCCGCCCGTGAGCCCCGCCATGGTCAGCGCGCGCCCCGTGGCCTGGCTCAGCAGGTAGCCGAGCATGGCGCCCATGACCGCGTAGACCAGCGCCTCGGCCATGAACATGAAGAAGACGTGATTGGGCGCGATGCCCACGGCGTTGTAGACGTAAATCTCACCGCGCCGCTCGTACACCGACCCGCGCATCGTGTTGAACACGGCCAGCGCGGCAATCACGATCGGGACCAGCAGCTCGAGCATGCCGCCCAGGGTTCGCGTGCGCGCGCGGGACCCGGCGTAGGACACGCCGTCCAGGGCATAGAACGCCTGTTTGCCCGTGCGCTCGAGATACTCCATGACCACCCGCCGCTGCTCGCGGTAGCCGACGGGCGGCCGCTCCGGCTCGGTGGGGCTCAGCCGGTACGGCGCGGACGGGAAGGCGACGGAACAGGACATCGGCAGGGTTCCGCCGCCGCCGGATATCGAGTTCCGGTCCGTCACGACCGTCGGGGCGTCGCTCAGGATGAGCACCGTCGCCGCCGGCAGGCGGGCGATGTCCGAGGGAATGGCCGCCCTGTACTTTCCGTCCGGCATGCGCTGCGTGCCCAGCGCCTGAACGCTGTTCACGTCGGGGGGCAGCATCGGGTGGCCGTCCAGCGCGAGGCGCTTGTTCCATTCGACGGAATCGATGATCCCCCGCACGACGTATTCATCGGTGCCGAAGACGATCGTCACGTCGCGCGCGTTCACATCCGCCGCCGTGATGCCCAGGTCGCGCGCCACGGTGTCCGGCAGAATCGCCTCCTTGCGGGGCGTGCGACCGGTCCGCACGGCCTCGATCTTTTCCGCGCGGGTCTGGGGCGGACGCGCGAACCAGCCCCGCTCCGTGAGCAGCAGCCTGTCGATCGCGGAGAACATCGGCTCGTTCCACTGCATCACGACCCCGCTGTTCACGTACGCGCGCTTCACCGTCTTCATGCCGGCGATCTCGATTTCGTGGTCCACGGCGAGATTCATGTTCTTGATATCGCCCACGGTGTGCTGTTCCCAGATGCCCATGTTCGGCATCAGCCACCGGTGCGAGGTGACGGGGTAGCGCCCCGCGTACAGCCGCTGGAAGGCGCCGATCTCGGCGTCATCCAGCGAAAGGAAGTGCGGGTCGCGGATGGTGATGCCGTTCCAGGTCGAGCGGCCCGTCGCGTACTCCACGCTCACCAGGTCGGTGGAGACCGACGTGAAGCAGATCATGACGAACGTGATCAGCACGAGCGTCGCGCACGTGAGCGCCGTGCGCACCTTGCGCCGGCGCATGTTGTTCAGGCCCAGCATGAACGCGGTGCCCGCGACGCCCCCGCGGTTGATGTCGGCGCCTTCGACGCGCCCTTCGCGCGACCGCAGGGCCTTGACGATCTGCTTGAACTTGCCCGTCACCATCAGCGTCACGAGCACGGTGAGCAGCAACATGATGAACCCGAGCAGGATCATCAGCGACGAGCGCACCATCTGGAACGCCGGGTGGAAGATCCGCAGCAGCGTGAACACCACCATGAAGATGCCGCCGACGGCGGCGAGCTGCTTGCGGATGTCCGGAAACCCGAACAGGAGTTTCTCGGCGAAGAACACGAACGGCACGAGCAGGCCGAGATACCAGAGGATGCCGATCACGGCGTGCGCGATGCGCCGGCGGATGACCGGGTGATTGTTGATGGCGTAGGCCAGGCTGGTCCCGGCCGAATTGAGCGCGCCTTCCGGGTCGTCGTCCGCGCGCCTGGCGCGCGCTTCCTGCAGCCATTCGCCGCCCCGCGCGTGGAAGTCGAGCATCTGCCCGTCCGCCATGCCGTAGCGGCGCTGCAGGCCGAGCCGCTTCTCCGCCGTGCGCAGCATGGAGGCGGCGGCGTCGATGAACGGGTGCGCCAGCAGCGGCGTGTCGGCGGCGAGATAGCCCGCGCCTTGTATTTCGGGCTCCGCCGGCGTGACCGGCGCGGCGGAGTCGGTGTTCAGCATGAAGGCGCGGCAGGCGTCCATCTCCGGGTTCGCGGCGGCGCCGTCCACGAAGGTGACGTAGAAGACGGTCTCCGGCGGCACGAAGGTCACGTAGGTCGGGGTATCCGCCGGATACATGCGCAGGGGCGCGGACAGCCCCTGGCTTTCCAGGAACTGCGTGGCCTTGAAGACCTTCATGGTCGTCGGGTTGCTCTGCGCGAACAACGTCACCGGCGCGCAGCGGAACATGGCGACATTGATCGGCTTCGGCTTCTTCCTGGCGTTGGCCTTGACAGTGTCGATGCTCACGTTCTTGTTCTTGAACAGGGCCTGGAGCGCCTGGGTATCGTCCTTGATGAAGAGAATACGGCCGTCCTCCGCGTACCGCGCGACGTTCATGGAGAAGCTCGACTGCCCCATCCACAGGAAGGGTTCGGCGCGAAACTCGCCGTACGGGTCAACCTCCAGAATCCGCGACCAGACGCCGCGGCCGTCCAAGGCGCCGCCGACGATGTTGGCGAACGTCCGAACCCCCATGCGGTGGCTGGGCACCACCTCCGCGACCCCGATGTTGGCGTACGCGGTTCCCTGCAACACGCACGCTTTGCCCAGCCGGTTCGGCTTCACGCGCTTGAAGGTCACGCGGCCGTAGGCCAGCGACAGCAGGGCTTTGCCCAGCGCCGGGATGTGCCGCTTGAGGACGTCCGTCTGACGCAGGTTGTCCAGCGTGTCTTCCGGCGTGCAGATCTTCGAGCTCTGGGCCACATTCGGCACGAATTCGCGGTTGGCGACCGTGAACGCCAGAAAGCCGCAGTCGTACCAGCCGGGCGTGACCAGATCCTTGTTCTGGTTGGGCGTCTCCGGCTTGCCGTTCGCGTCGAGGGGGCCCCAGTTGACGACGTTGAATGCCGGCTTTCTTTCCGAAACAGGCGCCTTCTCCAGGATCGCATTCGCCAGGTCGCTGACCTGCGGCTCCACGACGGTGCCGATGCCACCGATGCCGACGAGAACGCACAGGTCGCTGCGCTTCCGGTACCCGCCCGAATACAACTCGAGCCCGATCGTCATGGTCCGGGCATAGCGGCCGAACAGGTCGCGCACGGCAATCAGGTCGTCAAGTTCGCGGAGCTGCTGCCGGTGATGCGCCGCGATGCGTTCGAGGTACGCGGCCAGGCGCTCGGGATAGCCCCAGGCCGCGTACTCGGGACGGCCGGCGACTTCCGCCAGCGGCAACCCCATCATGTTGGCCGACCGGTTCTCGATGGTCTTGGCGGCGAGGTACGCCGTCAGCAGGGGGTGCGTGTTGGCCGGATCCTTCCGCTCCGCGTCGCCCGCCCTGGCGGCGTCGAACCAGTCGCGGAACGCCGGCGAGCCGGCCCGCAGGTGCGCGATCTTGGCCTGCAGCGCCTCTTCCTTGCGATCGAGGCAGACTTCCCCGGCCACGGTCTTGAGCCGCTTCGACAGCCACTCGCGGAATTCCGCCGGTTCGCCGTCCCAAAGCCTCCGGATCGCCGCGGTATCGGCGCCCGCCGCGCCGGCGCCCGCTCCGGACCGTTCGAGAAAAGCCAGCGCCCGCGCGGCAAAATCCAGGTTACGCTGTTCGTCCTTCCGGCGCTCCTCGAACGTGCGGTAGTCCAGCCGCTTCGCGCTGATCCGCTCGATGGCTTGCAGCAGCCGCTCCTCGCCGGCCGCGGATTGGCAGCGGCCGGCGGCCGCGACAAAGATGATGTCCCGCTCCATGTCGTCCCGGTAAGGCGCCAGCGCCCCCACGTACTCCAGCATCGCGGCCAGCGAGATGGATTGCTCCGCGCCCGGCGCCAGGTCCGGAACGACCGAGGAGCTGTCGTAGAAGCTCGTGATGACAAGGGCTTCCTCCCGGGGTTGACGCCCGCGCAACACGCCGATCAGGTTGCGGACGTATCTGGTCTGCCAGGCGACCTTGCAGCGCAGGGTGACGGTGCGGCCCGCGTAACGCTCGATCGGGCCGCGCACCAGGAACCGCGGAACAGCGATCGGCTGCTGCTGCCAGTTTCCGGTGTGCGTCATCTGGAGGTCCCCCCATCTCGACGGTTCATCGGGGGAAACACGCATGACGCGCGCGATGTCCTCGGGTACTTCCTTCACCAGCAGCCCGCGGACGCCGACCGAACCGAGGCCGGCCAGGTCGATTTCGGCGTCCTTGTTGCCTGCGCCGAGCGTGGCGAGCACGATGCACTGTTCGGCCGGCTGCTCCCGCAGGCTCCTCGGCGTCGCGGACTCGGGCGCGACCAGCAGGCCGCTGACGCCTTCCGGAGGCAGCGCCATCGGCAGAAACGTGGCGGGCGCGAACGGGAAGATGCGGACGTCATCGAGGGGCCGGCCCTGATCGTCGAGGATCTCGCAGCGCTCCGTGACCGGCACGACGACCGGCAGTTCCTGCGTCACGACTTCGAGGCCCGCCGCGCGGAAGGCTTCCAGGATGAACTTCTCCGTGCGGTAGAAGCCGGGGCTGCCGCTCAGCCGGCCGACGCCCGGTTCGCCGGCCGAGTCGCCCGCTGCGGCGATCTCGCGCATCCGCGCCTCGAATTCCTGCCGGTCCAGCGCTTCCGCGAGTTTTCGCTCGTCGTAATCCGCGCGGAAAGGACGGAACGGAATCCGCTCCTTGGGCTCCGCGAAAAGCACGAACGCGCACCAGGCCGCCAGGCCCAGGACGGCAAACGGCAGGGCCGTCAGAAGCTGGGCGCCGATGTTGCCGCTGTGTTTGATTGCGCTCATCCAGTGCGTTGGAAATTGAAGATTGAAGATTGAAGATTGAGAATTGGCGGTCTCCTTCCCGCCCGCCACGCCATATCCCCGCCTCCACTCATTTCCCAGTCGCCAATTTGCAGTCTGCGATCTTCACTTTTCACTCTTCAATCTTCGATATCTTCACTCTTCAATCTTCGATATCTCCAATCTTCAATCTTCAATCTTCAATTTTCAATCTCTTCACGGCATCCTGCTGTAGATATCCACAATCCCCTGCGATCGCAGGATGATGCCCACGACGTCGAAGATCACGATCGAGGCGA
>VGWJ01000013.1 GCA_016873635.1 Lentisphaerota bacterium | reverse complement strand
CAGCAAGTAGTCGCGGATTTGCTGGTGAGGATAGCGAACCTGATGCTTGCTGAGTTGAGAAAGCGGGTGGTGCAGTCTCTTGGCTTCGAGGATGGCAACGGCGGCGCGGTAGCGCTCACTCGCGCTGCTCTCCAGGACGGTTTCCTTCTCCGCGGCGCTTCCAAAGAGGAGATAGTCAGGCTCAGCGTCCTCATCCGGCAGGCCGAGATTGTCGATCCAGTCGAATCCGATCTGTTTGAGCACCTTGTCGATAAGTTCCTGCCTCACGGCAGCCTCGTTGCCGCGCGCCAAGGCGAGATACCGGCGGTTGTAGAGATCGCGGCAGAATTCCCAGTGCGTGCGGGCCTGATCGTCCGACGGCCACCAGGTGTTCTGCCTCAGGCGCGTGTTGAGGTAATGATCCGAGAACAGTCCGCCCGTCTCCCAGAGCGGGCGGACTTCGGGCAGGCCGAGTTCCTCTTGGCCGCTGTCAATTGCTCGTCGTCTAGGCAATGGCCTGTCCCCCTCGCTCCCGAGACACAGTCCCCGGTACTTGAGACGACATATTGGACGCCATGTTCTCTGGCGTCAAGCAACCAGCAGGGGAACCATGACCGCTCGGTGGGGTCTGTCGTTGTTCAGTTATCCGCGGTTGTCTGACGCGCTATCGGGCGGGTTCAGGCCCCGGCGCTCAGATGCTTCCCGGTGCGCGTCGCGCGGACCGCGCCTTGAGGGCGAATCCCACCACGCCGGCCAGCGCCAGGGTCATCACCCCGCCGACAATTCCCGAAACAGACGTTCCCGCGCCAACGGCGGGCCGGGCTTCGGCGGACGGCGCTTCCGCCTCCGCGCGCGCGGCTTCGCTTCCCGCGGGCCTGAACCCGTAGTCGGGCAGGAACGCCGTCTTCGCCTGTATGTCGGCCATGCTCTTGCGAAGCCCCGCCGAAGCCGAGACTTGGCCGCTCCTCTCGCCTTGCGGCGAAGGGGGGTGAACGCCCTCCTCCGTGCCTGCAACCTCTTCCTTGCCGGTGACCTTGCCGATGCACCACTCAAGGCCATCGGGGTTTGTTGACGCTATTGCAGCCCAACGCGAGCAGCCCGCCATCCGCAAAGAAGAAGGCTTGGACGGTGAGGACCGAGGCCATCACCAGGTGCATCCATAGGGCTACCGTTTGTACGTTCCCATCAGTTCCGCCTGCGCGAGGATCTTGCCCTCGATGGCGCGCAGGACTTCTGTTTTTGTGGCTCCGGCGGGAAGCCCGGTCTGGGCGCTCACCGCGTAGAGTCTGAAGAAGTAACGGTGTGGGCGGCCAGGCGGCGGCATTGGCCCGCCGTAGCCAATGCGGCGGAAATCGTTGCGGCCCTGTTTGGCCGCCCCGAGCACCGCCTCGCTCTTGGGCACGTTCTCTTCCAGACGCCGCGTCCCAGCCGCCAGATCGTACAGAACCCAATGCACCCACGTGCCGACCGGCGCATCGGGGTCGTCGCAGATCAAAACGAATGCTGCTGTGCCCGCTGGCGCATTGGTCCATTCCAGCGCCGGCGAGACATCCGCGCCTTCGCCGGTGTGCTTGCGCGGAATCGCAGCTCCCGGCTTGAAGGCCGGACTGCTAAGGCTCAACGTCATAGTCCTGTCTCCTTCCGTTGGCCCCGCCCGAACCGGCGTGTTGTCTGCCGCCGGCCCCGCGCTGGCCAAGGCCCATGCGCAAGCTGCGAACGCAGCCAGCCCAATCCAGCTCGATCGCACGACTACTCTCATCTTCTTCTGGCGCAATTGTCCACATGTAGCTTCGGCGTTCCAGCGCAAAAAGCACTGCAACTTTCAGCGTCTATGCGATCCATCTCCGCCTGACGTTTAGTAGACTGACCCCGAACAGGGCAAGGCAAAACAGGGAGTGGGCGCAGCCGAGCAACACGACCGGACCGTCCGTGGTCTCGATCCACATGGTTTGGCCGTCCTCCATCGGATCCGGGAGCGTTCCTTGCGCATCCAGAAAGAATGTGCCGCCGGTATGGTCATAGTGACCGTGGCTGAGGACCGCATCGGCGGAATCCAGATCAACGTTCAGCGCGCGGGCATTATGAGGCAGAGCCAATCCCTGGCCGGTGTCGAACAGCACACACGTCTCCGCGTTTTCGATCCAGAGACTCAGGCCATGTTCGCCGCACAGGCACACTCACGCCCTCGCCGCTGATTTCCTCGGCGAGTTTGCTGATTTCGATCACGCGAACTCGCGGCTCGAACGTCCGCTGCGCCGAGCGGTCTTCCACCAGCAACACCGCGTCCACGCCACTGAGCCGCAATTCCTTCAAGTGCTGCTCCGACAATCCCTCGTTCGGCGTGACGAGCAGGATGGAATCGAACTCCCGCCGCCTGTCGGCGCGCTTCACCAATGCATCGGGATGCCGGCCATGCCGCAGGTAGTGGAGCGACTGCCACAGGTTCACGTGCAGCAACAACGTTTTGCCGCTGCCGGTGACCATGAAGAATGCCAGCCGCCGCAGATCGTCCGGCTCGAACGCCGTGAACGCGTGCGGCGATGGCTCGGCGCGCTTCTGTCGTTGCACAAAGTCGTTCAAACCGGCCCGAAACGCCACCGGGTCCGTCGTAGGCCGGTCGAGGAAGATCTCCGTGTAGAGCAGGCCAAGGAACTGGAAATACTTGAACACGAACGCGCCCCGCGCCTTGGCCAGCCGCGCTTCGTACCCCATCACGCGCCCCGAACAGCGCGTGGAAATAGCGGTTGAGCACCAGCGCGTGTTCCAGCCTCATGGCGCCTCCGTAGTGGACGTTGGCAGGCGGTGCCTGCCGTCTTGCACGGGCAGTCGCCCTGCGCTATAGTGTCTACATGGAAACGAGAGGTGGGCTGTGCTGACATCCATCGAAGCAACGATCGAAAAGCACGGAGTGGTACACCTTCGTGAGCCAATCCATTTGGACCACCCGTGCCGAGCCATCGTGACCATAGTGGATGAAGCGGTCGTCGCGGAAACGGCGCTGCTGAGCGAGGCGGTTCTCGCCGAAGATTGGAGCCGGCCCGAGGAGGACGCCGCGTGGTCAGAAAGAGTTCCACCGCCTCCTTGAGATTCGCAGTGGCTTCCTCAACCGTGTCACCCTGACTTGCTACATCCAACTCCGGACAAAGGGAGACGTATCCATCGCCTTCCTTTTCCACCACAGCCGTCAACGAACAGTTTTTCTTCATGGCGTTCTCCGTCACGTGCCTTTGCGCCTCACGATATACCTTGCGCGGCGCTCTTTGGCGATGCTCCTCCCAACGGGCTTCGCATGGCAAGCCTGAAATCCGCCGTCCTTCTCGAAGTCCCGGGCGTGGCGGTCCAGGAGCCGTTCGGTCAGTCAGTGGGCTTGGGCGGCGAGTATCGCGCCGAGGTTCGCGGCGCGTTCTTCCGCGGGCTCGGCCGCGCCGGGACGGTTGACCCAGGCGGCGGCTTCCTCCAGGGTCCTGGGGCGCAGGTTGCGGGCTTCCTCGAAAGCCGGATCGCCTTCCTGCCAGTGCCGCAGGCCGCGGCCAAGCGATTGCCGTTGCTGCGTTGCAGGGCGGCGCGAATGGCGTGCGCCTCCGCGGCGCGAGTCTGCGCTGCCATTGTGTCGCCCGCTGAGAGGGGAAGGGTTGCTGCCGGCTGGCCGGTGAGTTCGGGCGGGAGATGGGCGCGCTCAATCCTTCCCGCGCCGCCTTGTTGATGATCGGCTTGCCGGTTTTGACCGTGTGGCGGAGGGCGCAGTCCGCCTCGCACATGCTGGCGCGGAACACGTCCGAGCAGGTCTTGCCGATCGCTTCCCACCGGGGGATCCCCGTGATCTTCTCGGCGGCGCGGTTGAAGGAGGCGATGCGCCATCGGGCGTCGACCGTGAAGACGCCGTCCGAGATGCTCTCCAGGATGCTCTCGGCGCCGGTCCGCGATCCGCGCCCGTCCGTTTCTTCTTCAATGCCGCGTTTCGGGGTCAAGGGGCACGAAACGACACTCCACGTTCGCGCCGCGCAGAACGAGTTCCAGCCCGTGCCGGTGCTCGCGTGGCACGCGCATGCCCGTATTGCAGTCGGTCGAGATGCGGCGCGGCACGGGAGACATCCGCACCGGCACGCCCGCCCGGCGCGCGGCGCGCTCAGCGGCCAGGGCCGCGTGCGTCGACTCGAAAACCACGATCCATTCTTCGCCCTCTCCGGCCATATCACAACACCCGCAGCGCGTTTACAAGCGTTTCCGCGTCCGCCATGGTCGTTCCGTATCCGATGCCGGCGCGAATCGTGCCCGAAGGAAACGTGCCCATCGCGCGATGCGCGCAGGGCGCGCACTGCAGGCCGACGCGCGTCATGATGCCATGTCGCGTTTCGAGCGCCGACGCCACCTCGGCCGGGTCCGCGCCGTCCACCGTGAACGCAAAGATCCCCACGTTTGCGTCCATGCCGCGCGGCCCGTAGAGCCTCACGCGCGGCAGCCCGGCCAGGCCGGCCGCCAACGCCTCGCCCACGGCGCATACGCGTTCGCGAACGCTCGCCACGCCCCGTTCGAGCAGAAAACCGATCGCGGCCCCCAGCCCGGCCAGGCCGGGGGTGTTGGGCGTGCCGCTCTCGTAACGGTCCGGCAGCCACGCGGGCTGCGCAATTTCGCTCGATGCGCTGCCGGTCCCGCCGTGCATCAGCGGCTCGGGGTCGAACCCTTCGCGGATGAAAAGCCCCCCCGTGCCCTGCGGACCCAGCAGTCCCTTGTGACCGCTGAAGGCCAGCAGGTCCACGGGCAGCCGCGACAGATCGATGGGCAGGCATCCCGCCGTCTGGGCGGCGTCGACCAGGAAGGGAACGCCCCGCTCGCGCGCCAGATGTCCCCATTCATCAATCGGCTGAATTGCGCCGGTGACGTTCGAAGCGTGCGTCATCACGATCAGCGACGTCCGGCCGGTCAAGCGCTTCGCCAGCTCGCCCGGCCGGGTCATGCCTTCTTCGTCGGCGGCGGCAAAGACGAGATTCAGGCCGCGTTCTCGCGCCAGGGCGGTGAGCGGACGCATCACCGAATTGTGCTCCACGCTTGTCGTGACGACGTCGCTGCCGGGCCTGGCCAGGCCGCGCAAGGCCAGGTTCAATGCCTGCGTGCAGTTGAGCGTGAACACAACGCGGGCCGGGTCCGCCACCCCGAACAGCGCCGCGGCGGCCCGGCGCGTGTCCGCGACAACGCGGCCGGCCGCGAGGCCGGGCGCATGCGCCGACCGCCCCGGGCTCGCGCCGATTTCGCGCATGAACCGGTCCATGGCCCGGTACACGCATTCCGGTTTCGTCCGCGAGGTCGCGGCATGGTCCAGGTACACTATGTTCATCGTTTTGCCACGCGGATTCGGAAGACGCCGCCGTCTTCTTCCTCCACGCCCTCCACGCTCCAGCCGCGGCTGCCTGCCGCGCGCATCACGTTCTCCTTCGAGACTTCGGCGTCGACGAGCACCGTGAGCGCGCCGCCGCTCCGGGCGCGCAGGGCGTCCAGCGTCATCAGCACCGGCTGAGGGCATGACAGTCCGCGCGCATCCACCATTGCCGTATCGTTCATCCCGTTCTCCTCTGTCGCATGGAAAGGCCGATGACCAGGCAGATCAGCAGTCCCGCCGACAGCCCGGCGGCGGCGTGGGGGCCCGGTCCGGCGGGCGAGCTGGCCAGCCCGAAGTTATGCGCGAACGCCGCCCCGGCAATCATGCCGACCACAAAGACGGCCGCATCCCCGTCGCCTTCGCCGGACATGAACAACTGCCGGCCCGGACATCCGCCGGCCAGCGCGAACGCCAGGCCGGCCAGGGCCATGCCGGCGAAATTCCACAAGGCAAACGAGTGGGCCACCGGCTGGTTGTTGAACCCGGGATGGAACTGTCCCGTAACCAGGTTGACCAGGCACGCCGCAACCACCAGGGCGATCACGCCTGAAAGCAGGTGCATCTGCCGGAAGAGCAGCAGGTCGCGAAACGCGCCCATCGTGCAGAAGCGGGTCCGCTGCGCGAGAAACCCGATCAGCAGGCCGGCGCCGAGCGCGACCGCCGCCGGCGCGCGCATGGCGCCGGGGCCTTGAAGGCTGTATAGCAGAACCGCGCTCCGCTCGGCGCCCTCGACCGGCGGGCAGACCAGCCGCAATGTCAGGAGACCGGCCATCAGCGCGGGGAACATCCATCCCGCGACCGCCCTGGCCGGCGCGCCGCGGCCGAGGTTGTAGCCGGACCGGAAGAAGAGCGTGCCGACCCAGATCCCGGAAACCAGGCCGAGCAGCCCGGCGACGGCGTTGCCGTCGCCGCCCGCCAGCCGCAGCAACGCCCGCCAGGGGCAGCCGAGAAACACCAGCGCCCCGATCATGGCGAAGGCGCCCAGCGCGAAACGCACGATCGGCGCCGAGCCGCCCCGCGGCCGGAATTCCCGGAAGATCAGCGCGGCGGCCGTCGCGCCGAGCGTCAAACCGATGATTTCCGGACGCACGTACCGGGCGCCGGCCGCGTTGTGCAGCCCCAGCGCGCCGGCGATGTCCCGCTCGAAGCAGGCCACGCACACGCCCATGTTGCCGGGATTGCCCAGCTTCTGGAGCACAGCGGCCACCACCCCGATCACCATACCCACGCCGATCACGGCGCCTTTGCTCGAAAACACATTTCGTGCCGATCGTCTCACTCAGTGCCTCCCTTTTGCGACGGTGATGACAACACCATCCTGTTTCTCCGTGACTCTGCCCACAACGGCACACGCCGTGGACAACGTCCGGCGCGCCGCTTCCATGAACGCCGCCTCGCGTCCCCCGGGAACGGCAATCAGTAGCCCTCCCGAAGTCTGGGGATCGAAAAGGATGTCCTCTTCGGCGACAAGGATGTCGTCGGCAAACCTGACGGCCTGTTCGTTGTGCCGCCGATTAGCGTAGGCAGCGGCGGAAAGCAGCCCCATGCCCGCGAACTCGACGGCCTGTTCCAGCATGGGCATGCTTTCCATGCTGATTTCCATGGCTACTCCACTCGCCCGCCCCATCTGGACGGCGTGTCCGAGAAATCCGAAGCCGGTGATGTCAGTGCAGGACGAAGCGCCATGCGCCAGGGCCAGTTGCGACGCCTCGGCATTGAGCGTTGCCATGCAGCGGTTCGCATCCTCTTCGTGTTCGGCGGTCGCGATGCCTGCCTTGGCAGCCAGGATCGTGGTTCCTGTTCCGAGCGGCTTTGTCAGGATCAGAGCATTCCCCGGACGCGCCCCGGCGTTGGTGAGGATTTGATCACGCTGGGCGACCCCGGTGACGGCCAGCCCGAATTTCGGCGCCGGATCCACGATGGAGTGCCCGCCCGCGAGCACGACCTTTGCGTCGCGCAGCACCTCGACGGCGCCTGCGGTTATGTCTTTGAGCACTTCCGGACCGAGCGACGCGGTCGGAAAACACACGATGGCCAGGGCGGTCAGGGGGCGGCCGCCCATGGCATACACGTCGCTGAGCGCATTCGCGGCGGCGATCTTGCCGTACATGTGCGGGTCTCTGGCCACGGGCGGAAAGAAGTCCACGGTCTGGATCAGGCACAGGTCGTCGGAAATCCGGTACACGCCCGCGTCGTCCAGCGTCTCCGGTCCGATAATCAGCGCCGGATCAGCCGGCAGCGACAGGCTTCGCAACATGTGGATCAGGCGTTCCGCCGGGATCTTGGCGGCACAGCCGCATTCACAGTCGAGCTTGAACAGGTCGGTCTTCATGCGTCTCTGGCGCCTCCGTCGGTTCTGCATTCGGCGCCGGCCGGAACGCGGACGTCTCCGCTGCGCCGCGTCAGGCCTTCGCGGTCGAAGAGCGCCATCAGCAGCAGCGCGATCTTGCGGTTGCCGCGGATACGGTCGCGGAAGGCGCTCACCGACACCCCTTCCGGCGTATCCGCCAGCGCCTGCAGCAGTTGCCGGCGGCAGTCGTCGACGATCGCGGCGTGAATGTAGTGGCCTTCGACGGCGTATGCCTTGCCCTGCGCGGCGAGGTAGGCAAAAGTCTGCTCCGCGTCCATGGCGGGCGCCTTCCTGTCCGCGGCCGCCCTTTGGAAACCCGGCAGGGAAAGCGCGTGCATACCCGCCTGCCGGAGCACAACTTCGGCAAAGGCGACGGCCTCCGTGTCCGCCGGACGCAGCACGACCGTATGACCGGCCAGCGCCCAGGTGTTGCCGACGCGTTTGAGCTCGCCGCGGGCCGCCATCGAATCCAGAACCAGCGGAAAGACGTCCCACTCCGCCGAGTGGTGCGGGATACCGAGGCCCCCGGCAAGCTCGGAGGTTCCCGGGCCGGTCGCCTGCAGCGGGCGCCGTGCGTGGAAAGCGCGCAGGGCTTCCCCGACGCTCCGGCGGACGCGGGCATCCTGGTCCGCGGCAACGGCGACCGTCCCGTTGCCCACGTCGTAGCACACCACGTCGGGCGGTCCGCAACGCAGGCATCGCAGAACGTCGGCCTCCGTGAAACCGAGACGCCCGGCGATTTCGCGCCGATCGAGGGGCCGGGACTGCCTGGCGAGTTCGACTCCCAGGAGCCCGCTCAGGCCGGACGCCTCGATGCGCGCCAGCGTACGCGGAGCCTCCGCCTGCCGCCCGCGCGGCCACGGATCAAGCACCGTTCCGCCGCCGACCGTGGCCTGCAGCGACGGGGCGCGCAACACGAAGCGGTCGCCGTGCCGCGCCGGGCAAGGGGCGGCAAGCCGGATGCGGACCAGGGCGGAGTCCCCCGGCTCCAGCCGTTCGCGTTCCAGCAGCGCGACGCTTGCGACCGTTTCGAAAGTCCCGAAATGGAACTTCAGCCGCGTGTGCCGCTTGAGACCGGCGGAACGCCGGCACAGCGCGATGCGGGCATCCAGGCGGACGGCCGGCGGCAGCGGACGATCGGCGACCATGAAGCCGCGCCGCAGCTCGTCGTGCTTGACGCCCGCCAGATTCAGGGCGGCCCGTTCGCCCGCCGCGATCTCCGCGACGTCCGCATGGTATCGCTCCAGGCGGCGGACCCTTGCGGGCGCGGCCGGGCCGGGCACGATGTAAACGGCGCTGCCCGCCGCGAGACGGCCGCTCAATACGGATCCGTTCACCACCGTGCCGAAGCCCGGCGCGGCGAACCACCGGTCCGGGAACATGCGGAAGACGTCGTCCGCGCGACGGGGAATAAGCGCGAGGCCGCGGCGCTCGATGCACGCGGCCAGCTCGGCGATTCCCTGCCCCGTCGCCGCCGAGGTCCTGACGACCGGCGCGTCCGCGAGGAATGTTCCGCGCGCCAGGGCGCGCACGTCGCGCTCCACGCGATCGGCCGCCGCCCGTTCCGCGAGGTCCGCCCGGCTGAGCGCGACGATGCCGGCGCGGACGCCGAGCAGGTCCAGAAGATCGAGGTGTTCCGCGGTCTGCGGCATAACCCCGCCGTCCGCGGCCACGACCAGCAGGGCCAGGTCTATGCCCCCCATCCCCGCCACGGTCGTGTGCACGAAATCCTTGTGGCCGGGCACGTCCACGATCCCCACGCACAGACCCGACGGACAGGCGAGGTGCGCGAAGCCGAGGTGGATGGTCATGCCTCGCTGCTTCTCTTCCTTGTGCGTATCGCAGTCCACGCCGGTCAACGCCCTGACCAGGCTGGTCTTGCCGTGGTCGACGTGGCCGGCGGTCCCCATGACAATGTGTTTCATCGGCACGCCCCGTTTCCGGAATTCATGCGGACAGCCGTGTGCCGGAAATCCGGCGGCGCCCGGCGGCGGCCCGGTTTTCCGGATCGACAAATCCGCGTGCGATGCCCGCGCGACGGTTTCCGTCGCGGCGCGGACGCACGGACAAACGGTGACAGGCGAAAGGCCTTCTCAGCGGCAGGCGGGGGAAGGGGGGTGACGCCATGCCGCCGTCCCGCCCTCCACAGCGCAGCAAACTATGGACACGCGCCCGGCGTGCCCGGCTGAGAGGCGGAGTCACCTGCGCACGATCGCAGGACCACGCATGACATCACCCCCTTTCATATTGAGGATAGTGGCTGTACGCTACCCCGGCGGACCCGAATCCGCAACGTGATTCAGCGCGCCATGCCGGCGGCTTCCCGCTGCGCGCGGGCGGCGCGCGCGAGGTTGTGCCGGCGGAGCTGGTATTGGGCCGCGGTGGCCATGGACATGAGCAGGAAGAGAACGCCCGCCAGCACGAGGACCACGATCAGGACGAAGCCGCCGCCGGACGGCCGGATCGTGCGCCCCGTCCGGGGATGGGTCGTTTCCGGAAGGCGGGCGCCGCTCACCGGTCGTCCTCCCTGCCGCAGGCCACGATGCGGATGCGGCCGCCCGGATCCGGCCGGCCGGTGTCCCGCGGGCGCAGCGACAGCACCGCGCAGTCGGCCAGGCCTTCGGGCCGCTCGATGGCGAAGGCGGCGTCCATTCCGGGCGGCAGGGCAACCGGGACGCACGCGTCGCCGCGGCGGAAGAGAAGGCGGCCTTCAGCCGCTTCGATTCTTGCGCCTTCGCAGACAAAGGCGTTTTCCTCGACGCGCCACGTTTCCGGCCGGCTGTCGCGCAGGCTGAGACGCCAGCGCGCGGCCAAAACGGCCGAGGTCTGCGCCTGCCGGGCCAGGCGCGCGGACCGCGCCACCTCGCGCGTCGCGTCCACGAACAGCCTGCCCGTCGGCGTCAGGAGCGCGGCCGCCAGCGCCACCACCGCCAGGCTTTCCGACATCGTGAAGCCGCGCTTCCGGTCCGGGCAGTTGCTCACGGCGCGCCCTCCCGGGCGTCCGCGCCGCCCGCCGCGCCGGCCGCGAGCGGCACGCGCACGCGCGCCAGCGCGCGGGCTCCGCCGCCCTCGATCGTGAGGTCGGCGTACGCCGCGTCGGCGCGGCAGGCGGACGCAATCCGCGGGTCCGCGCCAAGCGGGCTCTGCCTGAGCTCCGCTTCCAGAATGTCGCGGACCACGGCCGCGCCGCGCGCGGGCTCCGCCGCGCACCGGGCCACGACGTTCTCCATGACGTGCAGCGCCAGCGCTTCGGCGGCATAAGCCTGCTCCACCTTGCGCAGGTAACGGCAGGAGCCGTAGAAGGAGGCGGTCAGCACCGCCAGAAATCCCGCCGCGGCGATCAGTTCCAGCAGCGTGAAGCCCGCCTTGTCACTTGTCTTTCCGCGCACGTCTTCTTCTCCCCGCCGCCCCGCACGGTCAGACCAGCCCGCGCGAGACCTCGATGATGACCGCGAACAACGCGTATGCCAGCGCGCCCACCACCAGTCCCATCAGGACCGTGAAGACCGGCTCCAGGCACATCCGCACCAGCCGCCCCGTGCGCCGCATTTCCTCCGCCAGCCACTCGGCCAGCAGATCGAATCCGGCGGCGACTTCCTCGCGGGCGGCCGCGTTGCGGATGATCCAGCGCTCCACGGGCCTGCCGACATACAGGCGGTCCCAGGCTTCGGTCCAGTGCGCCCCGCCCCGCACGGCCGCCGCGAAGCGGCGCAGGCGGCGGCGGAGCCAGGCGCTGCGCGTGCTTCGGGCGCTCCACTCGGCGGCCGCCACGATGTCTTCGCCCTGCGCGGTGAAAGCCGCCATGCCGCGCGCCAGTTCGTAGAAGCAAAGCCGACGGCGCTCGCCCGCGATGCCGGGAATCCGCAGCAGCACCAGCTCGCCCAGCCGCCCCATCCGTCCGAGGGCCCGGACGATCAGCAGCGCGGCCAGCGCCGTCAGCAGCGCGGCCTGCAGAAGCCCCCCCTGGACCAGGCGCATCGCCGCCGGCATGGGCCGCCCCTCGAGCAGATCGGCGAAGATCTCCTCGAACTTGGGCGCGATCATGACGCAGACGAAATTCAGCACGCCGAGTCCCGCGAGGAGGCGCGCGAAGACGAACGTCCACACGGCCCGCTGACGCCGGGCAATGCCGATGGGCATGCGCAGGCGGCCGGCCAGCACGGGCAGCGCCACGGGCAGGCGTCCCTGCCGCTCGGCCTCGTCAACGCCCGTCAGAAAGTAGGCGGGCAAATAGCGCCGCGCGGCGCCGCGCAGGGCCTGGCTCAGCGTCGCGCCGGCCTCCAGCCGCAGCCGCAGGTCGGCCAGCCGCGCCGGCCACTGCGAGCGCCAGAACGCGCCGTCGGGAATCACCCGCAGCAGCGCGCGCCGCACCGGCGACGGGCAGAAGGCCAGCAGCCCCATGACGCCGCAGCGCCCCTCGGGTACGGGCACGGTGCGCAACGCCTCGGACAGCGGAATGCCGTGCGACACCGCCCAGGCCAGGGTGTCGGCCAGCATGGCCGCGCGGGCGTCGCGCGTATCCGCCGCCAGCGCGCCGGCGCCGCGCGGCGCCGCCTCGGGCATCAAGTCCAGCTCGATCTCTTCGCCGGTCATGTCCGTCACATCGACATCCACCTGATGATCGTGATCAGCGGGGCGAAAAGCGACATGATCACCAGCCCCACGGCCGCCGTCATCACAACCACCGCCAGCGTGGTCCAGATGATGTTCGCGGAACGGGCGATGAGCGCCGCGCGGTATTCGAAGACCTCGGCGAGCCGCTCGATCTCCAGCGGCAGCTCGCCTTCCGGGGCGCGCTTGAGCGTCATCACGACCAGGGGGTCGACGGCGCGGACATGCTCAAGCTCGGCCGCGATCGAGCGGCCCGCCGCGGCGCGCTGCGCGGCCCGCCGCAGGGCCTCCCGAAGCGCGCGGTCCATGACAAGCTCACCGGCGGCGGCCAGCGCGTCGGGCATCGGCGTTGCGCGTCCCAGGAGAGCCGCCCACATGCGGCACAGGCGCGCCGAATCCATGGCGCGCGTGATGCCGTATCCGCCGGGGAGGCGTCCGACCAGCCTGAACAGAACGTCCTGCGCGGCGCGGCCGCCCGCGAAGAGCCACAGGCTGAATCCCAGGAACGCGGCATACAGAACCGCGCCGGCCGCCCGGTGGCGGCCCAGGAAGCCGCCCGCCGCGAGCACGGCGCGGGTCAGCGCCGGGAACCGCATGTCCGGCCCCAGGTCCGACAGAAACTCGCGGAACTGCGGAACCAGCCACGCCGAGAGGAACAGCAGGATGACCAGGCACAGGTGCACCACGAACAGCGGGTAACCGAGCACTTCCAGCAGGCGGCGCGTGAGCATCCGGCTCATCCGCGCGAACCGCGCGACGAGGAAGAGCGTTTCGGGCAGCGTGCCCGACTTCTCGCCGGCTTCCACGAGCCGGACGTGAAACGGCGGGAAAAGTCGCGGGTGCTCGCGCATGGCCGCGGCGAGCGTCCCGCCGCGCGCGGCGGCTTCGCTCATCTTCACGGCCGCCGTCCGCAGGCTCGCGACCGCGTGCTCCGAGGCCAGCTGCCTCAGCGTCTGGGGCAGGGGCAAGTCCGACTTCGTCAGCAGGTGCAGCTGATGATAGAACTCGGCAACATCGTCGGCGGTCGAAGACATGCGAGCCCCCTTGCTGATTCCGCGCAGCGTCATCCGACGCTAGCACCTGCCGTTCGCGCGGTCAACACGGCTCACGGCCTGCGCTGCGGGATTGCCGACCGGCAGGCAATGCCGTATATTCGGGCGGCGGTGTCACATGCGTGAAGAAGGGCTTCCCGAACCGCAGGCCTGCGTGGACGAACTGCTCGCGCGCGCCGCGGCCGAGCGGGTCAGCGACGTGTACTGGTTGCCGCTGGCGGGCCGCCTGGACGTGCGTTTCCGAAAGGACGGCATCCAGACGCACGTGGCGACGTTGCCGGCGGAATACGGGGCGGTGTGCGTTGCCAGGCTCAAGGTGCTGGCCGGGCTTCTGACCTACCGCACGAAGATTGCGCAGGACGGCGCGATCCGCGGCGCCGGCCCGGAGATCCGCGTCTCGGTCATGCCCACGGCCTACGGCGAAAGGGTGTCTCTGCGCCTGCTGGGCGGCGGGCACGCGCCCTGGCGGCTGGACGAGCTCGGTTTTCCGGCGCCCGTCGTGGCGGCGCTCCGCGCGATGCTGGTCGCGCCGACCGGCCTGATCGTTCTGACCGGCCCCACCGGATCGGGCAAGACAACCACGATCTACGCCATGATCAGGGAGCTGCTGGCCATGCAGCAGGATCCCGCTTCGATCGTCACGCTGGAGGACCCGATCGAGTGCGAGATCGACGGCATATCGCAAACGGCGGTGTCGGCCGGCCGCGACTGGGGTTACGCCGAGGCCTTGCGCGCGGCGCTGCGGCAGGACGTCAAGACCATCGTGGTGGGCGAAATGCGCGATCGCGAGGTCGCGAAGGTCACGCTGGACGCGGCCCTGAGCGGACACCGCGTGATCACCACCTATCACGCCGGCGACATCCCTTCCGTGTACGCGCGCCTGCTGCACCAGGGCTTCGAGCCGTTCCTGGTGGCGTCGGCCGTGACCGGCGTGGTCAGCCAGCGCCTGCCGGCCCGCGCCGGCGGCGGGACGCGCGCGCCGCTTGCGGCCTGCCTGGTGCCCGCCGACGAATGGCGGGACTTCGTCACCGCCAACCCTTCGCTTTCGGCGCTGCGCAGGCGCATCCGGCGGTATCCGGAGGCGGACCTCGACGCGGTGATGCGCCGGGCGGGCGAAGCGGGGCCGCCGGATGACGCCCCCGGCGCGGAAAACGAACATGACGCCTAGCTGAGATTCAGGTCGTGCGCTGGTCAACGGGAATGGCTTTCGTGCTGATCGCGTCGCTGCCCTACGCGGCGATGTTCTTCGCCGGCGGCGAGGCCGCGCCGCCCCCGGCGGCCGCCGTCGAAACGCTGACGATCATCTCGCCGCACCGGCGCGAGGTGCGGCTGGAGTACAGCCGCGGCTTCGGCGCCTGGATGCGCCGGGAACACGGCCGCGGCGCCGCGATCCGCTGGCTGGACGTGGGCGGCACGTCGAAGATCCTCAAGGAGCTGGCTTCGCGCTTCGAAGCCGCGCCGGACGCGCCCGGCGCGGACCTGATGTTCGGCGGCGGCGTGGACCCCTTTTACCAGGCCGCCGGCGAAGGCTGGCTCGCGCCGGTCCGACTGCCGGCGGGATTGCTCGACGGCGTGCCGCGCCGCGTGGCCGGCACGCCCGTCTACGATCCGGACGGGCGCTGGTTCGGCGTCGCCCTGAGCGGCTTCGGCATCCTGCACAACCGGCCGCTGCTCGAACGGATGGGTCTGCCGGAACCGGCTTCGTGGGCCGATCTGGCCCGCCCGGAGTTATTCTCGTGGGTTGCCTCGGGCGATCCGCGCTCCAGCGGCTCGGTGCACATGTGCTACGAGATCATACTGCAGGCTTTCGGGTTCGACGCCGGCTGGAGCCTGATTACGCGCATCTGCGGCAACGTGCGCGGTTTCGGCGAGGGCGGCGGCACGGCGCCGCGCGAGGTGGCGGCCGGCGACGTCGCGGCCGGGATGGTCATCGACCAGTACGCCCAGACCGTGATCGACTCGGTCGGCGGCGACGCGTTGGGCTTTGTCCTCCCGGAGGGCGCCACCGTGATCAACGCCGATCCCATCGCCATGCTGCGCGGCGCGGCCAACCCGGAGCTGGCGCGCCTGTTCATCGTTTACGCGCTCTCGGAAGAAGGCCAGCGCCTGCTCTACGGTCCGGCGGGACCCGGCGGGCAGCGCCACGCCCTGCACCGCCTGCCCGTGCGCGCCGCGCTGTACGACGCGCCCGGCGCGCCGCAATCCCGGCCGTACGACTACGAGGGCGCGTTCGCCTACGACACCGCGCGGGGCAGCGCGCGCTGGCAGCTGGTGAACGACCTGATCGGCGTGTGCCTGATCGACGCGCACGCGGACCTGAGCCGCGCCTGGCAGGCCGTGATCGCGGCCGGTTCGCCGCCCGCGCTGGTCGCGCGGCTGTGCGCCCCGCCGGGCAGCGAAGCGGAGATGGACGCCGCGGCCGCGCAATGGCAGGATCCGCGTTTCCGGCTTTCCGCGATGAATGCCTGGGCGCGCGCCGCCCGCGCGCGGTACAGGGAAGTGGCGCGTGAAGCGGCGGGGGAGGCGCCGGGTCTCAGACGGGGCGGCGGAAGGCGCGGCTGTGCGCCCGTCGTGCCCCTGAAGCCTGAAACCCGAAACCTGTCTCCGGGGAGAACGCAGACGTGAAAGACGATGCACGGGCCGCCCCGGCCATCCGCGTGGAGAGCGTCTCCAAGCGGTTTGGCGACGTCGCGGCGCTGGACGGCGTCTCGTTCGACGTGCGCCCGGGCGAGCTGTTTTTCCTGCTCGGGCCGTCCGGCTGCGGCAAAACCACCATGCTGCGCATCCTCGCCGGGCTGGAGACGCCGGACGCGGGACGCATCCTGCTCAACGGGCGCGACGTGCGCGACATGCCGGCCCACCGGCGCGGAGCGCCCATGGTCTTTCAGAACTACGCGCTCTGGCCGCACCTGAGCGTGGCCGGGAACGTGGCCTTCGGGCTGGTCGAACGCCGCGCGCCGAGGAAGGAAATCGCCGCGCGCGTGCGTGAAGCATTGGCGCGCGTCGGGCTTTCCGGACTGGACCGGCGCCTGCCGGGACAGCTCTCCGGCGGACAGCAGCAGCGCGTGGTGCTGGCGCGGGCCCTGGTGCTGGACCCGGCCGTGATGCTGCTCGACGAGCCGCTTTCCAACCTCGACGCGCGTTTGCGCGCCGGGATGCGCGAGGAAATCGAGCGCCTGCACCGCGAAACGGACATCAGCTTCGTGTACGTGACCCACGACCAGAGCGAAGCGCTTTCGCTGGCCGACCGCGTGGCGGTGATGAACGCCGGACGGCTGCGCGCGCTGGGCGCGCCGGCCGATCTGTATCATCGCCCGCCCAATGTCTTCTGCGCCGATTTCCTGGGCGAAGCGAACCTGATCGCCGCGCGCGTGACCGGGACGTCCGGCCGGTTCACGGCGGTGCAGACGCCGTGGGGCGCCTGGCGCGCCGTTCTCGCGGGCGCCTCCGCCCCGTCCGCCGGCGCGAGCGTGCGCTGCCTGGTGCGGCCGGAAAACCTGCGTCCCGCCGGACCCGGTCCGGCCGCCAACCGGCTGCGGGCCGCGGTCAGGTCGGTCCGGCTCAACGGCCCCACGATCGCCGTGCGGCTGGACGCGGACGGCACGGCTTTGCGCGCCGCCCTGCTCAGCCGCCCCGCGCCGCTGCCCGCGCCCGGCGCGGAGGGCGAGTGGGAAGCCGCGCCCGACGACACGGTCGTGATAACCGAGGAGTGACGGGCATGTCCGGCCGAAGGGGTTCCTGCGCGCTGCTTGCCGCCGTCCTGGCCTTCCTGGCCGCGTTCCTGGTGTGGCCCATGCTGGACGTCGTGCGCAGGGCGGTGACCGACCGCGAGGGCTTCACGCTCCTCTACCTGCGCAACCTGCTGACCGAGCCGCTGCAGCTCGAGGCCCTGGGCAACAGCCTGATCATCGCGCTGTGCACGACCGCCGCCGCGCTGGCCGTGGCGCTGCCGCTGGCCTGGGCCGTGGCGCGGCGCTCGTTTCCGGGCAGGACGCTGCTCTCCGGTCTGCTGCTGGCGCCGCTGATTCTGCCGCCGTTCGTGGGCGCCGTGGGCATGAAGATCGTTCTGGCGCGCTCGGGCGCCCTGAGCACGCTGCTGATGCGCGCGGGGCTGGCGCGCGGTCCCGTGGACTGGCTGGGCGCCTACCCGCTGCTGGGCGTGGTGCTGATGGAAACGCTGCACCTCTTTCCGATCATGTACCTCAACCTCGTGGCCGCCTTCGCCAACATCGACCCGTCGCTGGAGGAAGCCGCGGTCAACCTGGGCGCGGCGCGCGGCCGGGTTTTCCGCCGCGTCACGCTGCCCCTGGCCGGGCCGGGCCTTTTCGGCGGCACGGTGCTGGTCTTCGTCTGGTCGTTCACGGAACTGGGCACGCCCCTGGTGTTCGGGTTCCGCCGCGTGCTGCCGGTGATGATCTACGACGGCGTGAGCGAGGCGGGCACCAACCCCGCCGGGTACGCGCAGGTGCTGTTCGTGATCGCGGTCGCGGCGCTGGGCTTCCTGATCAGCAAACGCATCACCGGCCGCCGCCGCGACGTGGCCACCCTGGGCCGCCTCAGCGTGGCCCGCCGCGAGCCGCGGCTTTCGGCCGCGGGTCTGGCGCTGCTGGCGCCGTTCGCGACGCTGCTGCTGGCGCTGGCCGTGCTGCCGCACGCGAGCGTGGCGCTGGTGGCCGTGGGACGGCGCTGGTTCCTGACGGCGCTGCCCGAGGGATTCACCCTGGAATTCTTCGCGCGCGCCGTCGGTTCGGACCTCACGCGCACGGCCCTGCTCAACAGCCTGGGCCTGGCGCTGGGCGCGGCCGCGCTGGACGCGGCCCTGGGCTTCGGCATCGCCTGGCTGTGCGTGCGGCGGCGCATCGCGGGGGCCGACCTGATCGACACGCTGGCCATGGCGCCCCTGGCGATCCCCGGCCTGGTGATCGCGTTCGGCTACCTGGGCTGCTTCGCGGGCCGCTTCCCCGGCACGCTGCTCGATCCGCGCTTCAACCCGCTGCTGCTGCTGACGATCAGCTACGCCGTGCGCCGCCTGCCCTACATGCTGCGCGCCGCCCATGCCGGGCTCGAGCAGACCAGCCGCGCCTACGAGGAGGCCGCCGCCAACCTGGGCGCCTCGCCGTGGCGCGTGGTGCGGCGCGTGACTTTCCCCCTGATCGCGGCCAACCTGCTGGCCGGCGGGATTCTGTGCTTTGCGTTCGCCATGCTGGAGGTGTCCGACAGCCTCATCCTCGCCCAGACGGAAGCCTTCTATCCCATCACCAAGGCCATCTACGTGCTGATGGAGGGGCTCGAAAACGGCGTCAACGTGGCCGCCGCGCTCGGGGTGTGGGCCATGGCGCTGCTGGCCGCGGCCATGCTGTGGGCCGCCGCGCTGCTGGGCAAGCGCATGGGCCAGATGTTCAGGGCCGGCTAGCCGCGTTGTTGAAGGTGCAGGTCACCGTGGTGCCGCCGGACGCGTTGGACGCGATCTCCAGGTCGCCGCCCGTCATCTCGGCGCGGTAGCGCATGATGCGCAGCCCCATGCCGCGGCCGTCGTCCGACACCGTCAGCCGGCCACGGCGGCCGGCGCTCAACGTGACCGTGACGTGCCTGCTTTCCATCGAAGCGGGCCGTCTCGATGAAGATGGCCTCTTGCGCGTTCTCCGCGAGGGCGCGGAAATTCTCCTCGCTCTCGCGCAGGGCCTCCTCGGCCCGATGGCGGGCGGTGACGTCGAACACCACGCCGTCCACGCCCGCGAATCAGACGGTTGTTGTCTTCGATCCAACGGACTTCGCCGCGCGGAGTCATGAGGCGGTAGCTCTGAGCGAATTCGTCGACACCCCCGGCCAGATAGCCCTCCACTTCGGCCTGCAGGCGCGGGACGTCGTCGGGGTGCGTGACGCCGGGCCACGAAACGCGGCCGGAAATGAAGTCCTGGGCGGAGTAGCCGAGACGGCTGACGTTCTCCGACACGTACTCTACGGGCCAGCCTTCCGCGATTTGCCAGAGGAAGAGCACCACGGGGCCCCGGTTGAGCAGCCCCTCCACGTCGTCCGACCTGGGAACAACCGGGGTGTCCGCCCGCGCCGCCCTGCTTTTGTCTCCTCTTCCCCGCGCCCGCATCGCGCTGTCCTCCCGCCCGCGGATCCTCCCGTTTTCAGACAAAGTCAGGGCTGGGAGGGACGGCGGCCTCGCCGTCCGCGATTCTTTCACCGACCCCTTTACAGGCTTGCCGCGATCACAAAACCGAGCGCGGCCAGCAGCGCGACAAGACAGGCCAGCACAAGCCAGACCGCCGCGCCCATCCCTTCACGCTGATCGGTCTCTTCCCTCCATTCCATCGGGCTGCTCCCGTCCTTGGCGTGAGCCTGTCCAAGCGGCGGACCGGTTCAACACACGCGCATGATAGGCGGCGACCGGTCACGGCCGCAATCGGGGAAACCCCAAACATGAACTAGGGAAAACCCCGATCCCGGCAAGGGGCAAGCGACGGACGCCCCGGCGCCGTCGGTCACTTGCCGCTTGCCGGCGGAGCGCGAAACGCCGTATGCACTGTTCATGACCACCGCGCTCCCTCCGGCCGCATGGCGCCGCCTTTACGTTCACGTGCCCTTCTGCCGCGACATGTGCGCCTATTGCGCGCTGTACTCCGAAGTCTATCGCCCGGACCGCGCCGCGCGCTACGTCCGCGCCGTTGCGGCCGAGATCGGGCAATTGCGCGGGGCCGCGCCGCGACCGCGGCCGGAAACGGTGTACATCGGCGGCGGCACGCCCACCGTGCTTGCGGCCGGTGAACTCGACGCGCTGCTGGGCGTCCTGAAAAGGCAGGTTGACCTGTCGGCGGCCGCGGAGTGGACCGTGGAATCGAATCCGGCCGTCATGGACGCCGCCCGGGCCGCCCTGCTGCGGTCGCACGGCGTCTCGCGGGTCAGTCTCGGCGTGCAATCGTTCGAGGACGAGGTCCTGCGGGCCATGGGGCGGCCGCACGGCGCGGACGACGCGCGCTCGGCCGCGGCCGCGCTGCGCCGGGCCGGGTTCGACAACGTGGGGCTGGACCTGATCGCCGGCCTGCCCGGCGTGGGCGCCGCCGCGTGGCGGCGCACGCTGCGGGAAGCGGTCGCGCTGGAGCCGGAGCACCTATCGGTCTATGCGCTGGCCGTGGAGCGCGGCACGCGCCTGGCGCGGGCCGTGCGCGCCGGAACGTGCGCCGCGCCGGACGACGATGCGCTGCTTGACGCGCTGGACAAGGCCGGGGAGATTCTGCGGGCCGCGGGGTACACGCGCTATGAACTGTCGAACTATGCCCGGCCCGGACGGCAATGCCTGCACAACGCGGCCGTCTGGCGCGGCGCGGACTACCTCGGCATCGGGCCGGGCGCGGCCTCGCGCGCGGGGCTGCGCCGCTGGACCAATGTTCCCGACGTCGCGTCCTACGCGGCGGCGCTGCTGGCGGGACGGCCCCCGCCCCGCGGAGAGGAAACCGTCGCGCCGGGAACGGACGCGGTGGAGCGCGTCGTGTTCAAGTTCCGCACGGCCGAGGGGGTCGGCGACGCGGACGCGGACGCGCTGCCTGAAGCGCTGCGCGCCCGCTGGCGGACGACGCTGCGCGCCCTGCGCGGGCACGGGCTGCTGGCGCGCGCGCACGGACGCTGGCGTCTCACGCGCCGCGGGCGGCAGGTGGCCGACGCGGTCATCGGCGAATTCGTGTAGCAGGTTCGTGCGGCGCTTGTCAGGGGTCGGGGATTTGGTATCATCATGGCCGTGGCGGGGGCGTGAGGAGAAGCAGGCCATGAGCGGGCGCGCGCGCGTGATGTTGGGAGCGGCGATTGTCGGGGCGTGTCTGCTGGCCGCCTGCCGCGGCAACGAGGGGGAGGGTAACATGAACGAAGCGAACCGGCGCGTCGTGCGCAAGGCATGGGGAGGCGGACGCTGGTTTCCCGGGGATGCCGACGAACTGAAAGAGACCGTGGACCGCTTTCTGGCGGACGCCGATCCGCCGGCCGTGAGCGGCCGCATCGTGGCGGTCATCGCGCCGCATGCCGGATACGTCTATTCCGGCAAGGTCGCCGGCTATGCGTTCCGGGCGCTGCGCGACAACGCCGCGGCCGGCCCGGCGCCGGAAACCGCGGTCGTGCTGGGGTTCAGCCATCGCGGCGGATTTCCCGGCGCGGCCTTCATGGACGGCGACGCGCTGCGCACGCCGCTGGGCGAGGCGGCGCTGGACCGCGAGGCCACGGATCTGCTGACGGCCGCGGGCGGACGCCTGCGCAAGGACTGCGCGCCGCACGCCGGCGAGCACAGCGCGGAGAACGAGGTGCCGTTCGTGCAGGCGGCCCTGCCCGGCGCCAGGATTGTCGTCGCCCTGATCGGCGACCACGATCCGGCCACGATCCGGGAACTGGCGGCGGCGCTGACCGGACTGGCGAAACGCAAGCGCATTGTCGTCGTGGCGAGCACCGACCTGCTGCACAGTCCCGATTACGCGCTTGTGACCAGGACGGACAAGCAGACCCTGGAGACGATCTGCGGCATGGATGCCGCGAAGCTGCTCAAGAGCTGGGACTACGGGAACCAGGTGTGCTGCGGCATCGGCCCGGTGCTGACGGCGATGCACTTTGCCGCGGCCCAGGGCTGCCGGAAGGGCACGCTGCTGCACTACCGCAACAGCGGCGACGACTTCCCCGAAAGCAGGGGCAACTGGGTGGTGGGCTACGGCGCGGTGGCCTTTGCCGCGCCCGCGGCGGCCGAAAACTGAAGCGTGATGGCGCGTTCGTAGAGCCCCTCGCTCAGGTGGCGGCCCGTCACGGTGAACTCCATGGCGCGGCGGCGGCCTTCGCGGAGCGTTTCGGCGGTGAAACGGCCGCGCGCCGCGGGGTCGTTCCAGCGCTCTTCCGGAATGGCCGCCCATTCCATGGGCCAGGCGATGAGGTAGGGAAGTATCTCCGCATCCACGCAGTCCGCGGGCAGGTCGCGCGCGGCGAGCTCCGCGTCGCCCGCCAGCACCCGCAGGCGCACGGCGCCGGGGGGGCCGGTCGCTTCCAGCTCCGCCATGGTCCGGCGCAGGGCTTCGGCCGTGTCACGGAAGAGCATGCGCTCGATTTCGCGCGCCAGGGCGCGTTCGGGATGGAGCAGGTCGCGATTCAGGCGGCCGGCCGCAAGCGCGCTGAGGCGGACAGCCGTGGCTTCGGGGAACTCGTTCTCCGCCTCGGCGATCAGCCGCGGCCAGAACTTGGCGGCCGAATTGGCGCAGTATATCCCGTTGATCAACACGACTTCGCGCGGCGTCGGCATGCGAAGAGCGTAGCACAAGAGCCTCCGGCGCGACACCCCGGAGGCACGGCCAATTCCTACAAATCCGCGGATCGGTGTGGATCGAATGACGAATGACGAAATACCCAAGCACGAAGGAATGACGAAGCCCGCATGCCGGATATGACGCCGGAAGGGACGTTTCGGGCACGCGCAGAGGGGACCGAACCGCTCTTTCTGGGTTGACATGTCCGGGCCGGCGCGGGATAGCGTGGGGCGCATGGAAACCCTGCGCGATATCGGGGAGCTGGCCGCGATCGAGCGCATCGCCAGGCGTCTGCCCGGCCGCCGCGACGTGGTTGTGGGCGTCGGCGACGACTGCGCCGTCGTGCGCCTTTCCGGCGGCGCGGGCGTCGACTGGGTCCTCACCTCCGACCCCGTGGTGCAGGGCACGCATTTCGCCGCGGAGACCGCGCCCGAAGACGTGGGCCACAAGGCCGTGGGCCGCGTGCTCAGCGACATTGCCGCCATGGGCGCCGATCCCAGGTGGGGGCTCATCGACATCGTGGCGCCTTCCGCGTTGCCGGTCGCGACGCTGGACGGGCTGTATCGCGGCGCCGTCGCGCTGGCCGGGGCGCACGACTTCTGCATCGTGGGCGGCGATCTTTCGGAGGGCCCCGCGCTGGAGGCGCACGTTTTCGGCGTGGGCGCCGTGCCTTGCGGCCGGGCCGTCCTGCGCTCGGGCGCCAGGCCGGGCGACCTGCTGTTCGTGACCGGAACGCTCGGCGGCAGCGCGTCCGGCCGGCACCTGCGCTTCGAGCCGCGCGTGAAGGAGGGGCGCTGGCTGCGGGACTGGGCCGGGGCCATGATCGACGTCAGCGACGGGCTGGCCGCGGACGCGCGCCACCTGGCGACGATGAGCGGCGCGGGCTGCGACCTGGATGCGCGTGCCGTGCCGGTGTCCGACGCCGCGCGCGCCCTGCGCGACGGCGTTCCGCCCCTGGATCACGCCCTGCGCGACGGCGAGGATTTCGAGCTGCTTTTCGCGCTGGCGGAGGAGCGCGAGGACGAGTTCATGGCCGCCTGGCGGAAAGCCTTTGACCTGCCCTGCACCCGCATCGGAATCGTGACGGACCGGGCCGGGCTGGTGCGCTGTTGTTTTCCCGACGGCGCGACCGTGGCCCTGGAAGGCGCCGGCTACGCGCACTTCAGGCAGGCTTCCAGCGCGTGCGCGGCGAAGACCACCGGGTAGAGGCGCTCGGAATACCACAGGCGCGCGAAGTACAGTCCGATCGGCGCCGCGGGGAAGTCAGCGCCGCCCCGCGTCCGTTCCATGAGCCAGGCGATGCCGCGCGCGGCCGCGTCGCGTCGCGCGGCCGCCACCGCGCGCACCGCCAGCGCGGTTTCCTCGATTGATCCCGGCGCGTCCCGGTCTCCGCCCCAGCTTCCGTCGGCGCGCTGCGCCGCCAGCAGCCAGGCCCGTCCGCGTTCCGCGAGGGCCGCGGCTGCGCGCCGCCGCGGGCCGCCGAGCGCGTCGAGCGCCGTCACGACCTGGGCGGTTCCGTAGGTGAGGTTGGCTTCGCCGGGCGTGTGCTGTGTGCCGAACCACAACGGGACCCAGGCGCCGTCGGCGCGCTGGGCGCGGGCGAGGTAGCGCAACGCGCGCGCGGAGGCGCGCGCGGCGCGCCGCCGCGGGCCGGAGGGCAGGGCGTCGCGCCATTCCGCGAAGGCGCGCAGGGCGTGCGCGGTGATGTCCGGGCAGCTGCGGTCGAACGGCAGCCGGCCCCAGCCGCGCGCGAAGGTCGGAATTCCGCCGTCGCCGTTCTGCAGGTCCAGCAGCCAGCGGACGCCCTGCGCGGCCGCATCCGCGGCGGCGTGGTCCGCGGCGCCCAGGCGGCGCAGGGCCAGCAGGGCGCCGGCGGTGTCGTCGGCGTCGGGCATCGCCCCGGGCAGGTCGCTCCAGGCCCATCCGCCGGGCGCGCCGCGCGTGAGGGGATGCTCCTCCGTATGGCGCTGCCGCAGCAGCCATTCGCGCAGCAGGGCGCGCTGCTCCGGCGGCAGATCGCAACGCCCTGTTCCCGCGGGGGCGCCGGGCGGAGCGGGGAAGGAAGCGGCGCGGCGGTCCGGGCGCGCGCGCATCCGCCGTTGCGGTTCGGTCGCGTCGCGTTCCGTCAGCGCGTTGATCGCCAGCGTGGTCACCCACGTGGCAAGATTCGTGTCAATGGGCCAGGAGCCGTCGTCGCGCTCCGACGCCAGCAGGAACCCGGCTGCCCGGCGGACCACGGCGCATTCGCGGCAGCCGGCCTCGGCCAGGCTCATGGCGACGAAGGCGGTCAACGGCGCGGCCTCTTCGTAGCCGCCGTTCGGCGGCTGCATCCGTTCGGCGATGCGCAGCGCGCGGCGCGTGACGGCGTCGCGCAGGAGGCGCAGCGGCGGCAGGCGCGACGGCAGGCGGCGGTGGCGAACCAGGCCGATGGCGATGAGCGCGGGCAGCGCGTAGCTGACAACCGTGAGGCGCAGCCACCTGAACAGGGCGTGCGGCAGCACGCCGAGCTCGAAGGGCAGCTGGGGCACCCGCTGCCAGGCCTCGGCGGGCGGGCCGAGCATCCCGGCCATGGCGGTCATGGCCAGGATGGGGCCCGCGAACGTGCGGTCGGCGCCGTAGCGCAGGATCACGGCGGCGCGCAGCGCGTCGGGTTCCAGGCTGCCGGCGCGGCGCGCCAGCCACGCCTCCGCGGCCGCGACGGCAGCGGCAAGCGCGCCGTCGCGTTCGCCGGACGCCACGGCCGCGAACGCGTTGCGCGCCAGCAGGGTGGCCGTCAGGTTGCTGGGGCTTTCCGGCGAGTCGCCCCATCCGCCGTCGGCGTTGGCATGCGCCGCCAGCCAGTGCAGCCCGCGCGCGACCGGCGCGGCGTGCGCGCGGCGGTCGATGCGCGACAGCGCGAAGACGGCCACGGCCGTGGCCACCGCGCTGCTGCTGAGCCGTCCTTCCCAGCGGCCGTCGGACGTCACGGCCGCGCGCAGGCGGTCCACGACGCGGTCGCGGAAGGCGGCTATGTCGGCCGTGTCCACGGTTTCAGGTTTCAGGGGCGGGAAGAGAGTCCCGGCCGCGCGGCGGCGGCCTGTTTCCCGCGTCCGCGGCTTCCGCGTTCCGCCGCTTGTCCCGCGCGGCGTCCGCGCTCAGACAGCCGAAGCTCAACAGCGCGTGAAAAGTGTGTTCGCAGTCCGGCGTGTCGTCGAGCCAGTTGCCGGAGAAGCCGCCTTCGTCGTGCCACAGCGTCTCCACGAACGACAGGCATGCCGCGCGCAGCGGTTTGAGGTCTGCCCCGGCCGCGCGCAGCGCGAACAGCGCCGTGGCCGTGGACACCAGGTCGGGCACGCGCGCGCCCGGCCCGGCGCGGAAGCCGCCGCGGCGGTCGTGAAGGGCGCACAGCCACTCCGCCGCGCCGGGGGGGACGGGCGCGCCGCAGGCGCGCATGACCAGCAGGGCGCCCGCGGTGGCGTTGGTGGCGGGCGTTGCGTGGCCGGCTTCGTTGGCATAGCCGCCGCCGCCGACGCGCAGCGATTGCACGGCCCGGGCCACGGCCTCCGGCTGGGGAGCGCGCAGTCCGGCGTCCTGCAGCGCGGACAGGGCCACGAAGCAGCCGTAGACCGACGCGGCGGGGCTGCCCGGCGTGAGGGCGTAGCCGCCGTCCGCGGCGCGGTGCGCCGCCGCGGCGCGGGCCACGCTGTCCCGGACGCCGTCGGGCGCTCCGCCGGGCAGGCGGCGCCAGCAGCGCGCCAGGCACGAGAGGTGCAGCAGGTCGAGCTCCCGGCCGTCGCCGAACCGCCGCAGGTATTGCTCGGTCCGTCCGAGGCCCGGTTCCTCGCCGAGGGCCAGCAGGCAGTCGATTCCGAAGACCGTGTAGTACAGATCCGCTTCCGCGTCGCGGCCGCGGAAACCGCCCCCCGGCTGCAAGCAGCCCAGCGCGAACCCCAGCACGCGTTCCCGGGCCGCGCCCAGGCAGGCGCGCGCGTTCCGCGCGGCCGACAGCATGTCCGCGGAGAAGTGCATCACGGCCCGAGTACTTTCCCCACCACCCGGCACAGCGCCATCTTCAGGTCGCCGTTGCGCAGCGGCGCCAGGGCGTCCAGGGCGCGCTGCTTGTAGTCCCCGAGCAGATCGCGCGTCTTGCGCTCGACGTCGCGCGCCGCGATGATCCCGCGGATCGCGGCGGCCTTGTGCGCGTCCAGGCCGCGGCCCCAGGCCGCGGCGATGACATCGCGCTCGGACGGCGCGGCGTGCGCGGCGGCCACGGCCAGCACGATCGACGGGCGCTGCATGCGGATGTCGTCCGCGTCGCCGTCTTCCGTGAAGTCTTCGAGATCGTCGCGGATCTGGTAGGCCACGCCGAGCGCTTCGCTGTAGCGGCGGAGCACGTCGTGCACCTCCGGGTCCGCTCCGGCGCAGAGGGCGCCGAGCCTGAACACCACGTCGAACGACGGGGCGGTCTTGCGCGCGAAGAAATCCAGGACCTGCTCCACGCCGAGGGGACCGGGCGCGCGCACCCATGCAAGCTCCGCGCCCTGGCCGTGGCAGAGCCGGCAGTGACCGTCCGCGGCCAGGCTCAGCATCGCCGCGCGCATCGCGGCCGGCGCCGGAGCGTCGGCCAGCAGGCGGTAGCCGAGCCCCAGCAGGTACAGCGACACGGTCAGGGCCAGCGGCGTGCCGTGCGCCGCGTGCACGGCGGGCAGGCCGTAGCGCACCGCGTCGTTGTCCTGGACGTCGTCGTAGATCAGCGACGCCTTGTGGATGCACTCCACGGCCAGCGCGGCGTGCCGGACGTGGTCCGGCAGAGCGGCGACGTCCGCGCCGCTCAGGGCCGTGTAGACGGCGGTCGTGAGAAACGGGCGCCAGCGCTTGCCGGCGCGGGCCAGCCATTCGCCGGCGATGGCGCCGATCTGCGTGCGCGCGATGCCGGGAAAACGCCGCAGCTGCGCTTCCTGGAACCAGGCGTTGACCGCTTCGCGCGTCTTCGCCAGATCGAGCGGACGCCAGTCGGCGCCCGGCGCGCGCAGGCGCACCGCCTCGCGGATCGGCGCCGTGTCGGGGCGCGTGTCGCGGCAGCCGTCGGTGAGCAGCGGCACGGCCAGGCCGGGCACGGCGCCCGTAACCATGTGCGGGAAGGCGCGCTCGAGGGCGGGCATGCAGCTTACGCCGATCGCGGCGTCGGCGACGCCGCGGCTGACCAGGTCGGCCACTACGCCGGTGCCTTCGGCGACGAGGACCGTGTAGCCCAGGGCCTCGGCCTCGTCGGACAGCGCGCAGATTTCGCAGCTTCCGCAGCGTTCGCACAGCAGGCCGAGCTTGTCGAACCTGGCGGGGCACTTGCCGCTGGCGCGCAGGCAGGGCGGCAGGAGCAGCGTGCGCCGTTCGTACGGCACGGCGGCGACCACCGGCCGCCAGGCGGCGTTGTTGATCAGCACATAGAGGTACTCGCGGAAGGCGGGATCGCAGCCCGTGGCGGCGATGACGGCGTCGGCGTGGCGCCGCAGTTCCGGCATGACCAGCGGCGGCACCAGTGCCTGCCCGCGCAGGCAGGCGTCCGTCGCGGCGGCCAGGCGTTCGCGTTCGGATGCTTCTCCGGGAACCGTGACCGGTCCGCGGGCCGTCCGTCCGGCTGCTTCGCCGTAGCGCAGGTCCGGCGCGTCCGTCGCCGCGCGGCCGGAAAGGGTTTGCGGCGCTCCGCTCATGGCTGTTCCCCGGCGGCGCCCATGCGGGCGCGGCGGAACGCTTCGGCGCGCGCGCGGCGCTTGGCCAGCAGCGCGTCCAGCTCGTCCGCGGGAAGGCTGCCGGGCGCGGCCGGCGCCGGCGCGGCTTCGGCGCCGGGCGCGGCGGGCGGCTCGGCGCCGTTGATCGGCGCATCGGGGCACTTGGGAAAGATGATCGCCGCGGCCGGGCAGATGCGCGCGCAGGCCGGGCAGTTGTTCTTGCAGTTGCGCGGCTGCGCCACGCGGACCAGGCCTTCCGGCGACAGGTCGTAGACGCCGAACACGCAGAAGTTCAGGCACTGCTTGCAGTTCCGGCAGCGGTCCTGGTCGATCACCGGAAACCAGGGAACCCAGTCGTCCTTCCCCGGCGGGACCGCGAGGGGCGCGGGCGGGGCCGCGTCGGCGCGCGGCGGAGGAAGACGCGCCGCGATGTGCGCCGCCTGTCCGTCGCGCATGTTCAGCAGCGTGGCGCCGGCGGCCAGCGGCGCTCCGGCGTAGGCGAAGAGCCGGCGCACGGCGCGCGGATAGCAGGCGATGACGGTGAGGTTCTCCGCCGCGGCCCATTCCCGCAGCCGCGGGTCGCGCGCGGCCGCCAGGGCGCAGAGGTCGGGCACGGCCACGGCCGTCGCGCCGCGGGCCGCAATGGCGCGTTGGGCGGCATCCTTGGCGGCGCGCGGAATGATTTCGCTGTACGCGCAATCGCAGTAAACGACTGTCGGTGTCCGCTCGGATTTCACCGTGTTTCCCGGGCGCATGCCTATCCGTACGCCCCAAAGCCGAAGAACCAGTTCTTCTTCGCGAAACGGTAGAACAGGCTGCGCTCGGGGATTTCGCGGCCGGGCTGATGGTGGCCGGGCAGCGGACGCATGGCCGCCAGCTCGCCGAGCGCGTCGGGACGGCCGCTCGTGGCGCGCGCGCCCGAGCGCAGGACCAGGTCGCGCAGGGACGAAGGCGCCTCCAGCAGCAGGCAGCCGCGCGTGAGCTGCGCGGCCGAGCGGCGGAAGTCGCGGATGAACGCGGAGCCGCGAATCGTCGCGGCGAGATCGCCGCCGTCGGCGACGGAGTCGCTGGCGAACTGCACGGGCGGACAGGGCTCGACGTCGCCGTGCGGTCCGATGTGATGGCTGATGCCCACGGCGGCGGGGCAGAGGGCGCGGCCGGCATGATCCCAGTAGGCGTCCACGATCACGAGGGGCGCTTTCGCGCGCATATCTACGATGAAGCGGCGCAGGTCGAGGATCTGGTCCCCGGAAAGCGCCAGCTCCGGGCAGGGGTTCGGGCCGACCGGCCGGTAGATGTAGTACCAGAGGTACTGAACGCGAAGTTCCACGGCGCGCCGCACGAACGCCTCCGTGGCGAGCTCGCGGATGTTCGAGCGGCACACGCTGGTGGCGATGCCCGCGATCAGCCCGGCCGCGGCGCAGTGGCGGATGCCGTCGACGCTGCGCGCGTAAACGCCGTCGCCGCCGCGCCGCACGTCGCTGGTCTGCTCGAGGCCCTCCACGCTGATCAGCGGCGAGATGTTGCCCAGGCGCCGCATGGTCCGCGCGGTCGCCTCGTCGATCAGCGTTCCGTTCGTGAAGAGCTGGAAGTAGCAGTCCTGATGCCGGCCCAGGAGTTCCAGCAGGCCGGGATAAAGCAGCGGCTCTCCGCCCAGGATGCCGAAGAAGCGGATGCCGCTCCGCCGGCCCTGCCGGATGATGCGGTCAAGAACCTCGGGCTCCATCCGTCCCGGCCGCAGGTGGGGCGAGACCCAGCAGCCCTGGCAGCGCAGGTTGCACGCGCTGGTCACCGATATGAACAGGAAGGCCGGCAGGGCGCCGTTGGAGCGGCGGAAGCGGCTGACGGCGCGCATGCTCTGCCAGCCCACGCCGTAGGCGAAACGGCAGAGCAGGCGGAAGTTGGTCTCCGCCAGCATGCGCCGGGCAATCCGCGCGATCATCACGTTCGGTGTCCTCCGTCCGACGAGGGGACAAACAGCATATCACGCCGGCGGCGGTTAACAAGCGTTGAAGCGCCTACTGCAGGAGCACGGCGGCGGCGGTCATGGCGCGGCGCGGCGCGTAGATCTTGCGCGTGGGCTCCGCTTCCACGGTCAGGCCCTCCATCGCGTAGGTGCCGCTGACGCGGGGCGAAGAAACCACCAGCAGGTTCTTGTCGAGGGGAAAGCGCACCGTGGTCGCGCCCTTGCGGGCGACCAGCGCCTTGTTCGCGGGATCGGTGGCGGCGTCCACGAATACCGTCGCGCCCGTCTCCCGCAGGGCGGGGAGGGCTTCGGCGTACAGGCGGGCCGTCGTTGCCGCCAGGTCGACGCCCAGGGCGTCGGCGCACATCTGCGCGATCGCGGTGTTCTCGACCAGGCCGCGCGGCCCTTCGATTCCGCGTGTGTAAAGCAGCACGTCTTCGCCCGTGTGTCCCGTGGTCATCCAGCCGATCCCCGCGCGCGAGCTGAGGATTTGCCCGGCCAGGGACGCCGCCGGACCGGCCGTCTCCTCCGGCGCGAGGTCGGACAGGCCGTAATGCCGGGCCAGCGCGTCGCGGAGCGCGGCCGGTCCGCGGGAGGGGTCCGTGCTCTCCGTGACGCCCTCGGCCGTCAGCTTGGCGGGCAGCAGCGGGCCGGCCAAAGCCTCCAGCGGGGACCGCCACCGCGGGGCGTCGCCGCCGGCGTCCAGCAGGACCATACCGCCGCAGCCGTGGTCCGTGAAGGCGAAAACCGCGGTATCGCCGCGTCCTTCAGCAAAGTCGAGGGCCACGCCCACCGCGTCGTCGAACGCGCCCAGCTCGCTTATGAGGCCGATCGGATCGTTGCCGTGGTTGGCCCAGTCCACCTTGCTGCCTTCGACCAGCAGGAAGAAGCCGCTGCCGTCCCGCGAGAGGATTTCGACGGCCTTCCGCGTCATCTCCGCCAGCGACGGCTGGTCCGGGTGCAGGCTCCGCCGGTCGAACTCGCAGGCCATGGCTTCGTCGGCGAACATGCCCCACAGCCGCGGCCCGCGCGCCGCCGCCATCTCCGCGCGGTTCGAGACGCAGGTGTAGCCCATGGCCTTGAGGGCCGGCAAGAGGTTCTCGCCGTCCCGACGGCGGGCGTCGACGTACCTGGCGCCGCCGCCAAGCACCACGTCGATCCGCCCGTAGACCTGCTGCTCGGCGATCCGCTCATACTGGCCGCGGCTGTGCGTGTGCGCCGAGTACCCGGCCGGCGTGGCGTGCTGCACGTTGGCCGTGGCCACGAGGCCGACTTTCCGGCCGCCGAGCCGGGCCGCTTCCAGGACGCTGGCGACGGGGCTGTAGGCCAGCTCGTCCGGAACGGGGTCGAGGCCGGGGATCGTCACGCGTTCGCCGGGAGGCGCGCCGTCGCCTCCCGGCAGCACGCCCACGAACGCGCAGGCCGTCTTGCGGCCGCAGGCGAAGGCCGTTGCCGCGGCCGCGGAGTCGGTGACCAGCGCGCCGGCGCCGTACGTCCGCACCGCGCGCAGGTCCATGCGATCGAGGTTCAGCCTCTCCTTCGCGCCGGTCCCCGCTTTGGCGCCGCGGTACCAGCGCAGAAGCGTCGTCCCCGCCGGACCCATGCCGTCCGGAATCAGGACGATCACGTTCTTGGACTCTGGCGCGGCCGGGGCGAGCGCCGCCAGGAGCGCGCCGATGCCGATGGCCGCCATGCGCATCCCCGGGCGTATTCCCGGACTGCCGATGGTCATGCTGCTCAGCCTCCTCCGCGAACGGCGCGGAACCTTCCGCCGCCTGGTTCCTTCCCCCCTTCAAACGCAACACCCGCAGTGTAGGCTCGGGAGGGGGTATTGCGAATCCAAAAAATGTCTTTCGAGAGTAGACTTACTGCCTTTCAGGGTCAGACCGCGAAATTTCGCGGTCTGACCCTGGAGTCCTGCTGGAGTCCTGGAAGCCGTGGTTGCGCCGAGAGGCTGGATCGTGGAGAATGGCGGCGGTCTTCGGCGACAACCATGCTCATCGCGGCGGACAAGCACGGCGTGTTCAGGCTGCGCGACGATTTCGTCGCGCCGTTCGCCCGGCGGCCCGTGCCCTGGGGCTTCGGCGCGCTGTCCTGGGTGACCTACATGCGCACCTACAGCCGTGACGGCGAGCAGTGGTGGCAGACGTGCCGGCGCGTCATCGAGGGCATGTTCACCGTGCAGCGCGTGCACTGCCTGCAGAACGGGCGGCCCTGGGACGAGGCCCGCGCGAACGCTTTTGCCGAGGACGGCTACCGCCGGATGTTCGACTTCAGGTGGACCCCCCCCGGCCGCGGGCTGTGGATCATGGGCACGCCGTTCATGTACGAACGCGGCGGCGCGGCCCTGAACAACTGCGGCTTCGTGTCCACGGCCGGTCTGGCCGCGGATTTCAGCGGACCGTTCCTGTGGATGTTCCGCATGTCGATGCTGGGCGTGGGCGTCGGCTTCGACACGCGCGGGCGGAACACGGTCACCATCCATGCGCCGCGCCGCGCGCCGGAGGCGCACGTCGTCGAAGACAGCCGCGAAGGCTGGGCCGGCGCGCTCGCCCGTTGCCTGGGCGCCTACACCGCGGGCGGGGCCCTGCCCGCGGGCTGGGATTGCTCGCGCCTCCGTCCGCGTGGCAGCAGGCTCAAGAGTTTCGGCGGATACGCCAGCGGGCCGGATCCGCTGCGCGAGATGCTGGAGAGCCTGCAGAGCCTGTACGACGCGTACGCCGGCCGCAAGGCCGACGCGCGGCTCATCGTGGACACCATGAACATCATCGGGCGCTGCGTGGTGGCGGGCGGCATACGCCGCTCGGCGCAGATCGCGTTCGGCGATCCCGCCGACACTCAGTTCCTCGATCTGAAAGGCGACGCGCGCAAGGTCCTGGAATACCGCTGGGCCTCGAACAACTCGGTCTTCGCCGAGCGCGGCATGGACTACTCCGAGACGGCCCGCCGCACCGTCGCCAACGGCGAGCCCGGCTACCTGTGGCTGGGCAACGCGCGCGCGTTCGGGCGCCTGGCGGACCCTCCCGACGGGCGCGACGAGCCCGCGGCCGGCAGCAATCCCTGCGCCGAACAGACGCTGTGGGACCGCGAACTGTGCTGCCTGGTGGAGACCTACCCGGCGCGGCACGCCGACCTGGCGGACTACCTGCGGACGCTGCGCATCGCCTATCAGTACGCCAAGACCGTCACGCTGCTTCCCGTCGAAGACGCGCGCAGCAACGAGGTCGTGCGCCGCAACCGGCGCATCGGCTGCTCCATGACCGGCGTCGTGCAGGCCATCAACCGCTTCGGCGAGCGCGCCTTCTTCGGCTGGTGCGAGGACGCCTACCGGAGAGTGCAGCGTCTGGACGAAGAATATTCCGGATGGCTCGGCGTGCCGCGTTCGATCAAGACCACGTCGGTGAAGCCTTCGGGCACCGTGAGCCTGCTGGCGGGAGCCACGCCCGGCGTGCACTGGGCCCAGGCGCCGTTCTACATCCGTCGCGTGCGGGTTTCGGCCGATCATCCGCTGGCGGCGATGTGCCGCGACGCGGGCTACCACGTGGAGCCCGACGCCTACGCGACCGGCGCGGCGGTTGTCTCCTTTCCGATGCGCGTGGATCACGCCGGCCGGAGCCAGGCCGAGGTGCCGCTGCGCGAGAAGATCGAACTGGCGGCGCGCATGCAGCATTACTGGTCGGACAACCAGGTGAGCTGCACGGCCGGTTTCGATCCCCGGACCGAGCGCGACGAGGTGGCCCGCGTCCTGGCGGAATACGACGGCCGGATCAAGGCCGTTGCGTTCCTGCCCGTGCGCGCGCACGGTTACCGCCAGCCGCCCTACGAGACCGTCAGCGAGGGGCGGTATCGGGCGATGACCGCCGGCCTGCGGCCGCTGCGCGGCATGCTGGAGCACGAAGAACAGCTCGAAGCGCGCTTCTGCGAGGGGGAAGTCTGCGAAAGACCTCTGCCGCGGTAGTTGGAGGAGCATGATCTGGAACTCAGGAAGGGAAGGGAATCTGGAACTCAGGAAGGGAATGTGGAACCAGAGAGGGGAGGGGGGAAGGGGGGGTGCCCGAGCCGCGGATGCGGTCGTGCGGCTACGGCTTCGGGGGAGCGCGCAGCATGCGCAGGCCGTTGGCGATCACCAGCAGCGACGCGCCCATGTCGGCGGCGATGGCCATCCACAGCGTGGCCAGCCCGGCCGCGGCCAGGGCCATGAACAGGGCCTTGAAGCCGAGGGCGACGGCGATGTTTTGCCTGACCACGGCCAGCGCGCGCCGCGCGTGCCGCACCAGCCAGGGGATCCGGGCCAGATCGTCGGTCATCAGCGCGATGTCCGCCGTTTCGATGGCGGCATCGCTGCCGGCGGCGCCCATGGCGATCGCCAGGGACGAGGCCGCCATGGCCGGCGCGTCGTTGACGCCGTCGCCGATCATGGCCACCCGGCCGTAGCGCGAGGTGAGTTCCTCCACGGCGCGCGCTTTTTCCTCGGGCAGCAGCTCGGCCCTGAACTCCGTGATGCCTGCCGCCCGCGACACGGCCTCGGCGGTGGCCCGGTTGTCGCCGGTGAGCATGACCACGTGCTCGATGCCCAGGTTGCGAAGGGCGCGCACGGCGCCGGCCGCGTTCTCCCGGATGCCGTCGGCCACGGCGATGAGCCCGCAAACGTGCTCCAGCGAGCCCAGCGCCACGAGCGTATGGGCCGCGTCCTCGATCCGCAGCGCCCGGTCGTGGATCTCGGGCGTCTCGGCGCCCTTCTCATGCATGAGGCGATGGCTGCCGATCCAGTAGTCCTTGCCGCCGATCGCCGCCTCGGCGCCCTTGCCCTTGAGGTCGCGCACTCCGCCGGCCGCCTTGAAGGCGATGGCGCCGCGGTCCGCGGCCCGCACGATGGCGCGCGCGACGGGGTGGCCGCTTTCCGATTCCAGCGCCGCCGCGCGCGCCAGCACTTCCTCGCGCGTATGGCCGTTGAAGGGGAGCACGCTCTGCACCTCGAACGCGCCGTGCGTTACGGTGCCCGTCTTGTCCAGCGCCACGCAGCGCAGGCGCGCCGCCGCCTCGAGGAAGGCGCCGCCCTTGATCAGCACGCCCGCGCGCGCCGCGGAGGCCAGGCCGGCCACGATGGTCACGGGCGTGGAGATCACCAGCGCGCAGGGACACGCGATCACGAGGATCACCAGCGCCTGGTAGAACCAGCGGCCCCAGCCGCCGGCCACGAGGGGCGGCAACACGGCCACGGCCAGCGCCACGCCCATCACCGCGGGCGTGTAGTAGCGCGCGAACGTCTCCACCCACTGCTCCGTCCGCGCGCGCCGGACCTGCGCTTCCGTCACCATGCGGATGATGCGCGCCAGCGTGGTATCGTGCGCCGACCTGGTGGCCGCGAACTCGAAGGCGGCGTGATCGTTGATGGTCCCGGCGAAAACCCGGTCGCCCTCGCGCTTTGCCACGGGCACCGACTCCCCGGTGATGGGCGCCTCGTTGATCGTCGTGCGGCCCGCGGTCACGACCCCGTCCAGCGGCACGCGCTCGCCCGGCCGCACCAGCACCGTCGCGCCCGGGGGCACGTCGGCGACCGGCTTCTCCATCAGGTCGCCGCACTTGGGGCAGATGTAGCGGGCCGTGGCCGGCGAGAGGTCCATCAGGGCGCGCACGGCATGGCGCGCGCGCTCCGCGCTCCAGCTTTCCAGAACCAGGGACAGGGCGAAGAGGAAGGTAACCGCCGCCGCTTCGAACCATTCGCCGATGGCCATGGCGCCGGCCACGGCCACGGTCATCAGCAGGTTCATGTCGGCGCGCCGGCTGCGCAGCGCGGCCCAGGCCTTGGGCGCGATGAACCAGCCGCCGGCAATGACGGAGGCGACGTACAGCGCAATGGAAGGACGCGGGAAGGCTTGCGCGCCGGCGCCGCAGCTGCCGGCCAGGGCGTGGAGCAGGCCGCGGTGCAGCAAGGCGTGCCACGCGAGGCCGGCCGCGGCCAGTGCGCCGCCGGCGCCGCAGGCCAACAGGTGCGCGGTCCGGCGGCGGCTTTCCGCGGCGGACGGCTCCCGCGCCGAGGCCGTCCGGAGCCCGGCGCGCGCGACGGCCCTGCGGATGGCCGCGTCGCTCACGCGCCCTTCGTCAAACCGCACGGTCATGCGCCCGTTCAGAAGGTCGAAGCGCAGGTCCCGGACGCCCTCAAGGCGGCCGACGGTCTTGCGCAGGGCGTTGACCTCCTCCGCGCAGTCCAGCCCGCGGATGCCGTAAGTGTTCTCGGTCACAGCCGCATCCTCCTCAGACGCAAAGCGTTGGGCACCACGGAGACCGGGCTGAAGCGCATGGCGGCCGCGGCGATGTCGCGCGCTTCCGTCGCCCCGCGGATCCGCTTCAGGGCCCTGAAACCGGTATCAGAACCACGTACGTCGGCAGGCCGATCACTTCGAAATAGCTCAGGACGCGGTCCACCTCGGGATCGCGCGCGTCCTCGGCGCGGTATTTCACTTTAATGAAAGGCTGCATGGCGTTGCGGACGGCGGGTTCCCTGAACGTGGTTTTGTCCATGACCAGACAGCTCTTGCACCAGCTCGCCCAGAAATCGATCAGCACGGCCTGTTTCCGGCGCGCGCCCAGCCTGAGCGCGTCGGGCAGGGAGTTCAGCCATCCCTCTTTCATTTCCTCCGCGCGCGACTCCGCCACGCGTTCCCTCGCCGCCGCGCCGCGGCTCATGAAGAGCGTTGCCGCCAGGTGTCCGTAGTAGACCGCGAAACCGAGGATGATGACGCCGAACCCCTGCTTGACGTATTTCATCCACTTTCCGGGCTTGGGCAGGAACGAGAGGCCGGCGCCGGCCGCCGGCCAGGGCAGGGCCATGCCGATGCCCAGCAGGAACGGCAGCAGCAGCGCCGCCGGACGTCCGGCCGCGTAGAGACGCGCCGCGAACAGCAGCACCGAGACGACCACCGGCGCGACGCAGGCGCCGGCCAGCAGGGCGACCACGCCGCCCATCACGAAGGCGGCGGCCGGGCTGCCCTTCTTCGCGCCGCCGCCGCCCCCGGACTGGAAACGCGAGAGGTCGAGATGAATGACATCGAACATGGCCGCGGCCATCGCCAGGAACAGGGCCGCGATCGTCGCGTTGAACGCCGGCGAGGCGTTGAGCACGCCGAACCGCGCCCCGGTGAGTATCACCACCAGGCCCAGCGCGCCGTAGACCGCGGCCATGCCGGCGCCGTAGGCGCCGCCGAGCAGGAAGCCGCGGCGACGCGAACCGGCCTGCGCGCCCGCGCCGATGATGGCCAGGTTGATCGGGATCATGGGCAGCACGCAGGGCGTCAGATTAAGCGCCAGCCCGCCCGCGACGACGAGCAAGAAGGCGATGATCCAGCCGCTGCGTTCGACGGCGCTCTGCAGGCTCTCCGCGCCGCCCCGGCCTCCTTCGCGCGCCGAAGCCAGGAATTCGAGGAAGGCCTCCGCATCCAGGTAGCCCGCGGCGCGGCCGCCCACCCTGAAACGGCCCAGCAGCGCCTCCCAGTCTTCGCCATCCCCGCTTTCGGCGCGCGCGGCCGGGACCGGCGGCGCGGGGCCGGCCGCCGGCGCCGCGCCCAGCGCCAGTACCGCCGTGGCGGGCAGGAAGCAGAAAGTTTCGTTGCAGCCCTGGTAGGCGACGCGGACCTTGAGCGGATCCGCGGCCGGGCCGTCCAGGGCGTAGGTCAGCGTAACGTCGTGCTCGTAGACCGGGACGGTCCGGCCCGAGAACGGGTCGTCCTTGGGCTTCGGCTCCGGGGCATTCAGCGGGCGGAGCGTTGCGGCTTCCGCGTCGACGCGAACGGCGTCCGCGTACAGGTAGTGCTTTTCCGGCACGATGATGGAAATCTCCAGGCGCCGGACGCCGTTCGACGACGGCAGAAGCCCGCCCGTGACCGTGAACGGGCCGGACGGCCGGGCCGCGGCGATTCCGGCGCGCGAGTCAGCCGGATCGACTTCGTGTTCTTCGGCGCGCGCGCAACCGGCCGCGCAAACGGCGAGGATTGTCGCCGCGGCGCATGCAATTCCACCGCGTTTGCCGTTCATGGCGCCTCCCGTCAGTATCTTGAGCCGGCCTTAAGCATACATGCCGGCGGATCGGGAGGTCCAGCGCGCAAGTTCGCGGACCGGCGATGCGCGTCGCGGCGTTCGGCCCGCGGAGCGCGGCAGTCCGGCCGCGGCCGGACTGCCTACCATTTCTCGCGGCGGACCTTGGCTTCGTCGTAGCGCGTGCGCGCCGCCTGCTTCCCGGCCGGCCAGCCCAGGGAGATGGCCGTGCTTTTCCCTGTCGGGGCCGTGCTTTTCCCTTGCGGATGCGGCAGATGGCGGATACGGTACGCGCTTTTTGTGTCTTACGGGGGACGGCTCCCGGCAACCTGCGCGGCAGGAAGAAAGGCATAACATGACGGATCCCACGGCAGCGGAGGGAACGGCGGTCGAGAATCACGGCTGGCGGGTGGCCATTGCGGGGCTGGGCATCAACCTGGCCCTCGGCGTGCTGTACAGCTGGAGCATCATCAGCGGCGGCATGGAGAAGGCGGGGTGGGGTTGGTCGCAGTCCCAGATGAGCCGTCCCTATGCCTGGGCCTGCCTGGTGTTCTGCCTGGTGATGGTTCCGGCCGGGAGAATGCAGGACAGGCTGAGCCCGCGGCTGGTCGCTTCGCTCGGCGGCGTGCTGGTGGGTCTGGGCATGATCATGGCCAGTCTCATGGGCAACTCCCCGGCGGGATGGGTCGTGGGCTTCGGAATCCTGGCGGGGGCGGGCATCGGTTTCGGTTATGCCTCGGCAACGCCGCCCGCGGTGAAGTGGTTTCCCGCCTCGAAGACCGGGCAGATCGCGGGCATCGTGGTCTGCGGCTTCGGGCTGGCCAGCGTCTACATTGCGCCCCTGGGCAACTGGCTGATCGCGCGGTTCGGGCTGCAAGCCACCGCCATGGCGTTCGGCATCGGCTTCCTGGTGGTGGTGGCGGGCCTGGCCCAGCTTCTGCGGTCGCCGCCCGAAGGCTACGTCCCGGCCGGCCGGAAGCCGGCCGCGCCGGGCGCCGCAGTCCGAAAGGAAGACTTCTCGCCCCTCGAAGTGCTGAAGACGTGGCAGTTCTACGTGCTGTGGTTCATGTACGCCTGCGGCGCCGGGGCCGGCCTGATGGTCATCTCGGTGGCCAAGAAGCTCGGCAAGGCGGCCGATCCCACCGGGCGGGCCGGCGTGATCGCCGTGACCACGCTGGCCGTCGGCAACGGCGCGGGACGGATCATCGCCGGGGCGCTGTCCGACAAGCTCGGGCGCCGCGCCACCATGTTCATCTACTTCGTGTTGCAGGCCGTGATGGTGGTTCTGCTTTCGATGGCGGCGCGCGGCGGCGCGCTGACCAGCGCCGGCGCGCTGGCAATCATCGCCGCGATGGTCGGCGCCAACTACGGGGCCAACCTGGCGCTCTTCCCTTCCGCAACCAAGGACTACTACGGGCTGAAGAATTTCGGCACGAATTACGGTCTGGTTTTCACGGCCTGGGGGATGGGCGGATACCTGTTGTCGGAATTCGCCGCGCGGGTCTACGACGGCAGAATCGTGGCCGCCTGGAAAGGCAGCTTCGATTTCGCCTTCTACTGCTCGGCGGCCCTGCTGGTGCTGGCGGCCGTTCTGACGTTCGTCGTCCGCCCGCCCCATCACGTCGAGAAGAGCGCCTGAACCTGAAATCGAGCGTTGACCCTCGGCGCAGCGTTCCGGTAACATTCCCCGGCTTTGCGTGGCGTTGCTCCGCATGCATGCGGCAGGCGGGCTGAAGTCTGCAACAGCCGGCGCGGGCCGGACCGAACGGGACGCTGTGGAATGGCCGGGAAACGCTCAACCCGCCGCGGAACGGTTCTGGTTGTCGGCGGCGGCATTGCCGGGGCAACCGCCGCCGGATGTCTCGGCCGCGCCGGCATCGAGGTCCATCTCGTCGAGAAGGAAGAGGACATTGGCGGCCATGCCGCCGCGATGGGCTGCAAGGCCGCGGACACCTGCCTGCGCTGCAACGTGTGCGTGGCCGGCGAGACATTTCGCGGCGTCCGCGGGACACCCAACGTCAGGCTGCACACCTCGACGCGCCTGACGGCGCTGCAGCGCAACGGCGGTCCCGCCCGGTTCAAGGCCACCCTGACTCCCGGCGGCCGGCCGCGACGCAAGCCGTTCACGATCCGGGCCGACGCCGTGGTGCTTGCCGCGGGCTACGCGCCCTACAATCCGGTCGAGAACAGCGCGTTCGGATACGGAAGCATCGCCAACGTGGTCACGGGCGTCGAGGCGGAACGCCGCCTCGCCGAGCAGAACCGCATCACCCGCCCTTCCGACGGCCGCGTGCCGGAACGCGTGGCCTTCATACAGTGCGTGGGCTCCCGCACCGAGGAGCGCTACCGGCGGGCGGAGGATACCGACTACTGCTCCGCCGTATGCTGTTCGTATGCCTTGCGCATCGGGCGACGCATCGTGCAGCAGGCCGCCGAATCGAAGATCACCTTCTTCTACATGGACATCCAGAATTTCGGGAAAGGCTTCAACGCGTTCTACGCGCGGTGCAAGGACACGATGCGCTTCGTCCGTTCCCGGCCCTGCGAACTGCGCGCGGGCAGGGACGGCGCCGTGCGGGTCAAGTACGCGCCGGGCGCCGGCGAAGGCGACGAAGGCCGCAGCGTGCGCGAGGAGGAATTCGACCTCGTCATCCTCGCCGTGGGCATGCGCCCGCCGGCCGATGCCGCCGCCCTCTCCGCAATGCTGGACGTACCCCTGGACGAACACGGCTTTGTCGGCCGTCAGGGCGCGGACGCTTTCCCCGCGCTGCACGGCGAAGGGATCTACGTGGCCGGCGCATGCGAAGGGCCCAAGGACATCGCCGGCTCGATCGCGCAGGCCGAGGCGGTGAGCGCCGTGATCCTGGGCAGTCTGGACGGCGGCGGGCGGGCCCCGGGCGATATCCTGATGAACAGGCCGCTCGACCGCCGGCGCCCCGGCAAGGCCGGATTCATGCGCAGGGCCGTGCGAGGCGATGTGGTCGTGGCCGGCGGCGGGGTGGCCGGCATGCAGGCCGCCCTGGGCGTCGCGCGTCTGGGCCATCCGGTGACGCTTGTGCACGCCGGCGGGGACCTGGGGGGCGCGGCCGCGGCGGCGCCCGGGATGCTGGCCTACCTGGGCGGCGATCGGAAGGCGGCGGCGGACGACGTGCGCCGCGTGCTGGCCGGCCTGTGCGACGAGCTGAAGGGCGACCGCAGGGTCAGGATACGCCGCCGCACGCGCGTGACCGCCGTGGAAGGCGAGTTGGGCGATTTCACGGTCACGGTCTCCGCGAACGGCAGGTCCGCGAACCTGCGCGCCGGCGCGGTCGTGCTGGCCACGGGCGCGGGGCTCGAGCCAACGGCCGCGCGGCTCGGCGCGGGGGCGCGGAACATTGTGGACATGACGGGCCTGAGCGCCCGCATGGCGGCGGGAGACATACCCGAGCGCGTGGCGCTGGCGACCGATCTCGCCTGCGAGCAGGGCCGGGCCGTAACGGCGCAGGTTCTCTCCGCCGCCGAGGCGCTGCGGGAACAGTTCAAGGCGGAAGTCAGGGTGTACTGCAGCAGCGTGCGCGTGGCGGCGTCCGGGCTGGAATCCCTTTACCGCCGGGCCCGCGACGCCGGCGCGGTGATCACGAAGACCGACGCCAGGCCGAAGATCGGCCGGCGGGACGGCGCGGTGGCGATCACGGCGGAGGATGCGGTGACCGGCGCGGCCGTGACGGAGGAGTTCGATCTCGTCGTTGCGGCCGACCTGGCGCCGCCCGCCGCCGGCACGGCCGGCGGTCTCGCGCGGGGCCTGAAAGCCGGCCCGGAAGGCGCGCTGCAGTACGATGACGTGTGGATGCTTCCCGCGCTGACCAGCCGGCCGGGCGTCTTCGCGGCCGGCGCCGCGCGCGGCAACAGCGAATACCGCGACGCGCTGACCGACGGGCTGGCCGTGGCCCAGCGCATTCACCGGCTCCTGGGCGCGAAACGGATCGAAGCGCGCGATGACGCGGCCGGCGTGGACGCGGACAAGTGCGTGCTTTGCCTGACGTGCGTGCGAATCTGCCCCCACGGCGCGATCGGCATAGACCGGGAGGCCAGGGCGGCGTCCGTATCGGCGGTTGCCTGCCAGCGCTGCGGCCTTTGCGCGGCGGAATGCCCGGCCGGGGCGATTGCCCTGCCGGGATTCACGGACGCGCAGATGGCCGCCAGGGCGTCCGGCAGACGCAGGCTGACCGTTTTCGCGTGCGAGAACTCGGCCCTGCCGGCCGCCGAAGCGGCCGGACTGGGGGCGAAGGCGGATCTGATCCGCGTGCCTTGCGCGGGCAAGGTGGATCCGCGCACCGTGCTGCAGGCGCTGGAAAGCGGCGCGCGCAAGGTGCTGATCGTGGGGTGCCATCCCGGCAGTTGCCGCTACCTGCAGGGGGCCGGTCGCGCCTGCCGCAGGGCCGCGCGCCTCGGCGCAATGCTCGCCAAGGCGGGAGTGGACGGGTCGCGCGTCGAATTCGCGGGAATTGCCGCGGTCGAACCGCAGCGCATGAAAGAGCTCGTGTCGACATGATCGTTGCCGAACAGAAGCCCATTGCAGAGATTGCCGGCTACCTGGACGGGCATAAGCGGGTCCTCGTGCTGGGTTGCGGCACGTGCGTGACCGTCTGTCTGGCCGGCGGCGAACGCGAGACCGCGCAGATCGCCTCCGTGCTGCGGCTGTCCGGAAACGGCCGCGAGATCCTGGAGAACACCATCGAGCGGCAGTGCGACGCGGAGTTCTTCGACGCCGTCGCGGACCAGGCCGCGGGCTGTGACGCCATCCTGTCGCTGGCCTGCGGCGCGGGCGCGCAGATGGTCGCGCGCGTCTTCCCGGAGAAGCCGGTCTACCCTGCGCTGAACACGAAGTTCATGGGAACCAATGACGGCGCCGGCGAATGGTCGGAGAACTGCCTGGCGTGCGGCGACTGCAAGCTGGGCGTCTTCGGCGGCATATGCCCGGTGACAAGGTGCTCGAAGTCGCTGGCCAACGGGCCCTGCGGCGGGTCCGCCGACGGCAGGTGCGAGGTGGATCCCCAGAACATCGAATGCGGGTGGCAGCTCATTCATGACCGGCTGAAGGCCCTGGGGAAACTGGATGCGCTGAGCGAAATCGCCGCGCCGCGGGACTGGTCGAAAACCCATTCGGGCGGGCCGCGCAGGCTGTCGCGGGAGGATGTGGCGGGGCTGTGAGCGTCCTGCCGCGTCCGACGTGTCGGACAGGTCCGACAGCCCACTGGAGCGAAGCGCCATCGCGATGAGCGAGGAGAAACAGTCCAAGTCCGGCAGCAGGCTCGAGCGGAAGCTCGCGGCGGGCGGGTTCGCGGTGACGGCGGAGCTGGGCCCGCCCAAGAGCGCCGATGCCGATCTGATCAGGAACAAGGCGGCGCTTCTCAAGGACTGGGTTGACGCGGTCAACATCACCGACAACCAGACGGCCATCGTGCGCGTGTCCAGCATCGGAACCGGCAAACTGGTGCACGACATGGGCCTGGAGCCGATCATCCAGGTGACGTGCCGCGACCGCAACCGGCTGGCGATCCAGGCCGATTTGCTCGGCGCGTACCTGATGGGCATCCGCAACGTGCTGTGCCTGACGGGCGACCACCAGGTTTTCGGAAACCATCCGACGGCGCGATACGTGTTCGATCTTGACTCCGTGCAGTTGATCGCGATGGTCAGGGACATGCGCGACAGGAAGGTCTTCGCGTGCGGGGACGAGATCCGCAATTCCAAGAAGGCCGGGATCAAGGAACCGCGGCTGTTCATCGGCGGCGCGGCCAACCCGTTCGGCGACCCGTTCGAGTTCCGTGCGACCCGTCTCGAGAAGAAGGTCCGGGCCGGCGCGGATTTCGTGCAGACCCAGTGCATCTACGACATGGAGCGTTTCGACCGCTGGATGAAGGAAGTGCGCGCGCGGGGTCTGCACCGCAAGTGCGCGATCCTCGCGGGCGTGACGCCGCTGAAGTCGGTCGGCATGGCGCGGTACATGCGGGACCAGGTGGCGGGCGTGACGGTGCCGGACTGCTACGTGCAGCGCATGGCGGAGGCGTCCGATCCCAAGGCCGAAGGCATCGCCATCTGCGTGGAGCAGATCCGGCGTCTGCGCGCGATCGAGGGCGTGGCCGGCGTGCACATCATGGCCATCGAGTGGGAAGAGAAGGTGCCCGAGATAGTGGAGCGCGCCGGACTGGGAACAGGGGGGTAGAAGTGGATGCCGGCCCTTCAGATTGCGAGGTGGATCAAGATGCAGAAGATTGATGCCAAAGACCTGGATCCGCGGTTCAAGTTCGAGGTTGCGGCGCGGGCGGGCGGCGAGAACATCAAGCTGTGTTTCGCCTGCGGAACATGCACGGCGGGCTGTCCGGTCTCGGAAGTGGATCCCGAATTCAACCCGCGCCTGATCATCCGGCAGGTCCTGCTCGGCATGCGCGAGGAAGTGCTGGGTTCGCCCGTGATATGGCGCTGCGTGCAGTGCTACGCCTGCACGGCGAAGTGCCCCCAGAACGTCAGGTTCCGCGAGGTCACCCGCGCCCTGCGCGACATGGCCGTGGAGCAGGGATACGCGGACGCGTCGCTGGCGGCGGAAGTCGACCGGCTCGGCCGGATCTCCCAGAAGCTGCGGCGGGACATGGCGCAGGCCATGGCGACCGACCGGGCGGCGTACGAGAAGATGAAGGCGAAGGTCGAGGCGCTGGCGGGGGAGTAGCGGGATGATCGCGAAATCCGGAGAGCCGTCCTCCGCGCCCGTGGGCGCGGTCCTGGTGCTGGGCGGCGGCGTGGCCGGCATACAGGCCGCGCTGGACCTGGCCGAAGCGGGCCAGAAGGTCTACCTGCTGGAAAGCCGCGCCTCCATCGGCGGAACCATGGCCAGCCTGGACAAGACCTTTCCCACGAACGACTGCGCGATGTGCATTCTCTCGCCGAAGCTCGTGCAGGCCGGGCGCCACCTGAATATCGAGCTGATCACCTATGCCGACCTGGAGAAAGTCGAAGGCGAAGCCGGACGTTTCAGGGTCCGCATCAAGCGCAAGCCGCGCTACGTCGACCCCGCGAAGTGCACGGGTTGCGGCGACTGCGCCACGGTGGACGTCCCCGACCCCGCCGAGCTTGTTGAGCACCGGGGCGAGCTCTGGATCAGGCGGCTGGACATTGACGAGGTCAAGTGCACGCAGTGCGGCGACTGCGTGCGCGCCTGCCGGAAGGAGAACCCGGAAGCGCCGGCCATGGGCAGCGTTCACCACCGCCAGTCCGAAGAAGCGCAGCCGGGGCGGCGCACCGCCGGCGCGGATCTGCGCGACCTGCGCAACATGGACGGCGCCGGGCGCCTGGCCTACTGGCGGCGTCACATGTCCAGGTGCATCAAGTGCTACGGCTGCCGCGACGTGTGCCCCGTGTTCGTCGAGAGCGAGTGCCGCATGGAGGAATGGGCCAGGCCGGGGCGCCTGCCTCCCGACGCCCCCCTGTACCACCTGGCGCGCGCCTACTACATCGCCGCGCGCTGCACGCATTGCGGCTACTGCGAGGACGTGTGTCCCGGCGATCTGCCCCTGCGGACGCTGGTGGACCTGGTCCGCCACGCGGATCCCGGCGACCTCTTTGAGTTCGTCCCCGGGCTGCCGGCGGCCGCGGGCCGGCGTATGCGCCGCGCATTCCCGCTGCCGAAGAAGGCGGAGGGCACGGCATGAGCCCCGCGTTCATTCTCACGACCTGCCCGTTCTGCGGCTGCGGCTGCGGCTTCTACCTGGTCGTGGTGAACGGCCGGGCCGTGAGCGTGGCCCCCTGCTTCTCCGACCGCGTCAGCCGGGGCGGGCTGTGCATCAAGGGCCGGCGCGCGCACGAGTTCATCCACAGCAAGGACCGGCTGCGCGTGCCGCTCATCCGCCGCAACGGCGGGTTTGCCGAGGCCACCTGGGACGAGGCCCTGGATTTCGTGGCCGGGAAGCTGAGCGCGATCCGGTCCGTTTCGCCCGATGCCGTGGGGCTGCTCTCCTCCGCCAAGTGCACCAACGAGGAGAACTACCTGATGATGAAGCTGGCGCGGGCCGTGATCGGGACCAACAACGTCGATCACTGCGCGCGCCTGTGCCACGCCTCGACCGTGGCCGGCCTGGCCGCGGCCTTCGGCAGCGGGGCCATGACCAACTCGATTCCCGAGGTCGCCGAGGCGGACTGCATCCTGGTCACCGGCAGCAACACCATCGAACAGCATCCGCTGATCGGAACGCGCGTGCTGGAGGCCAAGGAGCGGGGGGCCACGCTGATCGTGGTGGACCCGCGCGAAACGATGCTCTCGGACCACGCGGACATCTTTCTGCGGCAGAGGCCGGGAACCGACGTGGCCTGGCTGAACGCGTTCATGAACGTGATCATCGCCGAAGACCTTCACGACAAGACGTTCATCGCGGAGCGCACGGAAGGCTTCGAGGAAATGGCCGCCCTGGCGGGGCGATACCCGCCGGGACGGGCCGCGGAGATCACCGGCATCCCGGCCGGCGACCTGGCGGCGGCCGCGCGGGCCTACGCCCGGGCCGGGTCCGCCATGATCCTCTATTCGATGGGGATCACGCAGCACACGTCGGGCACCGACAACGTGAAGTCCGTGGCCAACCTGGCGATGCTCACCGGGAATGTCGGCAAGGCCTGCTCGGGCGTGAACCCGCTGCGCGGACAGAACAACGTGCAGGGCGCGTGCGACATGGGCGCGCTGCCCAACGTCTATTCCGGCTACCAGAGGGTGGCCGACCCCGCCGCGCGCGCGAAGTTCGGCCGGGCCTGGAACGCGGAGCTGCCCGAGCGGCCCGGCCTGACGCTGTGCGAGATGATGGAAGCCGCCGCGGCGGGCGCCCTGCGCGCGATGTACATCATGGGCGAGAATCCCATGGTGTCCGATCCGGACTCGAATCACGTCCGCCGCGCGCTGGGGAGCCTGGATCTGCTGGTGGTGCAGGACATCTTCATGTCCGAGACGGCCGCGCTCGCGCACGTTGTGCTTCCCGGCGTCTGCTACGCCGAGAAGGACGGCACGTTCACGAACACCGACCGCAGCGTGCTTCCCGTGCGCAAGGCGCTCGACGCGCCGGGCGAGGCCCGGGCGGACTGGGAGATTATCCGCGACCTGGCCCGGCGGCTCGGATCCGGGGCTTTCTCCTACGCGAGCCCGGCGGCGGTCATGGACGAAATCGCGGCGACCACGCCGTCCTACGGGGGCATTTCCCACGCCCGCCTGGAGGCGGGCGAGACGCCGGCCTGGCCCTGCCCCGACGCCCGGAGCGCGGGCACGCAATTCCTGCACAAGGACCGCTTCGCCCGCGGTCGCGGCCTGTTCCACGCCGTGGAATACCGGCCGCCCGCCGAGGAGACCGACGCCGAGTACCCGCTGATCATGACGACCGGCCGCACGATGTTCCACTACCACACCGGCACGATGACGCGCCGCATCGGCCTGCTGAACCACGAGGTGCCGGCCGGCTACGTGGAAATCCATCCGCTCGACGCCGGGCGCCTGAAGATCGCCGACGGCGACACGGTGGACGTGGCCTCGCGGCGCGGGGAAATCGCCATCGCCGCCCAGGTCACGGAGCGCGTCCCGGAAGGAACGGTGTTCATCCCGTTCCATTTCGCCGAGGCCGCGGCCAATGTGCTCACCAACCGCGCCCTCGACCCGGAGGCCAAGATTCCCGGACTGAAGGTGTGCGCCGTGCGCGTGACGGGACGGAACGGCAGATGATCGCGACCGCCCAGACACCCGAACTCGAGCGCGTGACCGCCAGGGCGCGCGAGCTGCTGCGGCAGGGCTGCGACGGCGTGCTCGGACTGCGCAAGCGCTGGGGGCACGTGGGGCCCTGCGTGTTCACGCGCGAGGACGAGCTGGAAACGCTCGTTCTGGAACCCCGCTATCCCGTGGCCACCGTTCTGCGCCAGATCCTGGAGGCCGCCCGGGGCAGCAAGCTGGGGGTGGTGGCGCGCGGCTGTGATGTCCGCGCCATCAAGGAACTGGTAATCCACAATCTTTCGCTTCCCGTCGGCGAACGCGCGATCGGCCCCTATTCCTTTGTCGCCATTCCCGTCACGTGCGGCGCGGAGCAGGCGGCGGAGTGCAACTGCGAGAAGCCGGTGTACGAGCTGACCAGGTGCACGGGCTGCTGGGAATGCGTTGAGGCCTGCCCCGAGGACGCCCTCAAGGTGCGCAGCGCGTGCCCGATCGTGTTGCCCAACGAGTTCGACCGCGGCCTGGCGTCCCGCCGGGCCATCTATTGCCCGTACCCGCAGGCCGTGCCCCGCTGGCACGTGCGCGACGCGGAGCATTGCCTGGCGCTGAGCGGGAAGATGGAGTGCAAGGGGTGCGCGAACATCTGCAAGGCCGAGGCGGTGATGCCCGAGGACGCGCCCAGGGAAGAAGACATCGACGTCGGCGCCGTCGTCCTGGCGCCGGGCTTCGAGGAATTCATGTCCCGCCTGGAGTACGACTACGGATTCAGCCGCTATCCGGACGTGGTCAGCAGCATGGAGTTCGAGCGTATCCTGTCGGCTTCGGGGCCCTGCGCGGGGCATGTCCGCCGGCCGTCGGACGGAGAGGAACCGAGGAAGATCGCCTTCCTGCAGTGCGTGGGATCGCGGGACATCGCCTGCCGCAACCGCTACTGCTCGTCGGTGTGCTGCATGTACGCGATCAAGGAGGCGGTCATCGCCAAGGAACACTGCCGGGACCTGGACGTCACGGTCTTCTTCATGGACATCCGGGCGTTCGGCAAGGAGTTCGACCGGTACTACGAGCGCGCGAAGACGGAGTACGGGGTGCGGTTCGCGCGGGCGCGGGTCAGCGACGTGAACGCCGCGGACGGCCGGCTGCGGGTGCGGTATTCGCCGGCCGAGGGATCCGTGGCGGCGGACGACTTCGACATGGTCGTGCTTTCCTCCGGACTCGAGCCGCCCGCCCGGATCAGGCAGCTCGTCAGGACGCTCGGCGTGAGGGTCGAGGCGAACGGCTTCGTGTGGACGGATCCCGCGCGTCCGCTTGAGACCTCGCGCCGGGGCGTGTACGTGGCCGGCGCGGCTTCGGGCCCCAAGGACATCCCCGAGACCGTCACGCAGGCCAGCGCCGCCGCGGGCCGGGCCGGACAGCTCCTGGCCGGGGCGCGGCACACGCTCACGAAGGAGCCGGAGTTCCCGCCCGAACGCGACGTGAGCGGCGAAGAGCCGCGCATCGGCGTGTTCGTCTGCCACTGCGGAATCAACATCGGCGGCGTGGTGGACGTGCCGGCGGTGGCGGTGCATGTGCGCGGCCTGCCCTACGTGGCGCACACGGAGGACAACCTTTACACCTGTTCGCAGGACACGCAGGACCACATCCGCGACATGATCGCCAAGCACCGCCTCAACCGGGTCGTGGTCGCTTCATGCTCGCCGCGCACGCACGAGCCGCTGTTCCAGGAAACGCTCCGGCGGGCCGGCCTCAACCCGCACCTGTTCGAGATGGCCAACATCCGCGACCAGTGTTCCTGGATCCACATGCACCAGCCCGAGGAGGCCACGCTCAAGGCGCGCTGCCTGGTCCACATGGCGGTCGCGAAGGTGGCCATGGTCGAGCCGCTGGCGGCCGCGCTGCTGGACGTCACGCCTTCCGCCCTGGTGGTCGGGGGCGGCCTGGCCGGCATGACCGCGGCGCTGGCGACGGCCGGGCAGGGCTACAAGGTGACGCTCGTGGAGCGGCGCCGCCGGCTGGGAGGCAACCTCGACCGCGTCAGGTACACCTTTGACGAGCCCGACGTGCGCGCCTACCGCGACCGCCTGATCGCGCAAGTCAGGGGCCATCCCGGCATCGCGGTCCTCACCGGCACCGAGCTGGACAACGTGGAGGGCTTCGTCGGCAGCTTCGAAAGCACGCTCAAGACCGGCGCCAGGCGCACGAAGGTGGCGCACGGCGCCCTGATCCTGGCCACGGGCGGCAGTGAATCCAGGCCGGACGAATACCGCTGCATGGACGATTCGCGCGTTGTGACCCAGCTCGAACTGGAGACGATGCTGGCCGGGAAGTCCTCGTCCGCCGGCGCGCGCGCGCCGCGTTCCGTGGTCATGATCCAGTGCGTGGGCTCCCGCGAGGAGGGTCACATGTACTGCAGCCGCGTGTGCTGCAGCACGGCCGTCAAGAACGCCCTCCGCATCCGCGAGACGTGGCCGGAAGCGCAGGTCTACGTGCTGTACCGCGACATGCGGACGTACGGGTTCAGCGAGGATCACTACCAGGCGGCGCGCGACCGCGGCGTGCTGTTCGTGGGCTACGAGCCCGAGGCCAGGCCGGTCGTGACCAACGGGCGCGGGCTGAAGGTGACGGTGCGCGAGCCGTTGCTGCAGCGCGAACTCGTGCTGCGGCCCGACCTGGTGGTCCTCAGCGCCCGGATCGATCCCAGCCCCGACAACGCGCGGCTGGCCCAGATGGTCAAAGTGCCGCTGACCCAGGACGGCTTTTTCCTGGAGGCCCATGCCAAGCTGCGTCCGGTCGAATTCGCCACCGAGGGCGTGTTCGTGGCCGGGCTGGCGCACGGGCCGAAGAACATGGCGGAGACCATCGCCCAGGCCGAAGCGGCCGCCGCCAAGGCCTGCACGATCATCTCCAAGGACAAGTACCGGGCCGAGGCCACCATCGCGGCGCTGAACGAGGAACTGTGCGACGGATGCGGCATCTGCGTGCCCGTTTGCGAGTACAACGCCCTTGAAGTCATCGACCGGCCGGGCGGCAAGGAGGGCGAGAAGATCGTGCGCCTGAACGAGGCCATGTGCAAGGGCTGCGGCGGCTGCGTGGCGGCGTGCCCCAGCGGCGCCATGGAACAGAAGGGGTTCAAGAACGAGCAGATGCTGGCCATGATCAGGGCGGCGTTGGCGGAGTGACGGGAGAGGTTTCAGGTTCCGGGTTTCGGGAAGGGATGCTGTCGGACCTGTCCGACCGGTCCGACATGTCCGACCCCGTTCCTGAAACCTGAAACCCGGGAAGAGAGTGCGGGAAGACAAATGACGGAGGAATTCAGACCCAGGATCCTGGTTTTCTGCTGCAACTGGTGTTCGTACGCCGGGGCGGACCTGGCGGGGATCGGCCGCTACCAGATCGACCCGCACTTCCGCGTGGTCCGCACCATGTGCTCCGCGCGCGTTGACCCGGAATGGATCATGGAAGCGTTCCGGCTGGGGGCCGACGGCGTCATGGTGGCGGGCTGCCATCCCGGCGACTGCCACTACATCGGCGGCAACTACCGCACCCGGCGCCGCATCGCGCTGCTGCGCTCCCTGCTCAGCCAGTTCGGGCTCGACCCGGAGCGCCTGCACCTGGAGTGGATCTCGGCCGGCGAGGCGGAGAAATTCGCCTCCAGCGTGAACGGATTCATCAGGCGGGTCGGCGCTCTCGGCCCCAGCCCATACCGTGAGACCGCGGCCCGGACGGATGGCGTCGCGGCCGAGGAGGCCGCCCATGCCTGAGAAGATCAAGATCGCCATCGCCCAGGGCGCCACCTGCTCCGGCTGCGACATCGCCGTTCTCGACCTGGACGTGGAACTGCTCAGGCTGTTCGAAGTGGCCGACCTGACCTTCGCCCCGCTGGTCTCGGACGTCAAGCTCAAGGACGTGGAGGCCATGGAGGACGGGGCGATTACGATCTGCCTCTACCACGGCGCCGTCAGGAACAGCGAGAACCGCCATATCGCCGGGCTCCTGCGGCGCAAGTCCAGGATCCTGGTTGCGTACGGGGCCTGCGCCGCGTTCGGCGGGATTCCCGGCCTGGCCAACGTGACCTCCCGGAAGAAGATCCTGGATACGGTCTACGACGACACCGCGACCACCGTGAATCCGGAGCACACGCGGCCGCAGACGAAGTACGTGACCCCCGAGGGACACGAACTGCAGCTGCCGGAGCTGGACGAACAGGTCAAGGCCCTGGACGATGTCGTGGAGGTAGACTACGTCATCGGGGCCTGCCCGCCCACCCGCGAGATGAACGTCAAACTTCTGCAGGTGGTGCTCGATTTCGTCAACGGCAAAGCCCCGCTCCCGCCGAAGGGCATGATCCTCGCCAGTGAGCGCACGCTGTGCGAGGAATGCCCGCGCGAAAAGCCGGAAAAGGTGACCGTGGACGAGATCAAGGGCGTCGACTACATCCAGCCCGACCCCGACAAGTGCTTTCTCGAACAGGGCATCATCTGTTTCGGTCCCGCCACGCGCGGGGGGTGCGACGCCAAGTGCATCAAGGTCAACGTGCCCTGCCGCGGCTGCATGGGCCCCACCGCGTCGGTCATTGACCACGGCGGCAGCATGCTGAGCGCGTTCTCTTCAATCCTGAGGGTGAGCGGAAGCGAGACCGCGTTGCCTGAAGAAGAGATCCAGAGACTGGTCGCCAAGATGCGTGATCCGCTGGGCACCCTCTATCGTTTCACCTTGCCCAAGTCGCTGCTGAAACGCGTCGTGAGCGAGCGGCCGCCCAGGAAGGAGTAGAGACACCGGATGTCCGCCTCAGAATACCCCAAGCTGGAAGACAGGAAGTACAAGGTCAAGAGCCGGGTGATCCGGATCGCGCCGGCCACGCGCCTGGAGGGCCACGCGCAGATCAGCGTGTTTCTCGACGACAAGGGCGAAGTGGAGGACACCTATTTCCAGGTTGTGGAGCTTCGCGGATTCGAGGAGTTCTGCAAGGGGCGGCCCCTGGAGGAGATCCCGCGCATCACAACCCGCCTGTGCGGCGTCTGCCCCTGGCCGCACCACCTGGCCGCCTCCAAAGCCGTCGACATGGCCTACGGCGTGGAGCCGCCGCCGGCCGCCCGGAAACTCCGCGAGATGGCGTACTGCGCGCACATCCTGCACAGCCATATCGCGCACATCTACGCCTTGGCCGTCGGGCCGGACCTGATCTGCGGCTGGGCCGCGGCGCCCGAGGAGCGCAACGTGGTCGGCGTGATCAACGTTGTCGGTCTGGAGATCGGGAAGAGGGTCCTGGTGAATCGCGCGCACGCCGAACTCATCCAGGAGATCGTGGGCGGCAAGGCCACGCACCCGGTCTTCGGCCTGCCGGGCGGCATCTCGCATTCCCTTTCGACCGAAGACCGCGACCGGATTGCCGGCATGGCCGGGGAACTGCTGGAGTTCTCCAAGTTCACGCTGCAGGTCGTGGACGATTTCATCCTCAAGAACGACAGACTGGTGGGCGTCGTGGTGAACAAGGACCTCTTCTACCACGAGACCTACTACATGGGCATGGTCAACGCGAAGAACGAATTGAACTTCTACGACGGCGATATCCGGATCATCGATCCCGCCGGCAGGGAGTGCGGCCGGTTCGGGCCCCGCAACTATCTCGAATACATGGCCGAGCACGTGGAACCGTGGACTTACCTGAAGTTCCCGTACCTGCGCAAGGTCGGCTGGCACGGTTTCAAGGACGGCGCGGAAAGCGGGATCGTCCGCGTCGCGCCGCTGGCCAGGCTCAACGTGGCGGACAGGATTCCCACGCCGCTTGCCCAGCAGGCCGCCGACCGCTTCTTCGAAATCCTCGGCGGCAAGCCCGTGCACTACACGCTGGCCTTCCACTGGGCGCGCGCCATCGAGTGCATGTATGCCGCCGAACGCATGCAGGAATTGATCAACGACCCGGAGATCACGTCCAGGGACGTGCGCCGCGTCCCGACCGAGAAACCCACGGCGGGCGTCGGAATCGTTGCCGCGCCGCGCGGGACCCTGATTCATCACTACGAATGCGATGACAACGGCCTGATCCGGAAGCTCAACCTGCTCGTGGCCTCCAGCATCAACTATCCGGCCATGAATCTTTCCATGAAGAAGGTGGCCAAGGCCGTCATTCACAAGTTCGAGGTCAGCAACGGCATTCTCAATATGCTCGAAATGTGCTTCCGGGCCTACGATCCCTGCTTTTCCTGCTCCACGCATGCCCTGCCGGGGCAGATGCCGATGGAGGTCAAGGTCTTCGACAGGAGCGGGAACGTCATCAGGACTCTCCGGCGTCCTTGACTATTCCCCGGGACCCGCGCCCGGCGCGCGGAACGCGATTACCCCATGCCGAACGAATCCGAAAAAGCGACTGTCGGCAAGACGCTGATTCTGGCTCTCGGGAATCCGATCCTCTCCGATGACGCGGTCGGGTGGGAGGTGGCCGACAGGCTGGCCCCGCGTCTGCCCGCGGAGCGGTATGACGTTCTCAAGGAAAGCGGGGCAACGCTGGACCTGCTTCGCCGGCTGGCCGGCTACGACAGGCTCGTCGTGATTGATGCGATCCAGCTCGGGAACGGCCCGGCGGGAACGGTGCACCGGCTCACGCTGGAGGATCTCCGGTCGAGCGTATGCCACAGCTCAGCCCATGACATCAACTTCGCGACGGCCTTTGCGCTGGCCGCAAGGTTCGGATATGTCGTGCCGGCGGACATCCGGATCTACGCGGTGGAAGTCAGGGAATTGAGGCGATTCGCGGAGGGCTGCACGCCGGAGGTGGCCGGGAAACTGGACGCCATTGCCGAGGGAATATTGTCCGACCTCCGCGGGGAGCAATCCACTTGACGCTTGTTCCACGTGCAATTCGTCCGTATAAGAACGCGAACATCGGTCGACGAGAGAGACGCAACGGCCGCGAACAGGAGGGGATGCGAGTGAGCGATTTGAAGGATCTGAAGCAGTTGCTCTACCAGGCGGCGTACCACCCGGTCGAGATCGAGCGGTACATGGACCCTGAGCATCCGGCCATCCTGGAGTTCGACGCGGAGCTGGGGTATCTGCACCGGAACCACTGCATGAAGGACGGCATGGACGGCGCGATCACGGCCGGCACTTATCATCCCCGCGGCAAACATCGCAGAATGATCAACTACGCCGATCAGCCGTGCCGGATCAACACCTACGGCGACAGCTATACCCAGTGCGCCCAGGTCAGCGACGGCGAGACCTGGCAGGAAATCCTGGCCGCCAACTTCCGCGAGCCGGTCCGGAATTTCGGCGTGGGCGGCTACGGCGTCTACCAGGCCTGCCGCCGCGCCATGCGCATGGAGGCGAAGAAGGATTTCGCCGCCGAATACATCGTCCTCAATATCTGGGACGACGATTACATGCGCAATATCGACGCGGCCCGCTGGGTGCGCGTGGCCTGGATGTGCCGGGATCTCCCTCGCGGCCGGAAAGACGGCTATCCCGTGCACGGCTTCCCCTGGATGCACGTGCGCTACGACCTCGGCAAGGGGGAATGGGTCGAACGGCCCGGCATGTGCCGGAAAGTCACGGACCTGCGCAAGCTCGTGGGCAGGGACAACTACTACAACGCGTTCAAGGACGACCCGGTGGCCCAGTTGTACTGCCTGCGCGAGGGCGGCGAGGCGCCCGTGGAGGAGTCGGAGAAGCTGGCCGAGGCGCTGGGCGTGAAGGTCAACCTGCGCAGTCTGAAGACGCGCCGGGCCGATGCGCGCAGGCTTCATATCGCCTACGGCATCCGCTCCACGATGTTCGTCGTGGACAAGTTCCGCGCGTGGTGCCGGGCCAACAACCGCAAATTCATGATCATGCTGAGCTACGACGTGCCGACCGTCCAGGCCTACGTCAGGAAGGGGAAGCGGTTCGACGCCGAGTTCGTGGACTTCCTGGACAGGGAGAAATACCTTTACATCGACACCCTGCCGACGATCGGACGGGAAGCGAAGTCCTTCAAGGGCACGGTCGAGCAATTCTGCGAAAAGCTCTACGTCGAACGGGCCGGCGCCCAGGTTTTCGGGCACTACAACCCGTACGGCAACATGGTCTTCGCCATGGCCATGCGGAAGGCCCTGATCGACTGGCTCGACCCCAAGCCGCCGGCGTACCGGACGCCCGGCGCCTGACCGCGACGCGCCGTATGCGCCGGCCCCGACGCCTGGCGTCGATAACCCTGGAGAGCAACGGTGGGTTGGCTGGACAGGCAAACCAGGCAACCGGCGCCGGAGCTGTTGAAGCAGGGATCCCGGCCAAGAAAGCCGGAACAATATCGCGCCGAGCAGCGTCTATATGCAAAAGCCAAGGAGTCAGACTCATGAAACGGATGGCAATCGGACTGGCAGGCATTCTCACCTTCAACGCGCTGCACGCGCTGGGCGCCGGCGTGCTGATTCCCAAGGATGAATCCATCCCGCCCCTGGCGATCGAGAGCCAGCGGGTGGATATCCGGATCAAGGACGGGGTCGCCACGGCGAAGATCGAACAGGTCTTCCGGAACAGCGTCGACCGCAACCTGGAGGCGGTCTACGTCTTCCCGTTGCCCGAGAATGCGAGCATTTCCGACTTTGCCATGATGATCAACGGCAGGCGCATGAGCGGCGAACTCGTGGAAAAAGGCAAGGCGCGGGGTATCTACGAAGATATCGTGCGCCGGATGAAGGACCCCGGACTGCTGGAGTACCTTGGCGGCAACCTCTTCCGCGTCAGCGTCTTCCCCGTCCCGGCCAACGGCCTGCAGAAGATCGAACTCGAATACTCGCAGACCCTGGAGTTCGACGGCGGTCTCTACAAGTACGTTTATCCGCTGAAAACCGGCGACAAGGCCTCCCGCACCCTGGCGGACTTCACCGTGGGGGTGCGTCTGAGTTCCCGCATCCCGCTCAAGAGCATCTATTCGCCGTCGCACAAGGTCGGCATCTCGCGCAAGGGCGACGGCGAGGCCGTCATCGGATTCGAGGAAGACAGGGCCCTGCTGGATCGCGACTTCGCGCTCTACTACACCGTGTCGAAGAAGGAGTTCGGCCTGAACCTGCTCACCCATGCGCGGCAGGGCGACAAGGGCTTCTTCATGCTGATGCTCGCGCCGTCCGTCGCCACGCCGGAAACGGCCATGCAGAAAGACGTGACCTTCGCGTTCGACACTTCCGGAAGCATGGCCGGAAGCAAGATTGAACAGGCGCGCAAAGCGCTGGAGTATTGCGTGAAGACGCTGCACGACGGCGATCGCTTCAACATCATCGGATTCAGCACCGACGTCGCGCCCTTCAAGGAAACGCTCGTGGACGTCAACCCCGGCAACCGCGAGGAGGCGCTGGCCTTCGTTCAGAAGCTTGAGGCGCGCGGCGGAACGGCCATTTACGACGCGCTCAAGGCGGCCCTGGCCATGAACTACGACCCCAAACGCCCCGCGATGATTCTCTTCCTCACGGACGGACGTCCGACCATCGGCGAGACCGACACGGAGGTCATCCTGAAGGACATCGGAAAGGGCCACCCCGCCGCCGCGCGCGTTTTCGTGTTCGGGGTGGGCGAGGACGTCAACGCCCTTCTGCTCGACAAAGTCGCCGGCCGGAACGGCGGCGTTCCGCAGTACTTGGCGCCGGACGAAGACATCGAGGTAAAGGTCTCCAGCCTGGCGGACAAGATGAGCTGCCCGGTCCTGGCCAAGGTCCGCGTCGAGGTGGACAAGCTCAAGACCTCCATGATCCACCCGACGGCGCTCCCCGACCTGTTCAGCGGCGACCAGATCACCGTCTTCGGCCGGTACGAAGGCAGCGGGGATTCCGCTATTCGCCTGTTCGGCGAGGTGAACGGCGAGGAGCGCGAGTTCGTCTACGAGGAGACCTTCCCCGCGGAGCAAGCCGACAACAGCTTCATTCCCCGGCTGTGGGCCACGCGCCGCGTCGGGTTTCTGCTCGACGAGATCCGGCTGCGCGGCGAGAGCGCGGAGCTCAAGGACGAGGTCATCCGCCTCAGCCGCGAGTTCGGCATCATGACCCCCTACACTTCGTACCTCGTGCTCGAGGACGACAAGGCCTACGCGGATCGCGGCATCGATCGCGCCGCGGCCGCGCCCGCAAGACCGGTCACCCGCGAGGACGGCTTCCTGTATGCCGCCGGGGATCGCCGCAAATCCGAACCCGGACGGAGTTCAGGGGGCGCCGTCCGCGGCGACGAAGATGCGAACGGCTCCGCCATGCGCCAGGAATCCGGCGCGCGGGCCATCGCCATGAGCAAGGCGATCAGTGGCTACAAGGAGCAGGACAATGCCGCGAATGAACCGGCGACCGTCAAGTACGTCGGCAAGAAGGTGTTCACGCTCATCGACGGCCGCTGGATCGACAACGCCTTCAAGCTGGACATGAAGATCGTTACCGTCAAGTTCGGCAGCGAAGAGTACTTCAAGCTGCTCGCGGACAAGCCGGAGCTGAAGGATTGCCTGTCCCTCGGCGTGAAGGTCACGGTTGTGCTCGACGACGGAACGGCGCTGGTGGTTGAGTAGACCTGTTGGTGACAACTGCCTGGGGCGCAAGCGGTTCGCGGGCCAGGACAGAAGGCGAGCGGACGGACGTTTCGCGTCTGCAGTGCAGGGCAAAGGAGGGAACCGAAAATGGAATCCGCCGGGCCAAGTGTTGTTCTCAAGCTGCTTCTCGCGCTGTTTCTCAGCGTTCAGGACGGGCCGCGGGATACGGGGCAGCGACGCAACGTCGAATCCCTGGCGCCGGCCGGGGCAGTGGGCTGCGTCGCGCTCGATGTCGCGCAACTGCGCGCGCTGATACGGGAGGACCCCGAATTGGCCAAGGCCCTGTTCGCCGGGCGCACGGCGGAGGCGTCTTACGGGGAGAGCATTGAAGCCCTGGGCCAGCTCACGAGCGTCGATCCCGCCGCGCTCCGCGAAAGCATCGCCCGCGTGCGCGCGGTCAAGCTCTGGAGCATGGGCATGGGGCGACGCGGGGAACCCCGGTTCCTCGCGGTGTTCGATCGCGGAGACGCTCCGGACATCCTGCCCAGGCTGTTCGGCGCCCGGATGGCGGACGGCGCCGGCGCGTCGCGCGCCATGATCTACGCGGGCCGCATGCTTCACGCGGTCGGCCCGGATCCGGGGGACGCGGTCTGGTTCGCCGAGGCCAACGGGCTGCTGGCGGTGGCCTCGGACAGCCTGACGGCCGAGACATTCATCCTCAAGGCGGGCGCCGAAGCCGGCGCGTCCGTCAATCCCGTAAGCGCGCTCCCGCCGCTCCTGGAGGTGCGCGCCGATATCGGCGCCGTCGTCAACGGGTTTCTGCCGGCCATGTCGCGGGGCGACATGGCGGAGTTCCTGGCCGCCGGCGCGTTCGTTGACCTGCCGGCATGGCGCGGCGCCACGTTGCGCATGACCAGGGACGGCATCGCGCTGCGGGCGGAAATCGATCCGGGCAGTCCGCTGGCGGCTGCGCTCAAGCCGCCCGAGCGCGTGCCGGCGCTGGCGGATGCCATTCCGGCGGACGCGGGCCTGGCGCTTGCGGTCGGCGTCCGCGATGCGGCGCAGGTCTGGGATCTCTTCGAGGCGGGCTTCAGTCACATGGCCATCGCCGGGCGGGGCGAGAGCCCGCGCGAGGAGTTCCTCCGCGATGTTGCCAGGGGGACCGGGCTGGACGTGCGGGCGGACCTCGTCTCCAACCTGGTCGCCGCCGCCGTGGTGGTGATTGATCCGGCCCATGGGCGGAAGCTTGAGCGCCACGCCGCCTTGCTTCTCGAGGGCAAAGACCCCGCGCGCGCGCAGGCGACGGTCCGGGCGCTGGTGACGCAGGCGGAGAAAGAGGGTGAGGTGGCGGCGGAAAACCGGCCGGGGGTGCAGGTCTGGCGAACGGACGATGTGGTGATCGCGCTGAAGGGGAACGTCCTGCTGGTGGCGCCGTCCCGCGGCGACGGGCAGGCCGCGGCGGAACGAATGCTCAAGCACTTTGCCGAAGGAGGAGAGGGGCTCGGTCAGACGCCGGCGGCGCGACAGGCGGGGGCGACCGCTTTTGCGACGGCTGACGCATCGCGCTTGTTCCCTCAGGCGGGCCTGGAGCGGATCACGGCCGGGCTCACCGCGGATGCCCGGAGCGTGACCGTGCGCCTCGATGGCGGCGGCCGCAATCTCGCGGCGGGCATGCTGCGGCTCATGTTCGACGCCGGCCAGGGCGCCACGGCGCGTGCCGCCGAAGCCCGAACGATGAGCGCCCTCCGGCAGGTTGCGCTGGCCTGCCAGATGTACGCAATGGACCACGCGAAACTGCCTGTTGAGATCGAGGACCTCAAACCGTATGCCGGCAACCTGGACGCCATTCAGCGCGACATGGGGACCGGGCAGGCGATCCGGCTCAACCCGGCGGTGGCCGGCCGCGCGCCGGAGTCGGTGAAGCAGCCCGGCGCGACGGTGCTGGTGTACGCGCCGCCGGATCGGGACGGGCAGAACATCTGCGCCGCCTTCTGCGACGGCAGCGTCCGGCTCCTGACCCCCGCGCAGCTCGAAACCGCGCTAATTTCCACTCCGCGAACGGAGTGAAAAGTGACCGTGCCCATCGAGCACATTCGCGCCGTTCAGGTTTCGCTCTCCGGCGGGGCATTCGCCCGGAAAGGGCTGGTCTTGTGAAACCGGCTCGGTTCCGAATATGAGGTGAAACGCGGCAGTGTCGGTCCCGAGGGCAAGTTCAACGCCGGTCGGTTCGTCGAGGGACGCTTCGGGCAGGGCATCGAGCTGAACATGCAGGAGCAGTTCGGGGTCACCTTCCCCGTGGGCATCGTACCGACATCGGCCGGCTGCATCGAGTTCTGGGCGAAACTTGCGGACCTCCCGGAAGCCATGCCGTGGGGACAGAAGCCGGGGCTCATCGGCGTCAACGACAGGGACGAGGGCAACCGGGGCTCCATCCTGCACTTCAACGGCAACGATGGCGCGTCCAATGGTGGACTGCGCGCCGGCCTGGGGGGAATCGGCTCGGCGGGCACGGCTCGCATAAGACCAAAGATGTGCGACCCTGCGCGGCAAACAGCACAGGCGGGCCGCATGGTGCTGACTCGCATAGCCGAACTCGTTCGTCGGCGCTTCGACTTTGCGATGGAAACGACCCTGTCGGGGCGAACGTATGTTCGCATGTTCCGTTCGATGCGCGAGCGTGGTTACCGCTTGAACATGTACTTCGTCTGGCTGCCGTCACCCGAACTCGCCTTGCTGCGCATTGAAGACCGGGTGCGACACGGCGGGCATGATGTGCCGAGTCGTGATGTCAGGCGGCGTTTTGACCGCTCGATCCACAACCTCTTCCGCGAGTACCTCTGTCTCATGGATTCCGTTTCGTTTTCGACAACTCAGGCGTGGAGCCGGAACCCATCTGGATTATGCAGGCTGGCGTTCGAACCTGCCTCGATCCCGAGAAGGCGGCTCAGTTAGTGAAGGAAGGTGAACCATGAAACGCAACGCGCTCCTGGAACAGGCCACACAGGCGTTTCGTGCGGCAGTCGGGAAAGTGATGGACGAGAGGCGGCGCGCGGGGGATCCCGTGACCGTATGGCGCGACGGCACGGCTCAGTGGATCCAACCGACGCCGCGGATGGCGGTCGGCGAAGACAAGGCTGCCTATACCGTCCGGTCAACCGGCAAGCGGATCGGGAACCGGGCATGAACCGGACATGGCTTGATGATGGGGCCGAGAGCGGATGAGGAGGATGGAGCCCACGAAAGACGCGAAAGGACGCGAAAGGGCAAGCCGATCCCGCTTTCGCGCTTTTTCGCGTGTTTGGTGGGCATGCCCCGAAACGGGATGACGGATATGGAGCCCACGAAGAACGCGAAAGGACACGAAACGGAAGAGAGACCGGAACTCATCTACCGGAAGGAAGCGTATCGGATTGTCGGGGCGTGTTTTGAGGTGTACAAGGGAAAGGGCTGCGGGTTCCTGGAGCCGGTGTATCAGGAGTGCCTGGAGATCGAGTTTCGGTTGCAGGAGATCCCGGTCGTCGCGCAACGGAATGTGGCGCTGAAGTACAAGGGAGAGCCGCTCAAGCACACGTATGCGTGCAGGCCAAGAAGGACGCTGCGCGCGCTGCCATCGAGTCCAAGCGCCTCAAAGAGGACGAGGAAGTCCGCCGGATCGACGAGGCCTTTCTGAAACTTAACTGCGATCTCGATCCCGAACAAACCGATCCGCCGTCGCGGCTGCGCAAGCTCGCCCGCGAGTGCATCTTCGGCACCGATGCCGAACCGCGCGCCGCCCGCACCGCCAAGATGAACATGATCATGCACGGCGACGGGCACGGCGGCATCCACTATCACGATGGCCTCGTGGACATCAACGGCGTCTTCGCCGGCCGGTTCCATCTGGTTCTCACGAACCCTCCCTTTGGGCAGAACGTCGGCGAGGACCAGAAGTTCGGCGGCACGGAAGAGACCCGTGTCCCGACCGAGCGCGCCTACTTGGACCGTTGCCGCGAGCGCTACGGCGACCTGTGGGAGACGACCCATCGCCAGACCCAGAAACGGGCCGCCGATAAAGACGCGATCCTGGAGGCCTACGAGATCGGCGAAGGCAAACCGAACCGCCCCACCGAACTCTTGTTTCTCGAACGCTGCATCCAACTCCTTCAACCCGGCGGGCGGATGGGCATCGTGCTGCCCGACGGCAATCTCAACAACCCCTCGCTGGCGTGGTTGCGCCGCTGGGCCGAAGGGAAGGCCCGCCTGCTCGCGGTCGTCAGCCTGCCTGAAGAGACGTTCGTCTCCGCGGATGCGACCGTGAAGGCGTCGTTGGTCTTCCTGCGGAAGTTCACGGCCCCCGAAGCCGCCGCATGGGAAGACGCCTGGCGGAACGCCCATGCAAAGCACGATGCGGCGTTCAACGCGCACCGCTCCCGCCTCTGCGCCGAGTACGGTTCTCGCATCGCGTCCGGCGACTCTCCCGGCCTGGCCGCTATCATGCGTGAAGCCGATTCCGTCGGTCTGACCCGCCAGTTGCCGGAATGGAAGCAGGCCGAACCGCCCAAGTACCCCCGTGGCGTGGGGATGACCACCGTCGGAAAAACCCGCTGGGCCGGCGAGCCGACTGACAAGAAACGCGCCCGGGAACTCCGGAAGCGGTTCGACGAGACCTGGACCGACGAGACCGGACACAAAGCCGACGCGCTGACACGCGAACTGCGCATCGCGTTGCGAAAGGTTGATCGCTCCCACAACGCGGCCCTCTGGCGTGAAGTGCGCGAGATTCTCGATTACCCCGTCTTCAGCGCCGCACCCGACGCCGTGGGGATCACGTCCACCGGCGCCGACGGACCGAACCGGTTGCCAGAAGTGCTGGCCGCGTTTCGCCGGTTCGAGTCATGGGTTGCCGCCGGGGCCAAACCGTCCGACATTCCCCAGTTTGCGGAACAGGGGGGGATCACGCCATGACCGAACACGCCGCCATCGTCCCATTCGAACGCATCGCCGCCGCCATCTACGTCTTCCGGGGAGAGAAGGTCATGTTGGACAGAGACTTGGCCGCCCTCTACGGAGTGGAGACGAAGGTGCTGAAGCAAGCCGTGAATCGCAACCGGGAGCGGTTCCCCGACGACTTCCTGTATGTTCTTACGCGGGAGGAACTTGCAATCTTGAGGTCACAAATTGTGACCTCAAGTTCCTGGGGTGGACTGCGCCATCTTCCCATGGCCTTCACCGAACAGGGCGTGGCCATGCTATCCAGCGTCCTCAACAGCCCGCGCGCCATCGAGGTCAACATTGCCATCATGCGCGCATTCGTCCGGCTGCGGGAGTTCCTGACTTCGCAAGCCAAGCTCTCCAAGCGCCTGCGCCGGCTCGAACAGGAGGTCGCCTCGCACGGGAAGGCCATCGGCACCCTGTTCGACACCATGCAGCAGATGGCGAGCGAGAATCCACCCGCCATCGGCTATCAGTACGTTGGCGGCGGAGACAGCGAGACAGCCGGAGGGAAATCCGTCCGCGAACGCCGGGCGTCGTATCGGACCGCACGGAAGGCGAAGAGAGCGCGCAAGGCATGATCGG
>VGWJ01000012.1 GCA_016873635.1 Lentisphaerota bacterium | reverse complement strand
TCGACACCACCGACCCGTGCATCAGCTCCTGCCCGCTCCAGTGCGCGCGCCACAGCCAGTAGAGGTTCGCCTCGCCGCCCAGCGCGATGGGCATCCAGGAGTTCACCCTGTTGAAACCCGGCTCGCGATAGCCGTTGGCGGCCACGCCGCCGTTCCAGCAGGTTGCCGTCTCGGTGTTCCAGAAGGGCCGGCTCTTGAGCGACCGCAGGTAGTCGAACCACAGCGCGGATTCCCACAGGTTCTCCATGCCGTGGTAGTGGTTGAACTGCGCCACGTCCAGGCCGCGGTTCATATCGCGATGGTCCAGTTGGGTGAGCGGCATCATGTCGGTGCCGATCGCCTGGTTGCGCGTGAGTTTCTTGAGGATGTTGGCCTGCGCCATGACGTAGTCCACGAAGGCGTCGGACTGAAAGGCCGCCCAGGCGCCCTTGTGGGAGGGATGATGCCAGGTGTCCTGGCGCGGGTAACGGATCTGCTCGAACGACTGGTAGGCGAGGCTCCAGACGCCCATGCCCCAGGCGCTGTTCAGGTTGTCGATGGCGCCGTACTTCGCCCGCAGCCATTCCCGGAACTTCCGCTCGCAAACCGGACAGCGGCATCCGCGGCCCCAGTACGGATAAACCTCGTTGTCGATCTGCCACCCGATCACGTTCCGGTCGCGGCCGAACTCCTCGCCCATGCGCGTGACGATGCGGGCGCACAGGTCGCGGTAGACAACGTTATTGGGGCAGAAGTGAACGCGGCCCCCGTGCTGGGTACGGACGCCGTCGGCGGCATCCGTGACGACGAGCACCTCCGGATATCGTTCGGTCAGCCATGCGGGCGGCGTGGGGGTGGGCGTGCCCATGATTGTCCCTATGCCGGCCTTACCGAGCTTGTCCACGACGAGGTGCAGCCAGGCGAAGTCGAACCGCCCCTCCCGCGGCTCCATGCGCTGCCAGGCGAACTCGCCGACGCGCATGACGTTCATGCCGGCCTTGAGCATGAGCCTGATGTCGTCGTCAACCTGTTCCAGCGGCCAGGCTTCCGGGTAGTAGGCGGCGCCGAGATAGGGCGGGTGGGGCTTCTGTTTCGTCGTCACGTTCTCTCTCCTCCTTTTTCGCCGGGGCGAACGATGCGCTTGCACCACCTTGTCGCGCAGTGTACAAAGAAAGGTCTGTCTTTTTCAATGACATCGTGATCCGTCGAAAGGGAGGCTAATGAAAGATCCGACGAGCGCCGGCCGCCTGCGGAGGTTTATCCGGAAGGCCCGATGCTACGCCGGCCTGCCGCGTCACGCCCACACGCCCGCCTTTCATCTTGCGGCGGTGGAGGATCCCAAGTACCGCGAGAAGTACTCGTGGATCATGGATGGCGCGCAGAAGATCGGCATCCTGAACCTGGACTTCGGCGAGATCGAGCTGTTGCGGTTCTTTCCGCCGGCCGGCGGGGCGCCGGTCGAGTACAGGATGCCGGCGATCTACGACTGGCGCAAGCTCTCCGGCGTGCGCATCACCATCGTGCCGCAGTCCACGTGGACGGGCCGCGGCAAGCTGACCCGCCCGCGGGGCCGCGGCGCGACGCTGCGCCTGGACTACCGGGAGACGTTGGAGGATGGCGCGCGGATGACCCACGGCTTCAGGCTCCGGTTCGATCCGGCGCTGGGCTACGTGCTGGACGGCGCGTTCGACCTGCGGATGAAGAAGCCGCGCGAGTTCGAGTATGCCAACATCCTGGCCGCCGGGCTGATGGAGTCGCGGGAAGAACGCAAGCGCTACCAGAAATGCATCTGGACCCGGCGCGACGGCACGTTCTGCTACCAGTACCAGAATCCTCTGTCGCGGATGGAGCTGGCCGGCCCCAAGTGGTCCCATATGTCGAAGGGCGGATTTGTCGGCTGGGTGGCGGAACGCGACATGAATCCGTTCCTGGAGATTGTCAGGTCAACACCCACGCGGTTTGTGACCTGCAGCCAGTGGTACGACCAGCACGTTATCGGCATGGCGCCGCGGCGCAGGAGCAGGGACGGGCTGTATCACATCGAGGCGGTCTACCGGCTGGTGAGCCTGCCGCTGTCCGTGGCCAAGGAGCTGGAAGACGCGGCGCGCGCCATGTTGCCGGTGGATCGCGGGATGGTGAAAGCCGGTTTCCGGTACGGCGTCGTGAACGATTTCGAGACGCCTATTCCCGGCGGCACGCCGTACAACGGCTGCGCGTGGACCCGCGAGGCGAGACCGGATTCCCGGGTCGCCCATTCCGGCAGGCGCTCCCTGCGCCTGCGGGGCGGGCAGGAGGCGTTTGCCAACGACTGCGGGACAGCCATCTTCCTGGAATCCGCCAAGCGGTACCGGCTGAGCGCCTGGGTGCGGACCCGCGGCGTGACGGGTCGGGGCGCGTTCCTGCGCCTGAGCGAGGTCTTCTGGAATTGGGGCGACGTGCGCGCGTCGCACGAAACAAAACGGCTGACGGGCGACACCGACTGGACGCTGCTGGAATGCGAGTTCCGGCCGGTACCCGATGACCCGCTGGCTTTGCTCAGTCTGGTTGTGGAAGGCGGCGGCACGGCCTGGTTCGACGATGTGGCGCTCGTCGAGGCGGCGCCGGGGAAAGCCGCACGGCGCTCCGCCGGTTGACGGCCGGAATCCGGCGTGACGCAACCGGCCGGCCGCCCGTCGCTTTAGCGTGGACTCCCCTCCGCGCGGCGGCTAATTTCCTCCGCATGCGGGTGTGCGTCGACATTCAGTCCGTGCTGGCCCAGCGCGCGGGCGTGGGCCGCTACACGCGGTCGCTGGTGCAGCACCTGGCCGCGGAACCGGCGATCGCGGAGCTGGCGCTGTTCTATTTCGACTTCCGTCGCCGCGGTCTGCCGTTCGATCCGGCCGGGGCGCGGCCCCGCGCCGTGCGCTGGCTGCCCGGCCGCGCCGCTTCGTTTCTCTGGAAGACCGTCAACTGGCCGCCCTTTCAGTGGCTCGCGGGAGAGGCCGACGTCTACCACTTCCCCAACTTCGTCCTGCCGCCGCTGCGCGGCGGCAAGGCCGTGGTCACGATCCACGACATGAGCTTCTTGCGCTACCCCGCGTTCGCCGAAGCCCGCAACCGCCGCTATCTGACGGCGCGCATCGCCGATACCGCCCGGCGCGCCGACGCGATCATAACCGATTCGCGCTTCAGCGCCGGAGAAATCACGGCCCTGTTGAAGGCGGACCCCGCCCGCGTCCACCCCATTCACCTGGGCATCGCGGACAGCTTCCGTCCGCCCGACGCGGCCGCGGCCGCGGCGGCGCGGCGCCGTCTGGGCATCGCGCGGCCCTACCTCCTCACCGTCGGCACGGTCGAGCCGCGCAAGAACCTGCCGTTCCTGGCGGATGTGTTCGAGCGGCTGGAAGGCGTGTACCGCGGCGCGCTGGTGGTGGCCGGCACGGCGGGCTGGCACGTGGAACCCATCCTGAGGCGCATGCGCGAGTCCCCGCGCGCCGCGGATATCCGGTACATCTCCTACGTCGCGGACGCCGACCTGCCGTCCCTGTACGCCGGGGCGGACCTGTTCCTGTGCGCCTCCTTCTACGAGGGATTCGGATTCCCGCCGCTGGAAGCCATGGCCTGCGGCGCGCCGGTGGTGTCGTCGTGCGGCGGCGCGCTGCGCGAAGTGCTGGGCGACGGCGCGCGGCTGATTGAGGGCTTTGACGCGGACGGGTGGGCCGGCACCGTGGCCCGCCTGCTGGCCGACGAACCCGGCAGGCGGGCGCTGGCGGCGGCCGGCCGGCGCCGGGCGGCGCGCTATTCCTGGGCCGAGACCGCGCGGCGCACGGCGGACGTCTACAGACAGGTGACGGCGTGATAATTGCCATCGACGCGCGCTGGATCTTCCCCGAGATCTCCGGCATCGGCGCCTACACGCGCGAGCTGATCCGCGCCCTGGCGCGGGTCGACCGCGAGAACGAGTACCTGCTGCTTTTCGCCGACGACGCGCTCCGCGACGCGGCGATGCGCCGCGCGGAGGCCGGCGACCGGTTCCGTCCGCTGCGGTTCCCGCACGGGGTTTTCGCCGCGCGCAGCCAGATCGCCCTGCCGCGCCTGCTCGCGCGTCACGGGGTCGAGGTCTACCACGCGCCCAACTACATGATCCCGTACCTGGCCTTCCCGCGGCGCAGGCGCGGACGGACCGCCTGCGTGGTCACCATCCACGACGTAATCCCGATGCTCTTTCCGGAACACGCGCCCCGGGCCCGCAAGGCCAGGCTTTACCCGCTCTACCGGCGTCTCATGCTGGAGACCGGCGCGCGCGCGGACGCGATCATAACCGTCAGCGAGCGGTCGCGCGCGGACGTCATCCGCGCGCTGCGCATTCCGGAGTCCTCGGCCTCGAAGGTGGTCAAGGTGTTCAACGGCGTCTCCGAGACGTTCCGTCCCCCGCCCGGGCGCGGCGGCGGCGCGGCGGCCTTCGGCCCCGGTCGGCCCGCGCGCCTGCTGTACGTGGGCCGCGCGGACCCCTACAAGAACCTGACCGGCCTGTTGCGCGCCGTGGCCCGCGCCCGGGGGCTGTGCCCGTTCCCGCTGGAGCTGCGCATCGTGGGGCCGCGCGATCCGCGCTACCCGGAGGCGCCGCGCCTGGCCGCGGAGCTGGGCCTGGAGGCGATCGCGCGCTGGACGGGCTTCCTGGACGACGGGCGGCTCCTGGCGGAGTATCAGCGCGCCGACCTCCTGATGCAGCCCTCGAAATACGAGGGTTTCGGCCTGCCCGTGGTGGAGGCCATGGCCTGCGGCGTGCCCGTCATCTGCGGCAACGCCGGCTCGCTGCCCGAGATTGCCGGCGGCGCGGCGGTGCTGGTCGACCCGGACGACGTCGAGGGCATCGCCGCCGCGATCGGGCGCGTGCTCGGCGATCCCGCGCTGGCGGCGGACCTGGCCGCGCGCGGCATGCGCCGCGCCGCCCTGTTCACGTGGGAGCGCGCGGCGGCGGAAACCCTGGAGGTTTACCGCGGGGCCGCCTCATGAAGCCATGAACAGCGAACCGGATTTTCCCGCCTCCTGGCGCGCGCTCGACGTGGCGTTGTGCCACGACTGGCTGACGGGCATGCGCGGCGGCGAGCGCGTGCTCGAGATACTGTGCCGCGCCTTCCCGGACGCGGCCGTGCACACCCTGATCCATGACGCGGCAGCGGTCAGCGCGGCGATCAACGCGCATCCCGTTCGCGCCTCCTGGCTGCAGCGCCTGCCGGGCGTCACGCGGCATTACCGCGCCCTGCTCCCGCTCTTTCCGGCCGCCGTCAGAAGCCTGCGCGTCGGCCGCCCGGACCTGCTGATCAGCACCAGTCACTGCGTGGCCAAGAGCGTTCGCGTCCCGGCGGGCACGCCGCACCTGTGCTACTGCTTCACGCCCATGCGCTACGCCTGGACGTTCTTTCGCGAATATTTCGGATCGAATCCGGTCAAGGCGCTGCTGGCCAGGCCCCTGCTGGCGGCCCTGCGGCGCTGGGACCGCGCCACCGCCGCGGGCGTCACCCGCTTCGTGGCCATCAGCCGCCACGTGCGCAAGCGCATCGCCGATTTCTACGGCCGCGAGGCGGACGTGGTTTACCCGCCCGTGGACACGGCGCGATTCACTCCCGGCGGCGCGGGGCCGGAATCCTACGACCTTGTCGTGTCGGCGCTGGTGCCTTACAAGCGCGTCGACCTTGCCGTGCGGGCCTACAGCGCTTCCGGCCGCCCGCTGAGGATCGCCGGCGCGGGCGGCGAAGCCGCGCGGCTGCGGGCGGCGGCCGGGCCGAACGTGACGTTCCTGGGCCGGCGTTCCGACGCGGAACTCCTCGATGCCTACCGCGGCTGCCGGTTGCTGGTCTTCCCCGGCGAGGAGGATTTCGGCATCGTGCCGCTGGAGGCGCAGGCCTGCGGCAAGCCCGTGGTGGCTTACGGCGTCGGCGGCGCGCTGGAAACGGTCCGGGACGGCGTCAGCGGCGTCTTCTTTCACGCGCAGACCGAGGAAGCGCTGCGCGAAGCCGTGGACCGGGCCGCCGGGACGCGCTGGGATCCGGACGCCATCCGCCGCAACGCGGAGCGCTTCGATACGCGGCATTTCATCGCCGGCCTGGCCGCCAGCATCGAGCGCTGCCTGGGGCGGGCGCCGTCGCGCTGACGGCGCATTTCCCGCCCCGGAAAGGGCGGTCGCCCTCCGCGGGGTCAGCGGTGAATGGCGCCAAGATAAGCCTCTTCACCCTCTTTGTCGCGAGCTTTGTCGCGAGCTTCGTCGGAGTCGCCAGGGGTTCGCGCATAGCGGGTTCGACAAAGCTCGCGACAAAGCTCGCGACAAAGGACGTCATGCGGAGCTGTCTTATCTTGGCGCCATTCGGGTCAGCGGTCCGGGTCTTCCATGATATAGACGCAGTTGTTCTCCGACACCTCAACCGCGCCGCCGAAGGACTTGAGCAGGCGGAGCGGTTTCCCGCCCGGCGCGCGAAGCGGCCCGTCGCTGATGATCACCGCCTTTTTTCCCGTCTGCTCCATGACGCGCGGGATTTCCCTGGCCAGGCTGTCGGATATGTTCCTGCCGCGGTTTCCGTCCCAGATGATGTAGGATCCGAACTCGCCGCGCTCGAGGTAGTACATCCGGTCAAGCCGCAGGTAGGCGGCCACGGCGCTTGACGACGGGCCGTACTTCCCGGCGAAGAAGACCGTGCTCCTGTCCGGAAACTCCGCGTCCAGCCACTGCGCCGTGTCCCTGGCCGTTGAAAAAGTCTCTTTCCAGTCCCGGCCGATCGCCGTGCCGGCGCCCCACGCCTGGACGGCGAAGAGGGGCACGAACAGCCAGACGCGGCGCCGGTCGACGAAAGCGAGAACCGCCTCCAGCGGCGGCCAGGGAAAGCGCCAGGGCGTGCAGTGATGCGACATCCACAGCGCCGCGAAGAAGGCGAGATACAGGAAGCCGTGGTGCCGGGGCCCCCCGGGGTACTTGATGTAGAAGAAGGCCAGCAACGCGAAGGACGCGCACAGGTAGAACAGCCCCTGCCAGGGGCGCTTGAAGAACGGCACGGCCAGGCCGAACAGGATCAGCATGCCGTACCGCATCCTCTTGTCGCCGGCAATCGGCGCCGGCTTGGGGCCCTTCTCCCCGGCGGATTGCTCCAGGAACCTGTTTCTGTTCCAGAAGCGCGCGTCGTTCACGGGCACCGCAAGGAAAGCGCTGACGATCTTCTCCGCCGCGCTGTTTCGCCGATCCCCGGTCCACCCGTAGTCCCATCGCGTGGCGAATCCGGAATCCGGCGGGGGAGCGGTCTGCGCGATCCCCGTATAGAGCCCCAGGAGGATGATGAACAAACCCGCGGCAACCCGTCCCAGGCAGAGCTCCGCCTTGCGGGCCTTCGCCGCGTAGGCCACGGCGAACTCGACGAGGAGGAAGAAGGTCAGGACGCCCGCGAGGATTATGCTGTGAACGTTGGTGTGGCACAGCAGGAAGAGCAGCGACGCGATATAGACGAAGTTCCGCCACCGGTCTTTGAAGAGGGCGCAGACGGAAAAGAGCAGCGGCACGCTGACGGCGTAGTTCCTGGCGATGACGGCCCATTCGTACGCGAAGAAATACCCGCACGCGGCCAGAAGCCTGATGAGAACCGGAAAAGGCGCGAAGCGGAAGAGGAGAAACGCCGAGCAGCCGGCGATCAGCACGTGAACCGCCTGCATGCCCGCCGGGTTCCAGGTGAAGCGGGCAACCGGCCAGAGCATCAGGTGCCAGAGACCGGGGTGTCCCTCGTAACGCATGTTGTAAAGCAGGGCCGCGGGCGACGACGAGTCGCGCGCCAGGAGCCAGGCCTGCAGCTCATCCCGCCACATCTCGTGCCGGGATGCAAGGATGCCGACCAGGCCGGTGAAAACGAGCGCGGCGGCGACCGAGAAGACGAGCGCGGCATTGCCGCGGAGTGCGACCGGGACAAAAACTCTCCGCGCGCCTGATCGTACGGCGGCTGCGTCTGCCATGCCTACTTGATAGCGGTATGCCGCCGCCGTGAAAAGGGCGGATTTATTGTTCTCCGGCCCTTGACATGCGCGCCGCAATCCCCTATTGTTCCGCGGTTTCGGCCAGTCCCAGGGACTGAAACAGGAGTCTTTCCTGATGGAACCATACGCCGTAGTCGAGACCGGTGGCAAGCAGTACCGGGTTGAGAAGGACGCCGTCCTGGTCGTCGAGCTGCTCGACGCCGAGGTCGGCAACAAAGTTGAGCTGGCGCCGGTGCTGGCCTGTTCGGACGGCAAAGAGCTGCGCGTAGGCGCGCCGGACGTGCCGAAGGCCAAGGTCGTCGCCACGGTTCTGGAGCACAAGCGTGGCGAGAAGGTGTTCGCCTTCCGCAAACGCCGCCGCAAGGGATTCAGGCGGAAGGTGGGCCACCGCCAGGAGCAGACCGTCCTGAAGGTTGAAGAGATCGCGGGCTGAGGAGCAAACCATGGCACACAAGAAGAGCGGCGGCTCCGCCAAGAACGGTCGCGACAGCGGTTCGAAGCGCCTGGGCGTCAAGCGTTTCGGCGGCCAGACCGTGTCGGCCGGATCCATCCTGGTCCGGCAGCGCGGCACCAGGGTGCATCCGGGCAGGAACGTCGGGCGCGGCAAAGACCATACGCTCTTTGCGCTGCGGACCGGCGTGGTCAAGTTCGAAGGGTCCGGACGGCGCGTGAGCGTCCTCGTTCCGGCCGCGGTCTGAGCGTTCCGCCTCCAGCGTGAAATCCCGCAAGTTCGTTGACAGCGTGGTCCTGCGCGTCCGCGGCGGGCGCGGCGGACAGGGCTGCGTGAGTTTCCGGCGCGAGAAGTTCGTTCCCCGCGGCGGCCCCGACGGCGGAGACGGCGGGCGCGGCGGCCACGTGATCCTGCGCGGCGACCGCGACGAAGACACCCTGGCGTCGATCGCCCTGCGTCCCGACCGCCGCGCGCCCGACGGCGGGCACGGCAGCGGCAAGCGGCAGCACGGCCGGAACGGCCGCGACCTTTCCATTGCGGTTCCCTGCGGCACCGAAGTGCGCGACGCCGAGACCGGCGAGATGCTGGGCGACGTCGTGGCCCACGGCCAGGAGCTGACCGCGGCGCGGGGCGGCGCGGGCGGTCTTGGAAACGCGCACTGCAAGGGAGGCGGCGCGCGGATTTACCAGGTCTACAGCGAAGCCGAGGCCGGCCGGGAAGCCACGCTGCGCCTCGAGCTGCGGCTGATGGCCGACGTGGGGCTGGTCGGTTTTCCCAACGCGGGCAAGTCATCGCTGCTGCGGTCGATCACGCACGCGCACCCCAAAGTCGCGGCTTACCCGTTTACCACCCTGAATCCCGTCCTGGGCACGCTCGTGTTCGAGGACCTGTCCCGCATCCGCGTCGCGGACGTGCCGGGCCTGGTCAACGGCGCGCACCGCGGGGTGGGCCTCGGGCACGCCTTTCTGCGCCACGTGGAGCGGGCGCGCTGCCTGGCCTGCGTCATCGACATGGCCGGCGCGGACGGGCGCGAGCCCTGGGAAGACTACCGGATCCTGTGCGCGGAGCTGGCGCTGCACCGCGCGGACCTCGCGGAGCGCCCCCGCGTGATCGTGGCCAACAAGATGGATCTGCCCGCGGCCGGGGAGCATCTCTCCCGTTTCATCCGGGAAACCGGAACCGACCCCGTTCCCGTCTCCGCGCTTGCCCGCACCGGCCTCGAACGCCTCAAGGCCGCGCTGCGGTCCCTGGCCCTTGAACAGCCCGGGGACGCGGCGGGTCATTCCTCCGGGAAGGGAACGACCGAGTCGATGTGCGCCGCGCCGGCGAGCAGCATGTGCAGGCGGTCGATGCCCAGCGCCACGCCGCCGCAGGGGGGCAGCCCTTCCCGGAGCGCGTCCAGAAAGGCCTCGTCCTTCGGATAGACGGGGCGTCCCGCGGCTTCCCGCGCCGCCGCGCAGGCCGCGAAGCGCCGGCGCTGTTCTTCCGGATCGGTCAGTTCGCTGAAGGCGTTGGCCAGCTCCAGCCCGCCCGCGTAGAGCTCCCAGCGTTCGGCGACGGGAGGGTCGCCCGCGCGGCAGCGGGCCAGGGCCGCGGCTTCGGCGGGATAGTCCTTGAGCACAACCGGGCGGTCGCGCGGCAGGGCCGGCTGCACCTTTTCCACGAGATCAAGGTCGAAGCGGTCGGGATCGTAGGCCGCGACGGGATCCCATCCGGCCCATTGCCGGAAGGCTTCGGAAACCGTCAGGCATTCCCAGACCGGCATCATTTCGATGCGCCGGCCGGCGTGGCGCAGCGACGTGGTCCCGGCCACCTCCCGGCACACCGCGTCCAGCAGGGCCTTGGCGTCGACGAGCATGTCCATGTAGTCGGCGTCGCGCCGGTACCATTCCAGCATGGTGTATTCCGGGCGATGGAAGGGACCCCTCTCGCCCCGGCGGAAGCAGGGCCCGATCTGGTAGATGCGCTCCGCGCCGTCCGCCAGCAGGCGTTTCATGTGCAGCTCGGGCGAGGTCCGCAGGTACAGCGCGCCCGAGGGCTCGGCGTCAATGTGCGTTTCCAGGGCCGGCGCGCGGACGCGAACGGGCGTCTCGACTTCCAGAAAACCCCGCTCGTCCAGGAAGCCCCGCGCGGCCTTGAGCAGCCGGCCGCGGACCTGCAGCGCCGACGGGGCAGCGTCCACTCAGGTCTTCCTTTGAACGTAGGCGCCGGTGCGCGTGTCGATCACGGCGACGTCGCCCGTGTTGATGAACAGCGGAACCTGGATCTCGTATCCGCCTTCGATCTTCGCGGGCTTCAGCACGTTGGTGGCGGTATTGCCGCGCGCGCCCGGCTCGGTCTCGACAATCGTCTTTTCGACGAAAGTCGGCAGGGTGATGTCGATCGGTTCGCCGTTGAAGTAGAGCACCTCGACTTCGGCGTCTTCGGTCAGGAAGAAACGCTGGTCGCCGAGCGCCTCCGCGCTCATGGTGGCGTGCTCGTAGTTCGCGTCCAGGAAGACGTAGCCCGTGGCGTCCTGGTAGGAATAGCGCAGCTTCTTCGTTTCCAGGCGTGGCTCGCCGATCTTGTCCACGGCGCGAAAGGTGCGCGCGTGGGTCCCCCCCGTGAGCAGGTTCTTCAGCCGGCAGACGTAAAGCGCCTGTCCCTTTCCCGGCTTGTTGAACTGAAACTCCGTGATCAGGTAGGGCACGCCCTCCAGTTCGATGCGGAGCCCTTTGCGCAAGTCCGAAGCACTGTACATTATCACCTCGCAACTGAAAGACCGCTCAAGCTAGCGGCCCGCCCCGCCGTTGTCAACGCCGCAGATTCTTGCAGCGGAGGCTTGCTTTTCGGGCCGGAAACACGTAATAAAGGGGGGATTAAGGAGGGAGGCTCCCCGCCGTGTCCGCGAAGCAAAAAGGCCCGAAATACGACGCCACCAAGATCACGGTTCTGGAGGGCATCGAGGCGGTTCGCCTGCGCCCCGCGATGTACATCGGCGACACTTCGGCGCGCGGTCTGCACCACTGCGTGTACGAGGTCGTCGACAACAGCATCGACGAGGCCATGGCGGGCTATTGCGATCACATCCAGGTCAAGCTCAACGCGGACGGATCGGTGACCGTGCGCGACAACGGCCGGGGCATTCCCGTGGACATGCACGCCACGGAAAAGAAACCCGCGGTGGAAGTCGTGCTCACCACGCTGCACGCCGGCGGCAAGTTCGACAACGAGAGCTACAAGGTCGCGGGCGGGCTCCACGGGGTGGGCGTTTCCTGCGTGAACGCGCTGAGCGAATGGCTGGAGGTCGAGGTGGGCCGTGACGGCAAGGTCTACCACCAGCGCTACGAAAAGGGCAAGACGGCTTCGAAGCTGACCACGATCGGCAAGACCCGGCACACCGGCACCCAGGTGTCGTTCCTGCCCGACGCCACGATTTTTTCCACGATGCAGTTCGAGTGGGAGATCCTGGCCAACCGGCTGCGCGAGCTGGCGTTTCTGAACCAGGGCGTCCAGATCGACCTTTCCCAGGAGGATCCCGAGCGGCAGGAGACCTTCCGCTACAAGGGCGGGCTGGAGGAATTCGTCAAGCACCTCAACCGCAGCCGGAACGCCCTGCATCCCAAGGTCATCGTCTTTTGCAAGGAGCGCGACGGCATCGCGGCCGAGATCGCGATGCAGTACACCGACGCCTACAACGAGAACGTCTGCACTTTCGCCAACAACATCAACACCATCGAGGGCGGCACGCACCTGAGCGGGTTCCGCTCGGCGCTGACGCGGGCGGTGAACAACTACGCGCGCCAGAACAATCTCCTCAAGTCGGACAAGGAAGCCATGTCGGGCGAGGACATCCGCGAGGGTCTCACGGCGATCGTCAGCGTCAAAGTGCCCAAACCGCAGTTCGAGGGGCAGACCAAGACCAAGCTGGGCAACAGCGAGGTGCAGGGCATCGTCGAGTCGATCGTCAACGACGAGCTGGGCACGTTCCTGGAGGAGCATCCTTCGGTGGCGCGCCGCATCGTGGACAAGGCCCTGCTCTCGGCGCGCGCGCGCGAGGCCGCGCGCAAGGCGCGGGACCTGACGCGGCGGAAGGGCGCGCTGGAAAGCGGCTCCCTGCCCGGCAAGCTCGCCGACTGCACGGAGCGCGACCCGGCGAAGTGCGAGCTGTACATCGTCGAGGGCGACAGCGCCGGCGGCTCGGCCAAGCAGGGGCGCAGCCGGGAGTTCCAGGCCATTTTGCCCCTGCGCGGCAAGGTTCTCAACGTGGAGAAATCACGCCTGGACAAGATCCTGAACAACAAGGAGATCCAGACGCTGGTGACGGCCATCGGGGCCGGGATCGGCGAAGACGAGTTCGACATCAGCAAGGTGCGCTACCACCACATCATCATCATGACCGACGCCGACGTGGACGGCGCGCACATCCGGACGCTGCTGCTGACCTTCTTCTACCGCCAGATGCCGCAGCTTATCGAGCGCGGCTACGTCTACCTGGCCCAGCCGCCGCTCTACAAGATCACGCGCAAGAAGCACGAGGAGTACATCGACTCCGAGGAAGCCCTCACCCGCAAGCTGCTGGAGCTGGGCACGGGCGACGTGACGCTGCGGTGGGGCAAGGGCAAGACCTTCAAGGGACGCGAGCTGTCCGCGATTCTGGATGCCCTGACCAGGATCGAGCAGGTCGCGCACAGCCTCGGCCGCAAGGGCATCCGCCTGGCCGAGTTCCTCAAGCTGCGCCACAAGACGACCGGGCTCTTCCCGAAGTACCTGGTCAACGTCGCGGGCGAAGACGCGCGCGAGTACTTCGCCTACACCGACGAGGAGCTGACCAAGCTGCGCGAGAAGGTCGAAAAGCGCGTCGGCAAGCAGCTGGACATTTTCAACGGCGCCGGCGAGGAATCCGGGGCGGTTTTCCGGCACACCGAGATCTTCGCCGCCTCCTCGCTGGCCCGCCTGGCGGCGCAAATCGAAAAAAAGGGCTTCGCGCTCGAGGAATACGAGGCCGCCGACGAGCCGCGCGGCGCCCTGACCGACGGCGGCGGCGAGCCCGCGGCGGTGCATTCCCTGCCCGAGGTGCTCGAGGGCGTCCGCGAACTGGGGCGGCGGGGGCTCACGATCCAGCGCTACAAGGGCCTCGGCGAGATGAACCCCGACCAGCTGTTTGAAACGACGATGAACCCCGCCTCGCGCAAGCTGCTGCGGGTCGTGCTCGACCACCGGGCGACGACCGACCTGCTGTTCGCCACCCTGATGGGCGAAGAGGTGGAGCCGCGCCGGCAGTTCATCGAGGACAACGCCCTCAACGTCAGAAACCTGGACATCTGATCGCGCCATGCCAGAACAAGACGCCGAAAAGCCGGTCATCGCGCCCCAGGACGTCAGCATCGACGACGAGATGCGTTCGTCCTACATCGACTATTCCATGAGCGTCATCGTGGGCCGCGCGCTGCCCGACGTGCGCGACGGCCTCAAGCCCGTGCACCGCCGCGTGCTCTTCGCCATGCGGGAGCTGGGCAACCTGCACAGCCGTCCCTACAAGAAGTCCGCCCGCGTGGTGGGCGACGTCATCGGCAAATACCATCCGCACGGCGACCAGGCCGTGTACGACACGATCGTGCGCATGGCCCAGGACTTCTCGATGCGCTACCTGCTGGTGGACGGCCAGGGCAACTTCGGCTCGATCGACGGCGATCCGCCGGCCGCCATGCGCTACACCGAAGTCCGCATGTTTCCCATGGCGGAGGAGATCCTGGAGGATATCGACAGGGAAACGGTCGACTTCGCCCCCAACTACAACGGGGAATTCGAAGAGCCCGTCGTCCTGCCCTGCAAGGTCCCGAACCTCCTTCTCAACGGCTCCACGGGCATCGCGGTGGGCATGGCCACGAACGTCCCGCCCCACAACCTGTGCGAACTGGTCGACGGCCTGGCCGCGCTGATCGATAATCCCGACCTCACCGTCGAGGAGCTGACGCGGCACATCAAGGGCCCGGACTTCCCGACCGGCGGCCTGATCTGCGGCACGCAGCCCATTCGCGACATGTACGCCACCGGCCGCGGGCAGATCCAGGTGCGCGGCCGCGCCCGCATCGAAGAGTCGCGCCAGGGCCGCGAAACCATCATCATCACCGAGATCCCCTACACGGTCAACAAGACCACCCTGATCGAAAGCATCGCCCGGCTGGCGCACGGCAAGACCATCGAGGGCATCGCCGACATCCGCGACGAGTCCAACAAGGAAGGCATCCGCATCGTGGTGGAGCTGAAGCGCGGCGTCGTGCCGAAGGTGATCCTGAACCACATCTACAAGCACACCCAGCTCCAGACCACGTTCGGCGCGATCCTGCTGGCCATCGACGGCGGCAAGCCGCGCCTGATGAATCTGAAACAGATGCTGCAGGCGTTCGTGGCGCACCGCTTCATCGTGGTCACGCGCCGCGCCGAGTTCGACCTGCGCAAGGCCGAGCAGCGCGCCCACATTCTCGAGGGGCTGAAGATCGCGCTGGACAACCTCGACGCCGTGGTCAAAACCATCCGCGAGTCCAAGAACCGCGACGAGGCGCGGCCGCGCCTCATGCAGCGGTTCAAGCTCTCGGAGATCCAGGCCAACGCCATCCTGGACATGCGGCTCTACCAGCTCACCGGACTCGAACGCCAGAAGATCGAAGACGAGTACCTGGAGCTGATCAAGCTCATCTCCTACCTCAAGGACCTGCTGGCCAACGAGCACAAGATCTACCAGCTCATCAAGACGGAATTGCTCGAGCTCCGCGAGAAGTACGGCGACCGGCGGCGCACCGACATCGCTCCCGGCGAGGAGGAAATCAGCGTCGAGGACCTCGTGGCCGACCGCGGCTGCATCATCACCATCAGCCACACCGGCTACATCAAGCGCGTGCCCATCGACACGTACCGCGCCCAGCGCCGCGGCGGCAAGGGCGTTTCGGGCATGGCCACCAAGGAGGAGGACTACGTCGAACACCTCTTCGTGGCCAATACGCACGACTACATTCTGTTCTTCACCTCGGCGGGACGCATCTTCTGGGAGAAGGTCTACGAGATACCGGAAGCGGGCCGCACCGCGCGCGGCAAGGCCATCGTCAACCTGCTGAACATCACCAGCGAAGAAAAAATCGCCGCCATGATCCGCGTGCGCGAGTTCGCGGAATCGCGACACCTGGTGATGGTCACCGCCAGGGGCGTGGTCAAGAAGACCAACCTCTCGGCCTTCAAGAACGTGCGCCGCGACAGTATCGTCGCCGTCAACATCGACACGGGCGACGAGCTGGTCGAGGTGCGCATGACCTCCGGCGCGGACGACGTGATCCTCTGCACGCAGAAGGGCACCAGCATCCGTTTCAGCGAGAAGCAGTTGCGCGACATGGGGCGCGCCACGCGCGGCGTGCGCGGCATCGCGCTGCGCAAGGGCGACGCCGTCAACGCCATGGAGATCGTGGACAAGTCCGCGACGTTCCTGGTGTGCACCGAGAAGGGCTACGGCAAGCGCACGTCCTTCGACGAGTACCGCGTGCAGAGCCGCGGCGGCAAGGGCATCATCGCCATCCGCACCACCGCGCGCAACGGCGAAGTCGTGGGGGCGCACGCCGTGAAGGACACCGACGCGCTCATGCTGGTCTCGGCCAAGGGCAAGATGATCCGCATGAAGGTCGGCGACGTGCGCGTGACCGGACGGGCGACCCAGGGCGTGCGGCTGATCAACCTGGACAAGGGCGACAAGCTGGTCGCGGCCACGACCGTCGAGCCGGAAGACGAAAGCCTCATCGACGAGACGCCGGAGGCCTGAAGTAGGCCACCGTGGCGCGCAGGCCTTCCGCCAGCGAGACGCGCGGCTCCCAGCCCAGCGCCCGCCCCGCCAGCGCGATGTCCGGCTGGCGCACCTTCGGGTCGTCCGCGGGCAGGGGCCTGCGCACGATTTGCGACGCGCTGCCCGTCAGCTTCAGGATCGCGCGGGCCAGTTCCATGACCGTCATCTCGGCCGGATTTCCCAGGTTGACGGGGCCGGACTCCTTCGACACGGCCAGCGCGTGGATCCCGGCGATGAGGTCCGAGACATAGCAGAAACTGCGCGTCTGCGACCCGTCGCCGAACACGGTCAGCGGCTCGTTGCGCAGGGCCTGGTTGATGAACGCCGGCACGGCCCGGCCGTCGAAGGCCCGCATGCGCGGTCCGTAGGTGTTGAAAATGCGCGCGATCTTCGTGTCCATGCCGTGGGTGCGCCGGTACGCCATGGTGATGGCTTCGCCGAAGCGCTTGGCCTCGTCGTAGACGCCGCGGGGGCCCACGGGGTTGACGTTGCCCCAGTAGTCCTCCGTCTGCGGATGCACCAGCGGGTCGCCGTACACCTCCGAGGTGGAAGCCAGCAGGAACACCGCGCCCTTGGCCCGCGCCAGCCCCAGCGCCTTGTGCGTGCCCAGCGCCCCGACCTTCAGCGTCTGGATCGGCAGCTCCAGGTAATCGATCGGGCTGGCCGGCGACGCGAAATGGAACACGAAATCCACCTCGCCCGCCAGGTAGACGTACTCGGTCACGTCGTGCTTGATGAAGTGGAAGCTCTCATTGCCGGCCAGGTGCTCGATGTTGGCGACGTTGCCGGTGACGAGGTTGTCGATGCAGATCACCCGGTGGCCCTGCGCGAGCAGGAAATCGCACAGGTGCGACCCCAGGAACCCGGCGCCGCCGGTTACGACTGAACAGGGCATTGGGAGAACTCCGTCAGCGCGCGGCGGTAGGATTCCGGCAGGCCGATGTCGAAGCGCGTTCCCTCCACGACGAGGCCCATGCAGCCCATTTCCTGCCGCAGGCGGTCCAGGCACGAGGTGAGCTGGAATTCGCCGCCCTCGCGCACGTTGTGCTCGATGTGCTCCGCCAGGTACGAGAAGATCGCGGGATCGAGCGCGTACAGCCCGAAAACGCTGAGGAATTCGTCGGCATTCATGCCCGCGACCGCGAGGTGGGCGCGCGCGTACTCGGCGTCGGGCTTCTCCCGGAATTCCGTGATCGCCAGCAGCCGTTCCGGCTCGCGCCATTCCCCGCCGACGCATCCGAAGTGGTGCACTTCCCGCGCCCCGGTAACCTTCAGGCCCACGACGCTCTGCCCGGCCCGCGCGTAGGCGTCCAGGATCTGCCGCGCGCAGGATTCGGGGCGGCGCGAAACGTAAAGGTGGTCGCCCAGCATCAGCAGAAACGGCTCGCCGCCCACGAAATCGCGCGCGCAGTAGACCGCGTGCCCGAAGCCCTCCTGCACGTCCTGGCAAACGAAGGTCACGCGGCGCCCGACGTCCATGAGGTAGTCGTTGTACTTGCGGCTTTCCGCCGAAAGCTTGTTGTAGTTCTCGACGGCCGGCGGCGCGCCGAAGAAATCCTCGAACAGCCCGCGGTCGGCGGACTGCACGACGACGCAGACTTCTTCGATCCCGGCGCTGAGCGCCTCTTCGACAATCGCCAGGATCACGGGCTTGATGCGGCCGTCCCGGCCGATCACGGGGAAGAGCTCCTTCTTGATCGCCTTGGTGGCCGGGAAAAGGCGGGTGCCGAACCCGGCGGCGGGAATCACGGCCTTGCGCACGCGCCGGCCCGTGCGCAGCACGAGGCCCAGGCACGACAGGCCGAGGTCGCGCCGGATGATCTCCATGGCGCGCCGTTGGGACTCCTCGTCGCGGGCCACGAACTGCGCCGAGCCGTCGCCCTGCGACCCGACGCCCTTGCCGCCGCAGACGTACGGCTTGAGCGCGGCGTGGTCCAGGACGCGGTGCAGCACGGGCGCCGTGAGCTGGGACGGACAGGCGGGCCGCACGCAGCGGTCGAACTCGCGCTGGGCGCGGGTCATGAGCTCGCCCAGCCGGTCGGCCTGACCCTCGCGCAGCGCGGCGCAGGCTTCGCGCGTGATGCCCGCGCTGATTTCGCCCAGGTACTTCTGCACGTTGCGCTGCACCTCGCCGTCGGCGAAGGGGTAACAGTGATTGAGGCGGTTGAGAATCTCGACGGTATCCTTGCCGGCGCCCAGGTCCACCACGATGAGGTACAGATCCTTCTTGACGCTCAGCTCCTCCACGTCGAGGCAGTCGCCGTCGAAGGTCATCAGCACCGGCCGGTTGCCGTAGGCGCAGCCCTGGTCCATGCGGCCGCAGCGCGAAGGCGTGGTGATCTCGCCGCGATAGGCGAACTCCATTTCGCCGCGCACGGTCATCTTGAGGTCGTAGACGCGGTTGAAGGCCCGCGCGACCAGCACGCAGATCGCCGCGCTCGAGGAGAGGCCCTTCTTGATGGGCAGATCGGTCTTGTAGTTGTCGATCTCCAGGCCGCGCACCCTGTAGTGCGTCATGACCTCGCAGGCCACGCCCGCGGCATAGCTGAAGAAACCGCCTTTCCGGGCCTCGTCCAGCAGGGCCTCGCGGTCCATGGGCAGCTCCAGGCTCTGCCGCGCGCCGTTTTCGCCCGGCGTGGAGTGCATGATCAGGCGCGAGGGATGCGCTTTCACCCGCGCGTAGAGGCCCTGGTTGGTGCCGGCGATCAGCGTGAAGCCCTTGCCGATGGAGGCGTTGATGCGGCGGTAGCTGCCCGCCCAGTCGCTGTGCTCGCCGAAAAGGCAGATGCGCCCGGGAACGAAGATATCCACGTGACTCCTCCCGGCTGGGCTGGCAGCCGCAACGGGACTCTACCACAACTACGGCAGGCCTGCCAACAACGCTCGCAACGCCGCCAGATCGTCCGCCCGGAAGTCGGCCGCGGTGGCAACGCCGGCGGGGGCCACGCGGATCGTGCGGCACCCGGCCCGGCGCCCCGCCTCCACGTCGCGTTCGTCGTCGCCGACCATCCACGACGCTCCCAGGTCGATGCCGTGCCGCGCGGCCGCGGCGGTCAGCATGCCCGGCCGGGGCTTCCGGCAGTCGCACGCCCCTTCCTCGTGCGGGCAGAAGAACACGTCCAGCAGTTCCAGGCCGTGCTCCCGCGCCAGCCGCGCGCGCAGGCGGCGGTGGATGTCGTGCAGGGCCTCCAGGGACACCATGCCGCGCGCCACGCCGCGCTGGTTGGTGGCGATCACCGCGTCGTAGCCGCGCTCCCGCACCACGCGCAACACGTCCACGAACTCCGGCAGCAGTTCGAATTCCGACCAGTCCTTCACGTAGCGATCCGGACCCGGCGAACGATTCACGATGCCGTCCCGGTCGAAAAAAACGCACTTGCGCATGGTTCTCCCTGGCGGCCGCCGCGGGGCGCACGCCTTGATCCCGCTCAGCGGCGCGCCGCCACGCGGAAACTCCTCTCCGTGAACGCCTGGCTCCGCGCCAGGCCGGTGCGATAGGCCACGCAGCGCAACGTATGTTCGCCCCCCGCCAACCCGCCCGTGTCCAGCCGCAGCGTCGGCTCCCGGCCCACGCCGCGCCCGTCCAGCAGGAACAGGAAGCGTCCGAAATGGTCGCCCGGCTCCGCCCGGACCCGCGCGGCGACCGAGAGCACGCCCGATACGTCCCCTTCCGGCAGCCCCTCCAGGACGACTTCCGCCGCGGGGGCCCAGGGCGAAGCCAGCGGGTCGCCGACGAGGTATATCTGCAAGGGGCTGGCGATGGACTGGTACAAGCTTTCGATCAGCGCGCACCCGGCCGCGTAGTGCGCGAAGAAGCGCGCCGCGGGAAACTTGCGCCAGTTGGCAAACGGCTCGGCGACCGCGCCGGCCGAGGCCGTGGCCCCGGCCGCGATCCAGGCCGAGAGCTTGGTCTGGTCGGCGGAATGGAACACCGCCGCCGAGCTGGTGAGGTGCTCCGCCATTGCGCCGGGCCGGAACGCGATTCCGGCGGGGTCCGCCCAGGCGGCCCCCATCATCAGACCGATCGCCTCCGCGCCGCCGCGCGGCATGGCGTTCGTGATGACGGCGTCAACGCCGGCGGCAAGCAGCTCGCGCCGCGCGCCCGCAAACTGCCAGTGGCGGCACGTCGAGCGCACGTCATCGCCGCGCACGAAGTACACGGTTCCCGCCGGCGCCGTGCCGTCGGACCGCGCCCCGCGGACCAGGCAGGCGATCACCTCTTCACGCGAGTTGCCGCGCTCGCCGGTGTATCCCAGGCTCATGCTCGGCAGGGGCATGTCGTCCCCGAGCCATTCGGCGGCGGCGTCGAACGTCTGCGGCACGTGCGCGCCGTCGCCCGGCCCCCGCGGTCCGGCGAAGAGCGGCGAGACGCGCGTCGCCCGGCGCACCTCCGCGGGATCCGGCGCGCGGTTGCGGGCAAAGGTCAGCCCGTGGATGGAGACCGGCGCGGGCGTCCGGACGGAAACCGGAAAGCCGGCCGAATAGACCCAGGCCAGGATGTGGCCGGCCACCCCCCGTTCGCGCGCCGCGCGCCAGGCCGGGATCCAGATCAGGCGCTCGAAATCCTCGGGCGCAATCGATCCGTCGGCCGCCGCGGCCCCGCCGGGCAGCGCCAGCCGGATCACGTTCGGCTCGGGCACGCGGCGCAGCGCGGCGTATTGCGCGGCCACGGCCACGGAATCGTCGGACGCCGTGTTCACCAGCAGCAGGATCTCGTGCGGGCCCAGGGCCGCCGCCGCGCGGGCCAGCAGCGCCACGGCCGGAAGGAGCCATGCGGTGCGTAACATGCGGGAATTCTATAATGACGAAGGACAAAATACCCAAGCACGAATGAAGGAAGGCCAGGGGGGTCAAGCCCGGTCGCCCTCCCGCATGTGCCGCGGCCTCTTCGCTCGCGCCACCACGCCGCCGCAACCCGCGCTTGCTTCCGCGCGCGCGCTGGTTCATGCTGCCCTCCCGATGGACGGCAAGCCGAACATAGTGCTGCTGGGCTTCATGGGCACCGGCAAGACCAGCGTGGGGCGGGCCCTGGCGCAGCGGCTGCGCATGACCTTCGCGGACATGGACGCGCTCATCGAGGAACGCGAGGGCAAGAGCATCAGCCGCATCTTCGCCGAGGACGGCGAACCGCATTTCCGCGCGCTGGAGCGGGCGCTGGTGAGCGAGCTGGCGGCCGGAACGGGCCGGGTGATCGGCGCGGGCGGCGGCGTGGTGCTGAACCCGGACAACGTGCGCGATTTCGAACGCACCGGCCTGGCGGTGTGTCTCTCCGCGACCCCGGAGGAGATCCTGCGCCGCGTGCGTGACGACGCCGCGCGCCCGCTGCTGGCCGGGGGCGACAAGCTGGCCAGCATCGTCCGCATCCTGGAACAGCGCCGGCAGCACTATGCCGCCATCCGCCGGCGCATCGACACCACCGGCCTGACGGTCCCGCAGGTCGTGGAACGGATCCTGGCGATGTACGGCGCCTATCGGGACGCCACCGCGGCGTAGCCCTTCGTCGGGTCCGGCCCCGCGCTTCAAGCGGGCCGCGCGGCCCGTGTTTCCGGCAGCCGGCGACTCCCCCGCGCCGTCCACGGGCTTCGCTTCGTAAGGAAAAGGTTTGGAGGCGCGAACCGGAGTTGAACCGGTGTACGAGGTTTTGCAGACCTCTGCCTAACCGCTCGGCCATCGCGCCCGAGAGGAATCGGTCAGGAACCGGCAGCCTTCTTGAGGCCGTGAGCCTTTTCCTTGAGCCGTTTCTGGCGCCGGAGGCGCCGCTTCCTCTTGATTCGCGGTTTGAGTTGCTGTCCCATAAGCGCTCTACTGTACGTCACGCCGCGCACCACCGTCAACGCAAACCGACACGGGCGTCGTTGCGGCGGTCCAGTGCGGCCCGGTAGGCCGGCAGATCCATGGCGGCCGCCGCTCCGGACGCCGCGGCGGCCGAGGCGACCGCGAACGAGACGTCCACGAAGAGGCGGCGGTCGAAGGGCTTGGGAATGAGATAGGCGTTCCCGAACTCCAGGTTCTCGTCCGGGTACAGGGCGCGGATGTCTTCCGGCACGGGCAGGCGCGCCGTGGCCGCCAGCGCTTCGGCCGCCGCGAGCTTCATCGGCATGTTGATCGTCGACGCCCCCGCGTCCAGCGCGCCGCGGAACAGAAACGGGAAGCCCAGCACGTTGTTGACCTGGTTGGGGAAGTCCGAGCGGCCCGTGGCCATGACGTAGGGCCGGGCGCCCAGGGCGGCGGCCACGGCCTCCGGCCGGATCTCGGGGTCCGGATTGGCCATCGCGAACACGGCCGGATAGTCGGCCATGGCCGCCACCTCCTCCGGGCGCACGCAGTCGGCCACGGAGACGCCGATGAAGACGTGCGCGCCGCGCAGCGCCTCGCCGACCGTCGTGGCGGGGCCGTCGACGGCATGCGCGCGCTTGCGGTCGTGCAGGTCGGATCGCGCCGAGCGCACGACGCCCTTGGAGTCGCAGAGCACGATCCGGCGCGCGCCGGCGCACTTGAGCGTATCGGCGATGCGTATGCCGGCCGCGCCCGCGCCGTTGATCACGATGCGCAGGTCGGCCATGTCGCGCCCGCACAGCCGGCAGTAGTTCAGCATGCCCGCCAGCGTGATCACCGCCGTGCCCCACTGGTCGTCGTGGAACACGGGAATGTCCAGGAGCGCGTCAAGCCGGTCCTCGATCTCGAAACACGCCGGCGCGGCAATGTCTTCCAGGTTGATCCCGCCGTACATGGGCGCCAGCGCGCACACGGCGTCGATGACGCGCCGCGGGTCGGTGGGGCCGGTCGCCGCCCCGTCCCGGCGGCAGCGGTCCAGCGGCGCCGGCCAGGCGTCCACGTCGCCGAACGCCTTGAAGAGCACGGCTTTGCCTTCCATGACGGGGATGCTCGCGAAGGGGCCCAGATCGCCCAGGCCCAGGATGGCCGTGCCGTCCGACACCACCGCCACCAGGTTCGACTTGGCCGTGTAGCGCCGGGCGGCGGCGGGATCGCGGGCGATTTCGCGGACGGGCACGGCCACGCCCGGCGTGTAGGCCGTGCACAGGGCGCGCCGGTCGGCCAGCGGCCTGGTCAGGCGCAGGCCGACCTTGCCGCCCCGATGGTATTCCAGAATTTCCTCGCGACCCGGCGCCGCATTCACGCTTTGTCCCCGTTGAGAAGCGGCGTCGAATATCCGAAAACCGCCCGCGCATGACAACGTAAAAAAACCTGTCCCGTAGTGGGTCGGTTACGCGGTGGAGACACGCCGGCAGGGCGCGGCGTCCCGCCGCGCCTCCCTGCATGACTGACCGGTCGGTTACCCTGTCCCCGCCTTTGCGCTGGATTCAGGGCCCGGACGAAGTTATGCTTCTTGCGGTTCGTCGGCCGCGCGCACGGCGCGGCCCGGGAGACTCGCCATGTGGGACTATACCGCGAAGGTGCTCGACCATTTCCGGAACCCGCGCAACGTGGGGACCATCCGGAAGCCCGACGGCGTGGGAGAAGTCGGTTCGCTGGCCTGCGGCGACGCGCTGAAACTGATGTTCAGGCTGGGACCGGACGGCCGGATCGCCGAGGTCAAGTTCAAGACCTTCGGCTGCGCCAGCGCGATCGCCTCTTCCTCGGCCCTCACGGAGATCATCAAGGGCATGACCCTGGAGGAGGCCGCGCGCGTGACCAACCAGGACATCGCGGCCTACCTGGGCGGCCTGCCCGAGCAGAAGATGCACTGCTCCGTCATGGGGCGCGAAGCCCTGGAGGCGGCCATCGAGAACTACCGCTCGGGAGGCAGGACCAGACACGTGCTGGAAGGCAAGGTGGTCTGCCGCTGCTTCGGCGTGACGGAAGTGGAAATCGAGCGCGTGGTCCGGGAGAACAGCCTCGCCACCGTGGAACAGGTCACGAACTACACCAAAGCCGGCGGAGGGTGCGGAAACTGCCGCCCCGAAATCGAGACGATCATCGCGCGCGTGCAGGAGGAGCTGCGGAAAGCCGGCAAACAGGCGCCCGCGGCGGGACGCATGACGAACCTGCAGAAGATCCGCCTGATCGAGGAGACGATCAACCGCGAGATCCGCCCCATGCTGCAGCGCGACGGCGGAGACCTGGAACTGATTGACGTCGAAGGAAGCCGCGTCGTCATCGCTTTCCGGGGCATGTGCGCCCGATGCAACGTGGCCGAGTTCACGATGAAGGACGTTGTCGAGGCCAGGCTGCGCGAGTTTGTCGCGGAGGACATCGCCGTCGTGGAGGAGAAGCCGTGAGAAACGTCTATTTCGACAACAACGCCACCACGCAGCCGGCGCCCGAAGTCGTGGAAGCCATGCAGCCCTTCTTCGCCGAGCTGTGGGGCAATCCCTCCAGCATGCACCATTTCGGCGGGCAAGTGGCGCCGCACATGGAAGCGGCGCGCGCAAAGGTCGCGGCCCTGCTGCACGCCGAGCCTTCCGAGATCGTCTTCACCGGCTGCGGGACGGAGAGCGACAACATGGCCATCCGCGGCGCGGCGGAGGCGCTGGGGCGCGGCGCGCGCGTGATCACCACGCGCGTCGAACATCCCGCCGTGCTGGGCCCCTGCCGCCGCCTCAGGGAGGAAGGCCATGACGTGGTCGAGCTGGGCGTGGACGCCTCCGGTCAGCTCAACCTGGACGAGCTGCGCGCGGAACTGGCGCGCGGGCCGGCGCTGGTCACGATCATGTGGGCCAACAACGAGACGGGCGTGATTTTCCCCATGGACCGCATCGCGGCCATGACCAGGGAAGCCGGCGCGGTCCTGCACACCGACGCGGTTCAGGCCGCGGGCAAGGTGCCCATCGACGTGCGCGACACGCCCGTGGACATGCTGTCGCTCGCCGGACACAAGCTTCACGCGCCCAAGGGAATCGGCGCCCTGTACGTGCGCAAGGGCACGCGGCTGAACACCTTCATGCTGGGCGGGCACCAGGAACACGGGCGGCGCGGCGGAACGGAAAACGTGCCGTACATCGTCGGCCTGGGCCGGGCCTGCGAGCTGGCCGCGGCCACGCTATCCGAAGAGCGCACCCGCGTGGCGGCGCTGCGCGACAGGCTGGAAAAGGGCCTGCTGGCGAGCTGTCCCGACGCCAGCGTGAACGGCGACCGCGTCAACCGCCTGCCCAATACCACGAACATGAGCTTCCAGTACATCGAGGGCGAATCCATCCTGTATCACCTCAGCGACATCGGCGTGGCCGCGTCGTCCGGCTCGGCCTGCACGTCCGGCTCGCTCGAGCCCAGCCACGTGATCCGCGCCATGGGCGTGCCCTTCACCGCCGCGCACGGGTCGATCCGCTTCAGCCTCAGCCGCTACAATACCGGCGAGGACGTGGACTTCGTCGTCGCGCGCCTGCCGGAGATCGTCCAACGCCTGCGCGCCCTCTCGCCGTTCGTGTGAAAGAGGGTTTCAGGTTTCGCGGGACAACACGTCCGACTCACGGAGGCGATGCCGCGCGGCGTGTCGCCGCCCTCCTCCGCGCGTCCCCAAGGCCTTCTTTTCCGCTTGTACATGAACTTTCGTTCCCGTACAATGGCGGCATGAGAGTAAGGGACGATCCGTTCATGCTGGCGGCGTATCCGCGCGCGATTCTGCACGTGGACGGCGACGCTTTCTTCACCTCCGTGGAGCAGGCCCTGGACCCGGCCCTGCGCGGCAAGCCGCTGGTCACCGGCAAGGAGCGCGGCATCATCGCCTGCGCCAGTTACGAGGCCAAGGCGCTGGGTGTGAAGCGGGGACGGCCCCTCCACGAGGCCCGCAAGCTGTGCCCGGGGCTGATCGTCCTGCCCAGCGACTACGAGACCTACGGCCTGTATTCCCGGCGCATGTTCGACATCATGCGCAAATACACGCCGATCGTGGAGGAATACTCCGTGGACGAGGGCTTTGCCGACATCACCGGCCTGCGCCGGGTGCACCGCGCGTCCTACGAGGATATCGGCCGCCGCCTGCAGGAGGAAATCCAGCGCGAGCTGGGCATCACGGTCTCGGCGGGCCTGAGCCTTTCCAAGACGCTGGCCAAGCTGTGCTCCAAGTTCCGCAAGCCGCGCGGCTTCACCGCGGTGCAGGGCAAGCACATCCACATCCTGCTGCAGCTTACGCCGCTGGAGAAGGTGTGGGGGTTCGGCCCGAATACCGTGAACATGCTGCGGAAGTTCGGGATGCGCACGGCCTACGACTTCGCGCTGCTGCCCGAGGACAGGGCGGCGCGGATGCTCAACAAGCCCGGCCGCGACCTGTGGAACGAACTGCGCGGCAACGCGGCGTGGGAAGTAAGCGCCGGCGGGAAGGCCTCCTATGCCACCATCCTGAAATCCAAGACATTCACGCCCGCCTCGGCGGACAAGGACTTCGTGTACGCCAAGCTGGTGCGCAACGCGGAATCCGCCTTTGCCAAGGCGCGGCGGCACGGGCTCAAGGCCGCGGCGCTGGGCGTGGTCCTGCGGCGCCGGAACTTCGACCACGACGGGCTCGAAGCCCGACTGAACCGCGCAACGTCCGCCTCGGCCGAAGCCCTGCCGCTGATCCGGGCGCTGTTCGAAAAGGTCTTCCGGGAGGGCGCGGAATACCGCGCCACGCTGATCGTGCTGGGCGGACTGCGGAGCGACAACAACGACCAGTTCGACCTGTTCGAAAACCGCCTGAAAATCGAGGACGTGCGGCGCGTCACTTGCGCGGTGGACGACGTCAACCGCCGCTACGGCAAGCATACCGTACGCTCCGGATCCTCGCTGTTCCTCGCGGAAAAGCGCCGCAACGCCAGGGACGACGCGCCCGGCCGGCGCCGCCTCGTCATGCAAGGCGAAACGGAACGCCGGCGCCTCGCCATCCCGCGGATGGGGATAAAGGTTTGAGCCCCGCCGCGAGCGACGCTCCGCGTCCGTTTCCTCTGCGTCCGTTTCCTCTGGCTAAAAGCGCGCGCGCGGCGGAAGATAGGTCCATGCCGCCCACCCCTTCAATGCACTTCGGCATCGCGGGGTGGTCGTATCCCGACTGGGACGGATACGTCTACCCGCCGGGCACCAAAGACAAGCTGGACTACATCGCGCCCTACGTGGACGCCATCGAGATCAACAGCACGTTCTATCGTCCCCCCTCCGCGCGAACGGCGCGGTCATGGGCCGCGCGCACGGCCGGCCTGCCGGACTTTTTCTTCACGGCCAAGCTGCACCAGGACGTGACCCACGGCGGCAGGATCGAGCCGGCCATGGTCAAGGCCTTCCGCGAGGGCCTCGCCCCGCTGCGCGCGGCGGACAAGCTGAAGCATCTGCTGGCGCAGTTCCGCTGGGACTTCGCCGACACGCCGGAAACGCGCGCGCACCTGGCGGCCGTCAGGGACGACTTCGGCGGAATCGCCAACCTGACGCTGGAGCTGCGCCACAACTCGTGGCAGTCCCCCGACGCCCTGGACTTCCTGCGCGGGCTGGACGTGACGGTCGCCAACCTCGACTATCCCATGGCGCGCAATTCGTTCAGCCTGCGCCTGTGCGACGTGGGCGCGCACGCCTACCTGCGGCTGCACGGCCGCAACTACGACGCCTGGTTCGACCGCGCGGCCGGACGGGACGAAACCTACAACTACCTCTACTCCGCCCGGGAACTCGACGAGATCGTGAAACGCGCCGTGGCCCTGGCCGCCAAATCGCAGTCGCTGATCCTGGTGGCCAACAACCACTACCAGGGCAAGGAAGTCGCCAACGCCCTGCAGCTCAAGGCCCTGGCCACGGGCCGCAAGGTCGGCGTTCCGCCGCTGCTGATGGAGAAGTACCCGGCGCTGGAGGCGATAAACGCCGGCTGAGAGCACTGGCGGCCGGCGCTTGGCGGTTGTTGACGGCCGGCAACCGCGCTACCGGACCTTCCCCGCCGCCCGGCGGGCGCGGATGATTTCCTCGGCGATGGCAAAGGGCACGGCTTCGTAGTGCTCGAAGTGCATGCTGAAGCTGCCGCGGCCCTGCGTCAGCGTGCGGATCGTATTGGAGTAGCCGAACATCTCGCTCAGCGGCACCATGCCGCGGATCACCTTCAAGCCGGCCTGCTCGTCCATGGCTTCAATCCGCCCGCGCCGCTGGCAGATCGAGCCCGTGGCGGGCCCCATGTGCTCCTCGGGCACGACCGCTTCGACGGCCATCACCGGCTCCAGCAACTCCGGCGAGGTGCGCATGAACAGGTCGCGGAAGCAGGCCCACGCCGCCTCCTGGAAGGCGAAATCGCTGGAGTCCACCTCGTGGTATGACCCGTCCAGCAGCGTCACGCACATGTCCACCACGGGAAAGCCCCCGCAGGGACCGCGCTGCATGGCCCGGACCACGCCGCGTTCCACCGACGGGATGTACTCGGTGGGTACCCGGCCCCCCTTGACCTCACTCACGAACGAGAAGCCGCGGCCGGGGTCCGTGGGCTCAAGCCGCATGCAAACGTGCGCGTACTGCCCGCGGCCGCCCGTCTGCTTGACGTGCTTGTATTCGCCTTCGACCGCCGCCGTGCCCGTCTCGCGGTACGCCACCTCCGGGCGCCCGATCGTGCCGCGCACGGTGAACTCGCGCCTGAGGCGCTCCACGAGCACCTCCAGATGCAGCTCGCCCATGCCGGACAGAATCGTCTCCGAGGTTTCCTCGTCGAACCCCACCACGAAGGTCGGGTCCTCGTCCGCCAGGTGCCGCAGCGCCTGGCTCATGCGGTCCGCGTCATCGCGGCCCTCCGGCTTTATGCTCACCGATACGACCGGCGCCGGAAACTCGATGGTCTCCAGCACGATGGGGTTCTTGCGGCAGCACAGCGTGTCGCCCGTGCCCGTCTTGGCCAGGCCCACCGCGGCAACAATGTCGCCGCAGCGCGCTTCCTCGATGGTTTCCTGGCGGTTGGCGTGCATGCGGATGATGCGCGCGACGCGCTGCTCGAGGTCGCGCGTGCTGTTGTACACCACCGTTCCGCTCTGAACCGTCCCGGAATAGACGCGCAGATACGTGAGCTTGCCCATGTGCTTGTCGGCCACGACCTTGAACGCCAGGGCCGAGAAGGGCTCGTCGTCCGACGGAATCCGGGCGGCTTCTTCCGCGCCGCCGGCGTGAATGATCGGCGGCAGGTCCTCCGGCGACGGCAGAAAGCGCACGATCCCGTCCAGCAGCCGCTGAATCCCCTTGTTCTTGAAGGCCGACCCGCAATACACCGGCACGACCCGCCGCGCGATCGTGGCCCGGCGGATGACGGCGATCAGTTCGTCCGGCGACAGTTCGCCGCCTTCCAGGAACCTTTCCAGCAGGGCGTCATCCTGCTCGGCGCATCTCTCGACGAGGTTCGCGCGCCACTTCCCGGCTTCGGCGGACATGGCGGAGGGTATGTCTTCCTCGCGGAAGGTCATGCCCGAATCGATTTCGTCATAGTACACGGCGCGCATGGCGATCAGGTCGATAATGCCGCAGAACTTCTCCTCGGACCCGATGGGCACCACCATGGGCACCGCGTTGCCGCCCAGCTCGGACTGGATCTCGGACACGACTCCGGTAAAGTCCGCCCCCGCGCGGTCCATCTTGTTCACGAAGGCGATCTTCGGCACGCTGTACTTCTCGCTCTGCCGCCACACCTTCTCCGACTGAGGCTGGACCCCGCCCACGGCGCAGAAGAGCGCCACGGCGCCGTCCAGGACGCGCAGGCTGCGCTCCACTTCGGCCGTAAAATCGACGTGGCCGGGCGTGTCGATCAGGGTGATGCGATGGCCGCGCCAGGACGTCGTGGTCGCCGCGGACGTAATGGTGATTCCGCGCTCCTGCTCCTGGTCCATCCAGTCCATCACGGCCTGGCCGTCGTGCACCTCGCCGATCTTGTGGATCTTTCCCGAATAGAACAGAACGCGCTCGCTTACGGTCGTCTTGCCCGCGTCGATGTGCGCCATAATGCCCACGTTCCGCACCAGCGAAAGGGGCAATTGTCTTGTCATGGCATGTCTCCCGTGTGTAAAAAGGCCATGAATCATGGACGTGTCCGGAGTCGATTACAAGCGCAAATGAGCCAGACCGACTATTCCATTCGGCCCGCGGGATTCGATGACGCGGAGGCGATTTTCGCCCTCATCAAACAGCACCCGGAGGAGCTGATTCCGCGGCCGATAAGCGAGATCGTCCAGAATATCGACCGCTTCCTCGTATGCGCGGGACCGGAAGGCATCCTGGGCGTCGTGGCCTGGCATATCCTCCCCGAGATCGGCGCCTCCCGGAATCCGACGGTCGAGATCCAGTCGCTGGCCGTCAGGCCCTCTTACCGCGGCAAAGGCATGGGGCGCCGCCTGGCGACCGCCGCCCTCGACCACGTCCGGCTCCTGCATCCCTCGCAGGTCATCGTGCTCACGTTCCATCCCGGCTTCTTCGCCAGGCTCGGGTTCCGGGAAGTGCCCAAGGCCTCCCTGATGCACAAGATCTACATGGGATGCATCAACTGCGCGAAGTACGACTCGCCTTTCACGTGCCCGGAAGTCGCGATGGCGCTCGAAATGGGCGGCGCAACCGCAACGAAGTGATGCCCTGGCGGCCGTGAAGCGGGCCCGGAACGGCGCGGAACCGGCGTTTCCGTGTGGCCCGCGGCCGCGGGTCGCGGGCCGGCCGCCGGCACATGATGCGAACCGAGGAAGCATGAAACATCCTCGCAGGTGGCTCGCGGCCGCGGTCGCGGCGCCGGTGCTGCTCGCGGCCGCGCAGCTTGTCGTGAGCCGCGCGGTCGTCCGCGGGATCCGGCGCGCGATGCCGGCGCTCGGCGAGATGCTGGGCGTGAGGGTCGAAATGGGAGCCGCCCGCTTCGTTCTCTTCCGCCCGGCCCTCAAGGCCGCCGGCTTCACGATCGGCAATCCTCCCGGCTTCAGCGAACCGGCGCTGCTCGAGATCCGGCGCGGGCACCTCGGCGTCAGCCTCGCGCATCTGCCTTTCGGCGTTCTGAGAATCCCCCGCGCGGAGCTGCAGGACGTGGCCCTGCACGTGGTCCGCAACCCCGACGGGGCCGTGAACCTGCTGCGCGTCGCGGAAGCCGCCGACGCATACGACCTCGCGCATCCGGAAGAGGCGGACGAAGCGGAACGCGGCGGCCTGATCCTGCGCAGGGTCCGCGCGGAAGGAGTCGTCAAGTGCGTGGACCGCGCCGTTCCGGACGGCGATCCGTTCGTCCTGGACCTCGCCGTCGCGCTGCGCGCCGCGAACATCTCAACCGTCGCCGGCGGCCGGGCGGAACCCGGCGACTTCCGGCTGCAGGGACACGCCGCCGACGATCCGGACGCCTTCGTTTTCGACTTCCGGGGAACGGCCGCGCCGCTCACGAACACCGCCTGCCCGACGTTCGAGCTGCACGGCACGATCGAGAACATCGACATGCGCCGGCTGGACCGCCTTACCGCGCGCGCCGGCGTGCACGGCGAATCCGCCTCGGTCAGGGCCGATCTGAAATGCGTGGACGGCCGCTTTGACCCCGCCCGGTCCGTGGTGGAGGTAAAGCTGGAGAAGGCGCGTCTTGCCGGACGGCTGGCCGACCGCGCGGGAATGAGCCGTCCCCTTCCGACCTTGACCGTGGCCATGCCCGTCGGCGGCACGATCGAAGATCCGCGCTTCGACTGGATGACGGCCCTCTCCGAAACGCTCGTCAGGGACTTCGGCAGCGGGCTCAACGAGCTGTTCGAAGGCTCCGGCCTGAAGCCGCCCGGACAGGCCGACCGCAGGAGCTTCGACCGCGCGGTCAACGAAGCCCTGCGCGGCATGAGCGGGCTTTTCGCCCCGAGGAAGAAGGAATAGCCGTTCAGATCAGCACGGGCCGGACTTCGCGCAGCAGCTCCGGGGGAATCTCCGTCACGAAGCGCGAGGGCGGGCAGAACACCACGCCGCCGTCGCGCGTGCGCCGCACTTCCGGCACGCACAGGCACAGCTCGTTCTTCGCCCGCGTCACGGCCACGTAGAACAGGCGCCGTTCCTCGGCTTCCGCGTCCGGGGTCTCCTTCAGGGCGCGGGCGGAGGGAAACATGTTGTCGGTGGCCCAGATCACGATGACCGCGGGCCACTCCAGCCCCTTGGCCTGGTGCACGGTGCTGAGGCGCAGGGCGTCGGTTCCGGCGCGCGCGCCGTTCTCGGCCTCGGCGTCCAGGTTGGTCAGCAGGGCCACGTCGCTCAGGAACGCCTCCGCCGTCTCGAAACGGGCCGTGTACAGAATCAGCTCGTGGATGTCTTCCACGCGCCGTTCGTGGTTCTCGAACGTGCGCCGGGCGTAGTCCTCGTAGAACGTCTTCAGGAAGCGATGCATCACTTCGCCTCCGTCTTCGTGCAGCTCCTCCGCCCGGTAGGCCGCGAGAACGGCGTCGACGGCCTTCCACTGTTCCCGCGCCGCGGCGGGAAGCATGGCGCGCAGGCGTTCGCGCTGTTCGCGGTCCGACGCGTCGAACGCGCCTCCCATCTTCTCCCAGGCGCGCTGCGCCGTCCGGTCGCCGACGCCCGGAAACAGCCCCAGCAGACGGGCGAAGGCCAGTTCGTCGCGCGGGCGGGCCAGGATGCGCAGCACGCTGCAGACGTCCTTGACGTGCGCCTGCTCGAAGAACCGCACGCCGGACACGATGACGTGGGGCACGCGGTGGCGCGTCAGCTCCATCTGCAGTTCCATCGAATGGAAGTGCGCGCGGTAGAGAACGGCGATGTCTCCGTAGTGGTAGCCGTCGCGCCGCAGCGTCCGCACGTAGTCCGCCACGAAGCGGGCCTGCTCGCCGCCGTCGCGGATCCTGGCAAGCACCGGCTTGCGGTGCGCGCCGCGGGTGGGGCGCAGGGTCTTGCGGTACTGCCGCGGATTCCCGGCGATGCAGGCGTTGGCCACGCTCAGGATCTCGGGCACGCTGCGGTAGTTGGTCTCCAGCCTGTGGATGGCCGCATCGCGGTAGCGGTCCGGGAACGTCATGATGTTGCGGTAGTCCGCGCCGCGCCAGGAGTAGATGCTCTGGAAGTCGTCGCCCACGACCAGCACGTTGCGGTGGCGCGCGCCGACGCGGTCCACCAGCTCGGCCTGGATCAGGTTCGTGTCCTGGTACTCGTCGACGAGCACGTGCAGGAACTGCTCCTGGTAGCGGGCCAGCACGTCGGGCCGCTCATTGAAGAGGCGCAGGCAGTGCAGCAGCAGATCGTCGAAATCCATCGCGCCGGCTTCCCGCTTGGCCCGCTCGTAGTCGCGGTACACGTCGAGGATCTTGTCCCTCTCCCCGTTCAGGCCGCCGAAACGCCGCTCGATCGCGGCGCTCACCTTCTCCCCGCGGTTGGCGGCCTCGCTGAACAGCGCGATCAGGACTTCCGGCTTCGGGAACTCGCGGCCGGCGAGCTTGCGCTCCGTCAGCGAGCGCTTGACGAGGCTGCCGGCGTCGTCGCGGTCAAGAATCGTGTAGTCCGGACGGAAACCGATCTGCGCCGCGTGACGCCGCAGCATGCGGTTGGCCATGTGATGGAACGTGCCCGCCCACAGCCCGCCCACCGTGGGCCCCACCAGTTCCCGCGCCCGCTCGAGCATTTCGCGCGCCGCGCGGTTGGTGAACGTCAGCAGCAGCAGGCGCTCGGCGTCGATGCCGCGCCGGACGAGAAACGCAACGCGGTAAACCAGCGTGCGGGTCTTGCCGGTTCCCGCGGCGGCCAGCACCAGCAGCGGGCCGTCCGGCGCCGTCGCGGCCGCGTGCTGTTCCGGGTTGAGCGCGTTCTGGAAGTCGATCGCATGCATGGCGACGGCGGAAGGCCGGCGGGGCGCCGGGGATCGGAGCGTGGAGCGCAACCGGCTTCCTCTAGCCCTCCTCCCGCAGCAGTTCCGCGATCGTCACCCGGTCCAGCGACTGTCCGATGCCCTGCTCGGCCTTCTTCAACACGGCTTCGATGCGCGGATCCTCGGAGCGCAATCCGGACACGGCGGGCTCGCGTCCGGTCCCGAGCATGGCGTCGACGACCTCCTTTACGGTCAGGTCCCCCGGCGCGCGCAGAAGCACAAAGCGGCCGCGCGTCCCCGACAGCTCCGCCAGCAGGTTCGATCGCACCAGTTCGTCCAGCACGGCATTGAGCAGACGCACCGGAACACGCTTGCGCGCGGCGAACGAGGAAGCCTCGAATCCCCTGTCTCCTTCCGCCATGGCGCGCGCCGCTTCGGCCATGACCGACAAAGCCAGCATCATGCGCCCGCGCACGCTGGCCTGACGCGCCCCTTCTTCGAGACGGTACGTGGCGCAGTTCTGCACCGCAAAAGCCACTTCGGCGCCGAACAGCACGATCTGCCAGCTGACGTAGACCCACGTGATCAGGATCGGCACCACGGCGAAGCTTCCGTATATCCTGCCCATGCGGGCGACCCCCACCTGCAACGCCGCGCAGGCCGCCAGCCACCCGATGAACAGAAGCGCCGTCAACAAGCCGCCCGTCAATCCCGCCCTGGCTCTGACCTGCGTGTTCGGCATGAACATGATCATGAAGGTGAAGCACAGCGTGGTCATGGCCAGGACCGTAAACTGCTTCAGGGCCCCCGACGCCAGGATGCCGCTCACGCGCATGGCCGCCGGCCCGGAAAGAAAACGGGTCGCGAAGTCGGCCACGGGCATCGATGTCGCCGCCAGGGCCAGAAGCGGCAGTATGAACAGAACGCTGAGGTAGTCGGTGACCTTCCGCAGCACGGGCCGGCCGACCGTCACGCCCCACACGCGGTTGAAGGCGTTCTCCACGCGGCCCAAAACCGAGATCACCATCCAGAGCAGCAGCACCAGGCCCAGCGCGCCCAGGCCGGTGAAGTTGATGTTCTCGACTTTCTCGAAGGCCTGGTCCACGAGATCGTTGATCTGGGCGGCCAGGTGCAGCGCGTCGTCCTCCGCGGCTGGCTCCGCCGGGCCGGCCGCGATCTCCGTCTCCCCCGGGACGCCGCGCGCGTCGGCCGCTCCGGCTTCAAAACGCCGCGTCCAGTCGGCCACCGCCTCGCGAATGCGGGTCTTGGCGGTCTCGGCGCCGCCCAGCCCCCGCGCCACGGCCAGCGAAAAAGCCAGGATCGGCACGACGGCCATCAGCGTCGAGAAGGTGAGCGAAGCCGCATGCAGCGGACACTGATCCTGCCGGAAGCCGCGCAGCACGATCCAGCCAACCCGGATCGTCCGGAACCAGGCCGCGCGCAGGGGAGACAGGACGCTCAGCTCGACGTCCCACACATCCTCGCGCATGAAATGCGAGAACTGTCGCACCGCCTCTTTGACGCCTTTCATGTTCATACCGCCCCCCGCGTCACATAGAGCAGCCATGCCGCAAGCGTCTTGGCATCGCGGATCCGCCCGTCGGCCATCATCGACTGGAGTTCATCTCTGCGCAGCACCACCGGTTCCACGCGCTCGTCATCCTCCTGGCGGGCCGCGCCCCGCGCCCCGCTCGCCACGGCGTGGAACAGGTGGATCCGCTCGGACGAGTAGCCCGGCGCCAGGAACACATCTCCCAGCCGCCGCATATCGGTCACGGCATAGCCGGTCTCCTCACGCACCTCGCGTTCGGCGCACGCCTCCGGGTCCTCGCCGGGCTCCAGCGTGCCGGCCACGATCTCCAGCAGCGCCTCCTCCACGGCCTTGCGGTACTGCCGCACCAGAACGAAGCTCCCGTCGCCCAGTTCCACCAGCGCCGCCGCCGCGCCCGGATGGCGCACGATATCCCTGGTGCCGCGCGCGCCGCCGGAGAGCTCCACGTCAAGAACTTCAACCTTGAGGAGCCGGCCGTCAAACACCCTGCGGGCCGCAAGCGTTTTTTCGTTCATGGCCCCGCCGCCCCCGCCTCGGCCAGGCGGCGGCCGTACAGCCGCTCATAGTAGGCGCGGTACTCGCCGCTGCGCACGCGCCGCCACCACGGCCCGTGATCCAGATACCACCGCACCGTCGCGTCCAGGGCCTCCTCGAACGCGTGGCGCGGCGTCCATCCCAGGTCCTCGCGGATGCGCGTTGAATCCATCGCATAACGCCGGTCATGTCCCGGCCGGTCCGTGACGTGCCGCACGAGCGACTCCGGCTTGCCCAGGATTGCCAGTATCCGCCTGACGACGCTGAGATTCGTGACGTCGTGGTTGCCGCCGATGTTGTAGACGCGTCCCGCCGCGGCGCGGCGCAGCACGGCGTCAATGGCCGCGCAATGGTCGGTCACGTAAATCCAGTCGCGCACCTGCAGCCCGTCGCCGTATACCGGCAGCGGCCTGTCCTCCAGGGCGTTGACGATCATCAGGGGAATGAGCTTCTCGGGAAACTGATAGGGGCCGAAGTTGTTCGAGCAGCGGGTGATCACGGCGTCCAGGCCGTGCGATTTCCAGGCCGCCCGCACCAGGAAATCGGCGCCCGCCTTGGTCGCGGCATAGGGATTGTTCGGCCGGATGGGCGACTCCTCCGTGAAGCGCCCCGCGGCCCCGAGGCTGCCGTAGACCTCGTCGGTGGAGATCTGCAGGAAACGCCGGACGCCGCGCTCCCGGCACGCGTCCAGCAGGACCTGGACCCCGGACACGTTCGTGGCGATGAAAGCCCCGGCGCCGACGTGCAGGCTGCGGTCCACGTGACTTTCGGCCGCGAAGTTGACCACGGCTTCCACGGCATGCGCCTCGAACACCGCGGCCATTTCGGACGCGGAGGCGATGTCGGCCTTGACGAAAGCGTGCCGCGGGTCGGCGGCCAGGTCGGCCAGGCTCTCCATGTTCCCGGCATAGGTGAGCGCGTCCACGTTGACCACTTCCGCGTCCGCGTAAGTGTCCAGCATGTAGCGCACGAAATTGCCGCCGATGAACCCCGCGCCGCCCGTTACCATTATTCTCACTGTGGCCTTCTCCCGCCCTTACCGCGGAGCGTAGACTAGGCCCTGGGCGGGCGCCAGGCAAACGCAAAAAAACGGCCGAACATGCCGGCAGGGAAGCGCGCTTAAAGCATTGACTGCTCCGCGCTCCGGCCTAGGATGCCTCTTTCCTGACGCGAACGCGGCGTCCGCGCGACGCCGCAGGCATGAGCACACGGGAGGGTACGGACATGGCGCTGATCGATTTCGGCGGGGTCAAGGAGCAGGTGGTCACGCGCGGGGAATTCCCCATGGCCAGGGCGCGCAAGGTTCTTGCCGGCGAGACGATCGCCATCATCGGCTACGGCGTGCAGGGTCCGGCCCAGGCCCTGAACCTGAAGGATAACGGTTTCAACGTCATCGTCGGCCAGGCCAGGCGCTTTCACGACGACTGGGACCGCGCCTGCGCCGACGGCTGGAAACCCGGCAAGACGCTTTTCGAGCTGGACGAGGCGGCGCGCCGCGGCACCGTTGTCCAGATGCTCGTTACCGACGCCGCCCAGCGCGCCATATGGCCGCTCATCAGGCAATGCCTCAATCCGGGCGATGCGCTGTATTTCTCGCACGGCTTTTCGATCGTGTACCGGGATCAGACCAGGGTCGTGCCGCCGGACAACGTCGACGTTATCATGGTCGCCCCCAAGGGCTCGGGCACCTCGGTGCGGCGCAATTTTCTTTCCGGGGCCGGCATCAACTCCAGCTACGCCGTCTTCCAGGACGCCACCGGGCGGGCCACGGAACGCTGCCTGGCGCTCGGAATCGGCATCGGCTCGGGATACCTCTTCCCGACCACGTTCGAACACGAAGTGCACAGCGATCTGACGGGCGAGCGCGGCGTGCTCATGGGCGCCCTGGCCGGCGTCATGGAAGCCCAGTACGCGGAGCTGCGCAGGCGCGGGCATTCGCCCAGCGAGAGCTTCAACGAGACCGTGGAGGAGCTCACGCAGAGCCTGATCCGGCTGGTCGACGAGAACGGCATGGACTGGATGTTCTCCAACTGTTCCGCGACCGCCCAGCGCGGCGCGCTGGACTGGAAACCGCGCTTCAGAAAGGCCGTGGCCCCCCTGTTCAGCGAGTTGTACGACAGCGTCAAGTCAGGCAGGGAAACCGCGCGCGTGCTGCGCGTCTGCGGCGCCGACGACTACAAGGAACGCCTCGCGCGCGAGCTGGCCGCAATGCGCGACTCCGAAATGTGGCGCGCGGGCAAGGCCGTGCGCGACCTGCGCCCGCGGGAGAAGGCCAGGGCCGTCACAAGCCGCACAAAGGGCGTGAAAGGCCGGCGGGCCAACTGAGAAGGCGAGAGCCAACGGTCGGAATCGAACCGACGACCTGATCATTACGAATGACCTGCTCTGCCTACTGAGCTACGTTGGCTTTACCGTTTCAGCCTAGGACGGAACGGCGCGACAAGTCAAGCCGACACACGCGCCGCCGGAGCATTCAGCCTGCCGCCCGCGGATCCCGGCCGGCGCTCATCCTCAGCACCAGCACTTCCAGGATGACCGCCGCGGGAACCGCGCTCGACACGAGCTTCTCGTGCGCCGACAAGGCGGCTTCGAAGCACATCGCCAGGTGCGGGCGCGTGAAGCCGGAAGCCTGCCGCGCCAGAATGCCCGTGCGGTACGGATGTGTCTTGCGCGGATCCGCCGCAAGCCGGTCGGCAAAGGCCTGCGCCACTTCATCGGGCAGGTTGCCCCAGTGCCACCGCCGGTCGGCGGCAAAACCTCCGGCCTTCAGCCACCCGTGGTCGATGGCTTCGCGGTAAAGCAGCAGATCGCGCGCGCGGTTCTCAAGCCCGATGACCAGCCCGATGGGATTCCGCCTCTGGAACAGGAGGCGACGCAAAACCTTGATCGCCTTGCCGGCGTCGCCCTCCCCCACCGCGTCCGCCAGATCCCAGGCGGGAATGTCGCGCGACGAACAGGTCAGGGTTTCCACCCGTTCGGCCGTCACACGGCCCCGTCCGCCGACGGCAATGGACAACTTCTCCGTTTCGTTGGCGATCTGGCGCAGATCCGGTCCGACCTTGTCGGCGAAAGCCTCCAGCACTTCATCCTCGGCCTGCAGGCCCGCCGCTCGAAACGCCTGGGCGGCGGCGGCCCGGGCGTACTTGGCGATCTCAAAGTCTTTCTTGGGAAGCGCGAACTCGCGCAGCGTCCCGACCGCCTTGCAGGCCTTGAAGAAGGCGAAGCGCTGGTCCGCGGCAACGGCGGTTATGACAAGCATCTGTTCGGGCGCGAGGCCGCCCTTGAACAGCCCGGCCAGAGCGGCGAGCCGGTCCTTGACCGCGTCAGACTTGCCGACGGCCGTGTCGCTCAGGAAGCTGGCGTCCCGCAGCCAGACCGCCTTGCGTTTGCCCATGAAACCCACGGTGCGCAAGGCTTCAATTGCGCGGTCGACGGCCGTCACGGCGTCCGCCACCGTGTCCACGCGGGCCTCGATCGTCTCCAGCCCGAAAACCTGGTCGGCCTCGGGGACAAAAGCGTCGACATACTCGCGCCCCGCCTTGGCGGCCGCGAAGTCATCGCCGTAGCAGAGGATTACCTGTTTCGCGTCCATGACAACCGCGTCCCGCACCGCGAGACGGCCCGTATCGTGCGCAAGACAGCCGAGCCGGTCAAGGGCCATTCTGGCGCCGGGTTGCGGGACGACGCGCAATCTCTTTTCAAGTGACAAGGCCGGCCGCCGCGCATAGTATGCCCGCAGCAGTTACTCTTTCTTGGCGGGGCCGCCCCAGGCCCCGAATCCGCAATCCGCGTTTGGATAAGGGAGCGAAGCGGAGGCGTCCGGTGGACCGTCCGATTTCCAGGGTCAGAACGCGCAAGACCAGGGCGCGCCAGCAGCAGGCCGACCGGGCCGCCGCCGGCAGCACGTCTTCCCGCGGGGCGTCGGCCGCGGGGGCGGCCATTGCCGGCCTGTTCTGGCTTGTTGTCGTGGTCCTCCTCGGTTGGGAGGCGCTGGCGTCCGGCCGAACCCACCCGTCTGTTGTTCTGAATCTGGCCGGCAACGGGGCTATCCTGCTGGTGAGCCTCTTCGCCACCGGCGTCTTTCTTGAGATCGTCAGGCCGGGTCTGCTCCTCGAAAACCGGCAACTGCTTCTGATGGTCCTGGCGTCGGCCCTCGCGGTGGCGACGGCCAAGGGCATTCTCTACCTGTTCGTCTCCTCCGAGTTGCTGCCGCTGACGACCGCGCAGTTCCTTCTCCCCTTCGCCGTGGCGCCGCTGCTGGCCACAATCCTGGCCGACGCGGCCGTCGGCATCGCCGTAGGCGTGTGGACCTCGCTGGCCCTGGCCTTGCTGGCCGGCGGCGGCCTGCCGGCCTTCATCGCGGGCATGGTGGCCACGGTGGTCACGGCGCGCATGGCCGGCAGCGTGCGCACCCGCTCCAGGGTCATCCGCACCGGCCTCGCCATCGGCCTCTCCGAGACCCTGGCCGTGTTTGCGCTAACCGCGCTTCACTGGCGCGAAGCCGAGACGGCGGTCGTGCTCCAGCAGGCCGGAAGCTGCCTGATAAGCGGTTTCGTCTCGGCGCTTGTCGTGCTCCTGATCCTGCCCGTGTTCGAAGCCGCATTCCATCTCACCTCCGACATCACGCTTCTGGAGCTGTCGGACCTGAGCCATCCGCTTCTCCAGCGCCTCGCGATCGAGGCCCCCGGCACGTACCACCACAGTCTGGTTGTGGCCAACCTGGCGCAGGCGGCGGCCGACGAGATCGGCGCAAACGGGCTGCTGGCCAGGGTCGGCGCCTACTTCCACGACGCGGGCAAACTCACCAAGTCCGAGTTCTTCTCCGAAAACATCGAGTATCGCAGCAACCCCCACGACACCCTTCCGCCCAGCATGAGCACGCTGGTGATCACGTCGCACGTCAAGGAAGGCCTCAGCCTGGCCGTGCTCTACAAGCTGCCCCAGGTGATCCGCCGGGCAATCAGCGAACATCACGGGACCGGCGTTCTGTCGTATTTTCATCACAAGGCGCAGGAACGGTTGCGCGAGGAGCCCGAGACCCAGGTCGCCCCGCCTTCGAACGGAAAGGGCGCGGTGGACGACGCCGCTTTCCGCTATCCCGGCCCGAGGCCCAGCAGCAGGGAGACGGCGATTCTCTGCCTGGCCGACGCCGTGGAGGCGGCCTCGCGGTCCGCGACGAAGACCACGCCGGGCCACCTCAAGGACCTGGTCCAGGACATCGTCAACAGCCGCTTGATCGACGGGCAGCTGGATAACTCCGGCTTGACGCTGAACGAGCTCGACGCCGTCAAACGCTCGTTTGTCTTCACGCTCACGAGCATGCTGCACGGACGCGTGCCCTACCCGAAAAATGAGAGTCGAAGTAAGCAACCGGCAAAGACTCCGCCGTCCGAACGTCTCAGGGCTAAAGAGGCTGGTCCGGCGACTGATGCCCCCGGCGTCTCGTCAGGCAACGTCGCCTGACTGGACAACCGTGTCGCTGGTCCTGACCGACGATGCCGGCATGCGGGACATCAACCGACGGTACCTGGGACGCGACGAGGCGACCGACGTCATCGCCTTTCGCCTGGATCCGATTCCCGGCGAAAAGGACGGTCCGACGGGAGAGGTGATCGTCAACGTGCAACGCGCGCTCGCGGCGGGGCCGCGCTCGCGCGGATGGTCCCCTTCGCGCGAGCTGGCGTTGTACGTGGCCCACGGCTGCAACCACCTGGGCGGCGCCACGGACAAGTCGGCCGCGGCGCGCGCGCGCATGCGCCGGCGCGAGCTGGAATGGCTCCGCCGGGCGCGCCGGGAAGGATGGCTGGAGGAATTGATCGACGAGAAGAGCGCGCGTTGACCCGGCGCACAGCGTATCCGCGCCGCGTCCGCGCGCGTATCCGACGCCGGCGCCGCCTTCGATGCCGCGGAGCTTCGGCGGACAAGTCGGCCGCTCCGGACGGACACGGCCGTGCATGACGACCTGAGAGAACGCAGCGTCGAAGCGGCGGGGTAGAAGGCTGTCAGCATGCCGGAACCCATGGAGAAGACCGAGGCCCTCGTCCTGCGGGTAGCACCCTTTTCCCGCACGTCCCACGTCGTCACCTGGCTCACGCGCGATCACGGCTCGCTTTCGACCGTGATCAAGGGCGCGCAGCGTCCGCGCAGCACGTTCCTGGGGCAATACGACCTCTTCTACACCTGCGAACTCGTGTTCTACACCCGCGAACGGGACGGACTCCACATAGCCCGCGAATGCGCCCCTCTGGACCCGCGCGCGGCGTTGCGACGCGACTGGCGCGCGGCCGCCTGCGCGTCTTATGCGTGCGCCCTCGTGGGCCGCGTCGTGCCGCGGGGCGGCCATATCTCCGGACTGTATTCGCTCCTGAGCTCCGGCCTGGACGCGCTCACTCACGGCCGGCCTCGGCAAGCTTTCATCTTCTGGTTCGAGATCCAGATCCTCAGCCTCCTGGGCGTGGCGCCCAGCCTGACTGTCTGCCCCGGCTGCGGCGCCGGCCTCGCCGGACCGGCGCAGGGAGAAACGGCCTTTTCGTGCGTTCGCGGCGGTCTCCTCTGCCCGTCCTGCGCGGGCCGGCGCCGTTCGGGCCGATCGGGCGCGAACGCGTCAGGCGCCGCGCACGAAGCGCCCCTGTCCCGCGGCGCCCTGACGCTGCTCCGACAGTGGCAGCGCTTCGCCTCGCCGGACGTCGCTTTGCGCAGCCGCTGTTCGAAGCAGCAAATGCTTGAGTTATCCGGCATACTTGGTATGTTTCTCAGTTACCACCTTGATCTCCTGCCGCCCGGACGCCGTATCGCGCTCGAAATGGCTTCCCTGCGGACGGAATAGAGGCGAAAAGCAAGGAGACACGGCATGACGAAACGAACGCGCCACACGCTCAATTGGCTCTGCGCCGCGGCCCTGCTGGGTGCGGGCGGCTGCGCCGGAAAGAAGGAGGAGGCTCCCGCGGCCGTGTCCCCGGCCACGGGCAAGGCGCCCGCGGCCGAGGCCCTTTCGCAAGGCAAGCCTGACGACGTGCTCGTCACCGTGAACGAAGCCAGGCTGACGCGGGCGGAGACGGAGAAGGAAGCCGCCCAGAGGCTCCGCGCCATCCAGGGGCAGATGTCGCCCGATCAGCTTGCCGAGATGCGGCCGCGCATGATGGCCTACGTCGTCGACCAGTTCATCATCCGTTCGCTTCTACTGCAGGAAGCCGACCGCCTGGGACTCGTTGCCGGCAAGGAAGACGTGGACAAGGAGCTGGAGCAGATCGGCAAGCAGCTTCCGCCGGGCGTGACCGTCGAGCAGATCATGAAGGAAAGCTCGATGGGCGAGGAGCAGATGCGGGACGAGATCGTCACCAAGATCAGGGTCGAGAGGCTGCTGGCGGCCCGATCGACCCCTGCGGAAGTGACCGACACGGACGTTGAGGCTTTCTACAAGGAGCACGGCGATCGCCTGATGGTGCCCGAAAACGTCCACGCCCGCCACATCCTGATCGCCGCGGGCGAGGACGACGATGAGGCCGCCCGCGCCGCAAAGAAGGCCAAAGCGGAGGATCTTCGCAAACAACTCTCAGAAGGGGCGGATTTCGCCAAGCTGGCCCTGGAAAACTCGGACTGCCCCAGCAAGAAGACGGGCGGCGACCTGGGCCGGTTCAAGCGCGGCCAAATGGTGCCGGAGTTTGAGGAGGCGGCTTTTGGCGGCAAAGTGGGCGAGATCGGTCCGGTGGTGGAGACCAAGTTCGGCTACCACATCATCGACGTTCTTGAGCACACCGAGAAGACCCGTGTTCCCCGGAAAAACGTGGAGAGCATGATCAGGAACGGCCGTCAGCGCGACGACCTTACCGCCCTGGTTCAGGATCTGAAGGACAAAGCCAAGATCGACTACGCGCCCGACGCGCCCCGGCTGCCGGAGACGCCGCCCATGCCCATGACCGCGCCCGCGCGGGAAACGGAAGAGGCGGCTGAACAGGAACCAGCGGATGTTGAGGGGAAGAGCGGCGAATAGCCCCCTCACCCCGTCCCTCTCCCCATCCAAACTCCCCTCCCTCTCCCCTCGGGGGAGAGGGCCGGGGTGAGGGGGTGGGTGAGGGGTGGCGCCACGGAAGCGCCCGGTCACGAGCACAACAAAAGCAGCGGCCCCGGCGAATGCCGGGGCCGTCACTTTCGTCGCTCTTGAAATCCCTCAGGCTCTGCTGCGCACCCCCGCCCACGCGGCGTTCAGCTTCCTGCGGAACGTCGCGGCCACCGACACCAGCGCGAACCCGATCATGCCATATGTGCCGGGCTCGGGGATCGTCCCGTTGAGTTGGAAGTTGTCCAGACCGTAGATCTGACCGTCCAAGTTGTCCTGGTATGTGAGCAAGATCCCAATCTCGTCCACATCCTCCAACGCCGCTGCGAAGCCCAGCGCAGTGTTGACGCCATAGATCGTGTACCAACTGCCGAAGCCGGCTCCACCGCCCGTCCAGTTCATGGCCACCGACAGGTCGTCGTTCCAGCCGGGATCCAGATCGGCGGGGTTGAAGTTGTAATACCATATTACATCGTTGCCGCCGCCGTCGTTCGACAGGAAGTACAGGCTCAGCGCGGCGGCCCCCGGCCCAACCTGGTCGTTATGGAAATCGAACGAGATGTTGTCGACCCCCCAGCCGCCAAGCGTCTGGAAGTTCACGTTCGGCGCCATGTGCACGGCGCCGCCCGTATCCGTTATGTAGTCCCTTATGACCCCGAACTGGCCATCGGTGTCTGCGTTGATCTGCAGAACCCCCGAATGGGTGCCCAGGGTTGCCGCGTGCGACAGCACGCCATCGTCGCCATCAGCGTCGGAGTTGCCGGCTAGATCCATGTCCCATGCACCGACGTCGCTGCCCCACGTCTCTTCCAGCAGCACTATCGGTGAGGCCTGGACCGACACCAGGCCAACCGCCATCAAGACGGCCGCGGCCAGCAGACTTGTACTTCTCATAGGAAACCCCTCCTTGTCTTTGGTGTTATGTCTGGTCATTCAATAACGACTTTGTAGAAACACGCTTCGCCTTCCTTGGCGGTGACGTCGAGGTACCGCATCTCGTCCCCGACGACCGTGGTCAGCGTATTGGCGGCGTCCACGCGCGCATCCAGGACGCCGAACCCGCCGCCCAGTTTCGCGGCCCGCAGCACGGTGTAGGTGAGATCCGTGGCGTACGGCCATTCCAGCGTGACGATGTCGCCGTTGACTTCCACGATCTTGGCGGCAAACACGGAGTTCTCGCCGTTCATGTCGGTGCCGGCCCAGACCTCCAGGTAGTTCTTCACGCCGTCCTGATCGTTGTCGCCGTCGGCCGCCATCATGGCTTCCGTGATTTCCGAGGCGCTCGACACGCCGAAATAGGCCAGCACGCGCTCGGGCACGAATACCGCGCCGCTCACGTCGTCAAGCATGAAGTCGGAAACGGTGAAGGACTGCGCCCCGGCACTGCTTCCGGCACAGATCCTCAGGCCGATCCTGGCAACCTGGCTAATGCAGTTGTTCCAGTCTTCGGCCGTGCCGCCGCCGATGGAGAGCCTCCATCCGGCATCAAACCGAAGCGGCGCAACGACCTCGTCCTGCCCCGCGGCCGCGCCACTGAGTGAGTACTGCCACTCGGCGCCGCTGCCCGCTACGGACATGAACAGTATAAGCTGGCGTGGTTCGTAGGCGCCCTGCGCCGAAATGCGCACTGACACCTGCGACACGTTGCGGTAGTCGCCGTTGAACACGTTGCCCGGACCTGAAACCACAAGCCCCGCGCCATACGGCCAGATCGCGCCCGGACCCGTGGACTTCATCTTGGCGAAGGTAAGAGTCATGGTTCCGCCGGTTCCTCCGGAGAAGCTCACGCCCACCAGACGGTCCGGGTCATACCTGTCGGCGTTGACGGCTTCCGTCACCGCTCCAACCGGCGCGACCCCGGCCAGGAGCACCGTGCAGACCAGGGCGGCAACCGCCGCCATGGTCTTATTCATTGCAGTGTATCGTATCATGGCAACCGTCCTCCTGCTGTAACGTGCTATCTGATGTTCGGAACCCAATCTTCGGTGCCGTCAGCTCTGCGCCTGAACCACATCATCGCTCCGCCGGGGATGCTGCCCTGGCTGGTGTCCCATCCGGTGCTCAGGTAGACCCAGTGATGGAAACTGTTCCCGTCTCTCCACCAGACTTCATCGCCCAGTACAGCGCCGGGGAACATCTCCTCGGCGTCGGCCGTGAGATGACCGCCTCCTTCCAGCGTGCCATTGGCTTCCGGATTCACCACCTGGTTCCACCCATAGACGCCGCCGTAGTCGGGGCCGCCGACCGTCTGGCTGGCAGGCGGAACCTGCAGCGCGCCATCGTATTCCATGAACGCGAGGGCGTTGTTCCCGGCCCCGCGAACCAGCGTCCCGCCCGTCCCCATGGTCCAGTGCAGATTCTCAGGAAGGGCGCCTTGGATCGTGCCCCATGCCAGCACGCCACCGCCGACATTTTCGACGCGATACAGGCTCGCCCCGTTGGTCCCGATGTTCATAAGCTCGTCATTCAACTGAACGCCGGACAACAGGTTCTTGCCCAGCCTGGCGTACAGCGTGTCCACGTCGTTGGAATGCGTGCCGATGTTGGGAACGAAGTTGGTCGCCACGCCGGCATGGGTGGAGCGTACCATCACGGTGTCCAGTTCCGCCGCGCCGACTTGCGTGTACCCGTACGACCCGCCCACGACATCAAGGGACATCGCGATTTCGGAATCGACGACGACCTCGCTCAGCCGGTTCGAACGGGCAGTCCCCATGTACAACGGGCTTGTGCCAACCCGCGCGAACACGTCGTTCGTACCGGTCGGGTTCTGGCACACGAACAGGTCCCAAATGCCGTCGATGTAGTTCAGATGGACCACGAACCCGAGCCACGTATTGGACGGCACATTGCTCTGCACCGCCGTCCACACGCCGCCCGTGTACGCCATCAGGCTTTTGTCGTTCTTGAGGTAGAACGCCGCGCTTGTGATGCCGGACATTGACGGACTATCGTCGCTCACCGCGGGCTTGGCCATGAGATGGACCCAGACGTTGGTGTCGCCTGAACCGCCTCCCGCGCTGAGCGTCACCACCTTGTTGGATACGGACAGACCGTTGCCGCCCACTTTGGCCGCGGCGGAACTCACGGTCGCCGTACCGTCTCCGGACTGGGTCCAGTTTGCGCCGAGGCCGGTTTCAAACCCGTTCACGAACGGAAGAGTTTCGGCCGCGTAGGCGCCGTAGAGGGCCGCCAATCCCAGCGCAAGCGCCAGCCCTATGCACCTTCTTGTGTAACTCATAACCTCCACTCCGGTTTGTGTTGTTGGTAGTTGCGTAGCAATATCAGAAATAGCGGGACATGCCAAGCCGCAAGACAGTGGCACACAAGACCGTCTCACCCCGCCCCGCTGTTATTCGATCCGGTCGCACACCTCTCACCGGCAATGCGATCTGTAATTGACGAGAATAGTATCCCATCCAAGCCGCCTAAGGTCAACACAAAACTCGGGCTTTTTTTCTGACCGGTCATGCGGTCGATTCGCCGCGCCCCGGCAGGGCTGCCGTCCCGATTCCGAATTCCACGGCGCTCGGACAGGTCACTCGGCCGCGCGTTCGAAGCGGTCGTCAGCCCAGTAGCCCTTGATCAGCTCTCCTCCGGGATAGATGCACTCGGCGTAGCCGTGCTTCCGCCCGTCCTTGAATTCGCCGTCGTAGACGGAGCCGTCGGGATAGACGTAGCGGCCTTTGCCGTCCCGCCGGCCGTTCTTGAATTCGCCCGCATACACGGAGCCGTCCGAGAAAGAGTACGTGCCCCGGCCCTGCCGGACGTCGTCCTGGAATTCCCCCTCGTAGCGGTCGCCGTTGGGAAAAGTGAGCACACCCCGGCCGTGCCGCATGCCGTTGCGGAATTCGCCCACGTACTTGTTGCGGCTGGCGTAGATCATCGTGCCCGCGCCGTTCATCCGGTCGTTGGCGAACTCGCCGTTGTACTGGTCGCCGTTGGCGAACTTCAAGATGCCGCGGCCGTGCTTCATGTCGTCGCGAAACTCGCCGTCGTAGCGGTCGCCGTTGGCGTAGTAGTAGGTCCCCTCGCCGTTGAAAAGACCGTCTTCGAACTCGCCCTCGTAGCGGTCGCCGTTCGGGAACGTCATGACGGCCACTTCCCGGATCTCCTCTTCGCCGGCGTCGGCCGCGGCCGGCTCCGGCGCGTCCTCCGTCACGACCGCTTCTCCCGGCGATCGGCGCGCGGCCGGCGGCTGAGCCGCCGCGGCCGCGTCCGGCCCGGCGGGCGCCCCGGCGGGCGCCGTCTCCGCCCGCGCCAGAAGGGCCGTCGCCAGTCCCTGCACCTCGTCCGCGAGGGCGGCCAGCGCCGCGTCCCGCGCCGCGGCGCCGTCGGCCAGCACCTTGATCCCGGTGGCCATGCCGGCTATCGCGCTGCCCTCGGTTTCGCGCCTGGATTCGAACAGCTCGCGCAATTTCGCGACCTCCATGCGCCACTGTTCGCCTTCGCGCTTCACGTCGCCGCGCGTCTCATCGAGGGCTTCGCGCATGTTGAGCTGGTCCGCCTCCACCTTGTCGGCGCGCGCCTGCGCCCCGATGATGTCCGAGGCAAAGGCGGCCGTCCGGGCGTCGGTTTCATACGCGATCCGGCGCGTTTCCGCCGCGTTGCGCAGCGCGAAGAAGCTGACGGCCATGAAGACGGCCAGCGACAGCAGCAGAACAAGGAAGAAGACGGCGCCCAGCCAGAACAGCGCGCGGCTCGTGCGCCCGCGCTCCGCCGCAAGACGACGCTCCACCGGAGCGTCCATGCCGGAGACTGTCGGATCCGTTGTCGTTCTCACGCGCGTCACGCTCTCTTTGGACCGCTTGAAGCCGGCGCCGCACGCCCGCGCCGACGCGGCGCGGAAGCGCTGCGCCCCGCGTCAGCGCGCGTTCATGGTCCGCGCTCTCCCCTGCGCCCTTCGAGCTCCGGCGAACGCGTCGGCGCGGCCATCTACTTCGTTTCGGTCTTGCGAAAGACCTTGCTGATCAGCAGGCTGCCGCGCATGCGATCCGTGTCCCGGACCGGTCCGACCCGTATCTGCTCGACCCGCATCAGGCCCGGCGCGCTTCTCACATCGTAGAGAAAACGCAGCACGCCGTCCATGCCGCTATCGAACTGCCTGACCACGACAAAATGCTCGTCGTAGGCGCCTCGATTCTCGGGGCGCCGCTCCTCCCATGAATCGAGCCTGACGCCCGCTTCCCGCGCCAGCGCATCGATCTGATCCTTCATGCGGTCAATGCCTTCCGCCTCCGACTGCACGGCTTCCATCGCGGCCAGCAGCCGCCGGTATTCGGTCTCAACCGCCGCCTTGCCCGCCAGCACGCGCAGGTTGTAGGCGACCTCCGCTTCGCTCCGCGCGATCTCGCGACTGAGCTCCCGCGACCTGTTCACCACCGCCTGCACGGCCAGGCGGTCCACGAGCATTCCCAGGATGACCAGCGCGGCGGCCGTCAATCCCAGCCGCTCCCGCGCGTTGAGCCTGGACAGCCAGTCGAGTATCACGGTTCGTTCTCCATCGCGCAGACGATCCGGAACCGGTAGCGCTGCGTCCGGCTGTCGGCGGCGGTGCTGCCGCCTTCGCGGACGTCGCGGAACTCCGCCGCGCTTTCCAGGTTCTTGATCAGCCGGCTGATATCCCGCCTCTGGGCCGCGGTGCCTTCCACGACCGCCGTTCCCGCGGAGTCCGCTTCCGGTCCGCCGCGCTCGAGGCTCACCTGGTCCAGCAGCACGTTCTCCGGCACGCCGGCGTGGATCGCGTTCAGGACGGCCACCGCCGCCAGGCGCTTGTCCTGCCGCTCCCTGATCAGGTCCACCATCTGCCGCATGCTCTCCACCTCGGCCGCGGCCGGCGCGGTGCGCGCGTACTCGCGCCGGATGCCCGCCAGGCGCTCGCGCAGCATGAAAATGCGCACGTTGGCCAGCAGCGACGCCGCCACAAGCGCGCTCATCAGCAGGATGCCCAGCGTCGCCAGGCTGCGCGCTTTCAGCGCCAGTCCCTTGCGCATGCGCACGGAGTCCGGAACCAGGTTGAGCTGCAGCCGGCCCGGGGCCAGCGCCATCCCGATCAGGGCCGTGAGCGAAACGCGCCGGAAATCCCCTTCGCCCAGCGCGGGTTCGGCCGGGCGCCGGGCCGCGACGCGCAGGGAATCCATCGTGCCGACTTCCATGCCCAGGGCTTCGCCGAGCCGCGCCCCAAGACCGTCCACGGCCGCGGCGGCGCCGGTCACGATGAGGCCGGAAAGCGGACTGCCCGGCGCCTCGCCGCGGAAGGCGTCCAGCGAACGCCTGATCTCGTCAACCAGCTTGCCGCTCCAGCGGTCCGCGTCGTCCACCAGCTGGTTCGCGCCCACCAGAATGCCGCGCGTGAAAAGAAGCTGCCCGCCGGACACCACCGACAGGTCCGAGAAGTAGGAGTCCACGTCCAGCACGGCCCGCGTGCCTTCCGCGGGCGCCACGGCGCGCAGCCAGTTCAGAAGGCCCTCCGAGCTCACCGACATCGTATCCACGTCGAGGCCCGCTTCTTCAAGAATGCTGAAGCGCTGGCGCAGCGCGCTGCGCTGCACGATGGCCAGCACGATCCGGCTGTAGCCCTCGCGGCGCGAACCCACGATCCGGTAGTCGGAGACGATTTCGTCGCGGGAGTAAGGCGTCTGTTTGCCGGCCTGCAGCTCGACCATGTCGGCGATCTCGGACGGATCCGTCGAAGGCAGCTCGAGCATGCGCACGTTCACGACCTGCCGCGGCAGACAGGCCACCACGCCGGAGCGCGGGATGCCGAGGCGGTCAAAGGCCGCGGACACGGCGCCGGCCAGGGATCCGTCAAGCGTTTCGAAACGCTGCAGATGCAGCTTGGCGAGGGCCACGCCGCCGCGCTGCGGCACGGCCTGGGCGATCTTGAGCCAGTCGTTGCTTATCTCGACAACGACCACCGAACCGCTGGAACTCCCGCTCATATCGCTACCGCTCGTACCAGTAGAGCAATGCCCTGTCGCGACGGTCAAAGACAAAATCGATCAGCCGCTCGCCGCCCGCCGCCGCGCCGCGGGCCGTGCCGGAAAAACACGTCGCGTCCAGGCCCATGTAGCGCCGCGCCATCCTGGCCAGCAGGTCCGCCTCTTCTCCCGAGAGCGTGCTGAACGCGTTCAGCTGGCCCGCCATCTCCGTGAGCGACGGCACCTGGAACGCGTTCCCGGCCTCGCGGAACCGCACGATCTTGGCGGCCAGCGACGAGGCGACGGGACGCGACCCGCCCTGCGCCGCGGCCAGAACCAGCAGCACCGGCAGCGGCGCGGTGTTGACGTTCACCTTGCCCGTGCCGTGGACCGTCGCCAGACCCCGTATGCCGCGGAAAAGCTCCTCGTCCACGCCCTTCACGAGCCGCACTTCGTGCATGCTTCCGAACGGCCCGTCGTGACAATGGTACGGCGGGCTCAAGCGACGATAGTATTCATCCTCGGCGCCTCCTGTCAACATGCCATCATCCGCATCGCGCCAGTCAATGACGGCCGCGGCCAGATCCTCCGCCCGCGACCGTTCCGCGCCCGCGCCCACCTCGAACAGGGCTGCCAGCAGGCCGGCGTCCGCCGTGTTGATATTGACAAGGCGCTCCTGGTCGAAGAGGCCGTAGTTGGTCGCCGTACCCCCGTCCGGAAGAGGCGACACCGTGAGAACGCTGTACGTCCCGGCGCCCAGGGACACGTCGCGGAACTCCGCCTCGGAATGCCAGGGCTCGCCCGCGGCGTCCCAGGCGTTGGTATCCGCCGCGGCCAGCATGATGCCCTTCTCAATCGCCGCGCGCGCCAGGGCGTAGGCCGCCGTGTCGGCGCTGAAGCGGCGCGCCAGCTCCACGTTGGCGCCCACGTACGCGCCCACCGCCAACGCCAGCGTGGCCAGGAAGAAGAGCGTCCACAGGGCGAGAATGAGCGCGCTGGCGCGCAGGGGAGTTGTGGGAGTGTGTGGGTGTCTGGGTGTGTGAGCGGGTGGTTGGGCAGGGGAAGGGATCCGGGCTCTTCCCCGCGCGTACCCGCACACTCCCGCACTCGCACACTCACAGACCCACGCACCCACAGACTCCCCTCCCTACCCCCCGCCCTGCCCCGGGCGAACAACGGGAATCACGAACGTGCGGCTGAACGTGCGCGTCTCGCCTTCGTCGTCCAGCCCAAGATCAATCCTGACGCGCCGCGGGAGATTCGAAGCGTCCTGCCAGATGTCCTGCCATTGGGCGCCGCCCGACGCCGTCCGGTCCGCGGGATCCGGCGCATACCAGAGCCGCGCGTTGCGCACGCGCCCGGCCACCGTCTCCGCGTTCTGCTCGGGAGGCTCCGGCCGCGGAAACGCCCAGGCCCGCCGGATGAGCCGGCCGCGCCCGTAGTCCAGACGATAGGCCGCGGTCCCGACGGCAACCTCCTCCCCGCCCTCTCCCGACAGGACCGACACGAGGCACGGAAACGCCATTCCGTCCGGGCTTCCGCGAAAAGGCAGGGCATAGAAAGGTATGGCGTTCATCACGTCCTTCTGCACCGCGGCCAGGGCGAACATCGCTTCGGTCTCAACCTTGTCAAAGCGTCGCGCCGATTCCCACACGCGCAGGCCGCCGGCCAGACAGGCCACGATCGCGGCAATGACCACGCCGAGAATCGCGGTGACGATGAGCATTTCGATCAGGGTGAAGGCGGAGGGAGCATGGGCCGGGACGTTCGATCGCCATCGGAAAGATGCCGTCTTCATGCCGTGCGTTCCCGGTCGCCGCGGAGGGCGACCCTCCATCCTCGTCATCCCTGCCTCCTCGCCCAATCACCGTGCTCCGGCGGCGCGAAGGTACGTCGCGGCGGCGTGTTCGTTGTCGGACCCCTCGCGCCGGACGGACACGCGCGCCTCGTAGACCGCTTCCTTCAGCGGCTCGTCGTCCCGCCGGATTTCAGGCAGTTCCTTCAGGAGCGTCAGTTCGGCCTCCCAGCGGTATACGCCCGCCGGCAGGCTGAGCGTGCCGGAAGACCGCCTGCCCAGGGGGTCGCCCGCTTCGAGAGCGGCCTCGCGCAGCGCGTCCATGCGTTCGGTGATCAGGCGATCGGCGGCCAGCGCTTCGCTCGAGGCGCCCAGCGCCGCGACGGCCTGGTTGAAGGCGCTCAACACAGCCACGATGCCCACGGAAAGGATCACGACGGTGACGAGGATTTCAATGAGCGTGAAGGCGGAGGAGGAACGGGGACGGGGATGAGATCCGGTCTTCATTCTCGCTCCTGCCTTGTCCGGGACCGGCTGGAGCCGGCGCTGCATACGCGTCTTCTCCTTCGGGCAATACGCAAGCCGCCGCAGACAACGCGTTTGCGGTCCGCGCTTCCTCCTTCGCCTTTCAGGCTCCGGAGAACACGCCGGCGCGGACTCTCATTCCCCCCAGTTGGTCACATCGTCGCCGGCGTCTTCCTCGCTGGGGCCCAGCGACCAGATGTCGAAACCGTGCGGGTTGTGACTGCCCGGATAGCGGTAGTTGTAGGGGCGTTTCCACGGGTCGCGGGCCTTCTTCTCCAGGTAGGGGCCCTTCCAGTTGCGGGCCGTGGAAGGGGCCGCCATCAGGGCGTCGAGCCCTTCCTCCGTGGAAGGAAAACGGTCGTTGTGCAACCGGTACATCTTCAGGGCCAGCGTGATGCCCGCGATGTCGCCCAGGGCGATGTTGCTCTTGGCCTCATCGGTCGCCGGCAGGACGCGCGGCAGCACCATGCCGGCCAGCGCCGCGATGATGATCACCACGACCATCAGCTCGATCAGCGTGAAACCGGAGGCGGGCGAGGGGTTGGCCGGACAGCCGCCGCCCGCGCGTCCGCCCGCGCCCGGGGGCCGCGGGGCGCCTCGGCTGTTGCGCCGCGACTGACGGTTTCCGATGCGGGTATGGGGCGTTCTCATTGCGATTCCTCCACGTACTTGCGCCACTGCGACTCCAGCGCGGCCATGCTATCAATTCTGTCCCCGTAGGTAAATCGCAAAGCCTGCTCAAATGTCTTGCCCTCGCGCAACTGGCCGCACAGGCGCCGGAATCGTTCGGGGCCGTGTTCTTCGATCAGGTAAGCCACGATGCTGCGGGCCTGGGCGTAGAACGCCTCGGCCTCGCCGCCGCCCGCGCCCTCGCGCACGTCGGCAAGCATGAGCCGTTCCAGCGGCAGCAGGCGGCCCTGCCGGAGCAGGAGCCGCGCGCGGCTCTCCGCCTCCTCCCGGCCGGACCGCTCCTCCCACTGCGCCACGCCTTCGTCCAGCCAGAGGGGAATGTGGCCGCCGGTGCCGACGAAATCGCGGAACACCAGGTGCGCCAGCTCGTGCGGGAGGAGCGTGTCCAGAAACGACGGGCTGTCCTGGAACGTGCGGACCTCGCGCGCGTCATAGTCCGTCTTCGCGCCGGCCCAGGCCGGCGCCGCGGCGGCGGCGACGAATTCCGCGCGCGTGGGATAGATGTAGAGGCGAACGCGGTCGTTCCAGAGCCAGAAATCGGCGCGGCGACTGATGCCCAGGTCGCGCGTGATGGTGTCATAGTACTGCTCGGCGCGGCGGCCCACCTCCCGCGCGAAGCCGTCCGCGCCCGCATAGTGAATAATGAAGTGTTTCTCGCCGTGGACGGACCAGTCTTCGGCCGCGGCAACGCGGGCGAGGAGTGCGGCGAGCAGCGCGAGCCGCGGCCGCAGGCGGGCCGCGGCTCCGCGGCCGACGCTCTTTTTCGCGCGCACCTTCATGTGCATGACCCGTCCGGGCGGGCCCGGCCGGGCTCGCCGGAGCCGCCCGGCGAAGGCGTCGGTCCCCGCCCCGTCCCGCCCGCGCCTCAGAGCAGGCCGCCCAGCTTGAAGATGGGAAGGAGCATGGCGAAGACGATGAACCCGACCAGCGCGCCCACGACCAGGATCAGCGCCGGCTCCACGAGGCTCGCCGCCAGCCGGCTCTTCTGGTCGACCTGCTTCTCGTAGAACGCGGCTACTTCCGACAGGGAATCCTCGAGACGGCCGGACTCCTCGCCCACGCCCACCATGTTGGCCACAAAGAGCGGAAAATCGCGGTGGCGCTGCAATCCGACGGAAAGCGGCACGCCCTGCCTGATCGCGTCGCGCCGGACGTTTTCCACGACCTCCTTGAGCACCGCGTTGCGCACGGTCTCGCCGCTGAGTTCCAGGGCGCGGTCGATGGGCAGACCCGCCTCGATCAGGAGCGACAGGGTGCGCGCGAAACGCGCGATGTCCGCGTCCCGCAGGAACACGCCGATCACGGGCAGGCGGAGCTTCAGCGCGTCCACGAGCGCGCGGCCCTTCTCCATGGCCGCCACGCGCCGGAAGACCGCCGCCGTCAGCCCCGCCGCGAGCAGCAGCCAGTACCAGTGGGCCGAAAAGAAATCGCTCGCGCCGATGAGCACGCGCGTGGGAAGCGGCAGGTCCCTGTAATCGCGGAACAGCGCCGCCACCCTCGGCAGGAAGAACGACAGCAGCACGAAGATCGTGATCGCCCCGACCGCGGCCACCAGCGCGGGATACGCGGCCGCCGCCTGCACGCGGCGCCGCAAGTCCTCCTCCTTCTCGCGCGCGTCGGCAAGGCGGAACAGCACCGTGTCCAGCGCGCCGCCCGACTCCCCGGCGCGCACCATGCTGACGTACAGCCGCGGAAAGAGCCTGGGATGGCGGCCCATGGCGTCGGAAAGCATGCCGCCGTCGCGGATGACCGTTCCCAGGTCCTCGACCACCGCGCGCAGGCGGGGATTCCCGGTCTGCGCGCGAATCGTGTTCAGCGCCCTCAGTATCGGAACGCCGGAACGGATGAGGCTCGCCAGTTGGCGGGTGAAGACGGTGATGCTGCCCGCGGAAATGCGGCGCCAGACCGCGCGCCGGCGCGCGCCGGCGCCTTCTTCGACGGCTTCGCGGACGCTGATGGGGCTGTAGCCCATGGCGTCAACGCGGGCGACGGCCTCCGCCCGCGTCGCGGCCTCGACCGTCCCTTCCATGGTCCGGTCAGGACCGGCCTTGGCCTTGTATAGGTACCTCGGCATGGTCCGGTCACTTTCTCCCGGCGGGTCCGGCTTGCCCTCCGAAGCGCCTCGCGCGAAGGAGGGCGCACGCGCCCCCTCCTCACAGCGTGGTCACGCGCATGACTTCCTCGGCCGTGGTCATGCCCTGCTCGACCTTTTCCCACCCGTCCTGGGCCAACGTGGGCATTCCGAGCGCGTCGGCCTTCTCGCGAACGGTCTTCGCGGACGAGCGCGCCAGGATCAGCGTCTGGATCTCGGGGGTCAGGGGGAGGAATTCGCAGATCGCCACCCGCCCGCGGAACCCGCTGCCGTTGCAGTGCCGGCAGCCCGCGCCGCGGTAGCGGGTGCGTCCGTCCTGCGCGTACTCCTCGCGGCAGCGGCGGCATATGACCCTGACGAGGCGCTGGGCCGTAAAGGCCATCACGGTGGACGTTATCAGGTAGGGCTCGATCCCCATGTCCGTCAGGCGTACGGCCCCGCCGGCGGCGTCGTTGGTGTGCAGCGTCGTGAGCACGAGGTGGCCGGTCATCGCCGTCTGCACGGCGATCTCCGCGGTCTCGGCATCGCGCACCTCGCCCACCATCATGACGTCGGGATCGTGACGCAGCATGCTGCGCAGGGCGCGCGCGAAGGTCAATCCGATGGCGGGGTTCACCTGGGTCTGCGTGATGCCTTCCAGCTCGTACTCCACGGGGTCTTCGATGGTGATGATCTTGCGGTCGCGCGTGTTCAGGCGCGTGAGGCAGGCGTAGAGGGTCGTGCTCTTGCCGCTGCCGGTCGGTCCCGTGACCACGATGATGCCGTGCGGCCGCGCGATGAGCTCTTCCAGCATGCCCAGGTGCCGCGCGTTGAGGCCCAGGTCGCCCAGGTCGAAGAGCATCGCGGCCGGCAGAATGCGCAGCACCACGTCTTCGCCGTGCACCGAGGGCACGATCGACACGCGCAGGTCGTAGTTGGCCCCGCGCATGCTCACGCGCGCGCGGCCGTCCTGCGGCAGGCGCCGCTCCACGATGTCCAGCGAGGACATCATCTTCACGCGCGAGACGATGGCCGGGTACAGGTAGCGGATGTTGCGCGGCACGCTGATGTCGTAGAGCACGCCGTCGATGCGGCGCCTCACCGCCACGCCGCCGCGCGCGACCTCGAAATGGATGTCGGTGGCCCGGTCGCTGATCGCCTGGTGGATGATCTGGTTGACGAGCTTGACCACGGAGGCGTCCTCGGCCATGCGTTCCAGGTCCTGCGTCTCCTCCGGGAGCAGTTCCGTCTGGCGCTCGGGGGTGTCGGCGAGTATGCGTTCCACGGTATCCGCGCCCACCCCGTAGTGCCGGCGCAGGGCTTCGTCGATGTCGGCCCGGCAGGCCAGCACGCGCTCCACGCGGTAGCCGAGGTTGGTCTCGATATCCTCGACCGCGCTTGCGTCCAGGGGATCGGCAAGGGCCACGGTAAGGGTCCCGGCCTCGAGGCGCACGGGCATCACCCGGTAGTGGGAAGCCAGCTTGGCGGGCACGGCCTTGACCGCCCCGTCTTCAACGGCAAGCGAGGCCAGGCGCACGAACTCCAGCCCGTGCAGGCGGGCGACCTCGGGCAGCAGGTCGGCCTCCGCCACGGCTCCCGATTCAACGAGCACGTCGGCCAGGCTGCGGCGCTCCGCGCGCGCCGTCTCCTGCGCCTCGCGCAGGCGCTGTTCGGAAACCAGCCCCGTCTGGATCAGTCGCCTGGCAAGATCTTGCGGCATCTCACACGCTCGCGCCGGAAGGAGACATCGGCTTCCGGAGTCCGGTTTTCGGCGCGCCCCGCCCGGCGTCGCCGGACGCGGGCGTCTCCGCGCCGGCAGCCGGCCTCATGCTATCTTCCCGATCATGTAGAACTCTTCCTCGCCGCGGTCGTCCATGGCGCCGTCGATGATCTTCTCGCACCCGTCCAGCGTCTCGCCGGTGGTGACGAACTCGCCCTTCTTGCCCACGTAGGATTCGGCCACGAACATGGGCTGGGTAAGGAAATTCTGCGCTTTTCTGGCGCGTTCGTAAAGCGTCCGGTCAGCCTTGGAAAGCTCGTCCAGCCCGATCACCGCCACGATGCGGCGCAGCTCGTCGTACTTCGTCAGGATGCGCAGCAGCTCCTGGGCGATATCGAAGTGCCGCTGCCCGACGATGGCGGCGTCCAGGTTGGAGCACGAAGAAGCCAGCGGATCGATCGCCGGGTACAGCCCGAGCTGCGTTCGTTCGCGCGACAGCACCATGACGGCGTCCAGGTAGCTGAAGATCGCCACCACCGCCGGGTCGGTCAGGTCGTCGGCCGGCACATACACGGCCTCGAAGGCCGACACCGAGCCCTTGATGCGCTCGTGGATTTCGCCGACTTCCGAGCTGAGGGTCGGCTGGTAGCCGGTCTCCGAGGGGGTGCGCCCCAGCAGGGTGGAGATCTCCGCGCCCGCCTGCACGAAGCGGTAGACGTTGTCCATGAACAGCAGCACTTCGCGCCCCTTCTGCTGCAGGTATTCCGCCAGCGTGATGCCGGTCTGCACGACGTTGAAACGCGCGCCGGGCGGTTCGTCCATCTGGCCGAACGCCATCATGACCTTGTCCAGAATGCCGACCTGCTCGAACTCGAAATACAGCTCGTTGCCTTCGCGGATGCGCTCGCCGATGCCCGCAAACACGCAGGCGCCCTCATGCTCCTCGACGATATTGTGAATCAGCTCCATGATCAGCACCGTCTTGCCGCAGCCGGCGCCGCCGATCACCCCGGTCTTGCTTCCGCGCACGACCGGGAACAGCAGATCCACGATCTTGATGCCGGTGGCCACGATCTCGGCCTTGCCCCCGGCGAGGCTGTCCACGTCCACGGCGATCTTGCTGATGTCCCTGTGAATGGGCGCGGTTTCGGCCGCCGTGACCGGCCCCTTGCCGTCAATGGGCTGGCCCATGACGTTGATGATGCGGCCGAACAGCTCGTCGCCCACCGGCACGCGCAGCGGGCCGCCCGTGGCGCGCGCCGGCGCGTTGCGCTGCAGGTTCTGCGTCGAGACCAGCGAAACGCAGCGCGCGATGTTGCCTTCCAGGTGTTCGGCCACGAGCATGCTCACTTCGCGCTTGTCGAACGTCTTGGTCACAATCGTCTCGTGCAGATCGGGCATTTCCTCGACGCTGTCGAAGGTCACGTCCACGACGGGTCCCTGCACCGCGGTGACCCGCCCCTTTCCGGTCCTGCCGCCCGTTGCCGCAGCTGCGTCAGCCATTGTGTCTCTCCTCACGCCGCCCGCGCGGTCTTGCGTTCCCGTTTCTTCTTCGTGGCGCCGAAGCTCTCGCGCATGCCCTTGTCGATCAGCTCGTGCGCCGCCTTGGAGGCCAGATGCTTGACCCGCTTGTATTCCTTCTCGACCTTTTGCTGGCTGCCGTCAAGGTGCATGGCGCGGGCCGAGAACTCGGCGAGCTTGCTGTCCTCGAAGACCTCGAAGAGCTTGGAGGTCACCCACACGGCGGACAGGTACTCGAGCATGTCGGCCAGCGACGACTCCACGATGACTTTGCCGGCCTCGGCAATGAACCGCGCCGCGCCGGCGCGGCGCGACACCTCGCTCCTGGCCTGGCGGTCGAACAGCTCGCCGCAGGGCAGCAGGTTGATCGCTTCCACGCGCTGCGAAGTGAAGGAGAGCGGACGCGGATAGGCCAAGATCACCTTGCCCATGCGCCGCTCCAGCACCTCCCGCACCACGTGGTCCCGCACCTCCACCGCCTGTTCGTAGATGCGGTCCTGGGCAATGCCCGGAAAGAACTTGAAGCGGTAGCCCCGGTCGGCGATCGCGGTGGCGCCCTTGTCGCCGATCACCGTCAGGGAAAACCTGTCGGGCGTCAGCCCGCCCACCGCGTGCATCGCCGCGCGGAGCACGCCCTGGTTCAAGCCGCCCATGAACCCGGAGTCCGAGGTGACGATCACCACGCCCAGAACGTCGGACACGACCCTCACCAGCGGGTTGGCCACCTCGACCATGTCCACCACGCGGAAGAAGCCCGAGAACGCGTCCATGAACTGGTCGAAACGCCTTTTTTCCTTTTCCATCACGTGATACTGCGCTCCCGCGATGTTCTTGAGCGTTTCGATCAGGTGCAGCAGCTCCGCGTTGAACCGCAGCTCCTTGCGTATTTCATTCAGATGCATGGTTTCACGGGCGGCGCGAGCGCTCCGTCAATGAACCGCGGAAGCGGGCCGCTTCCCTTCCCGCCGTTTCGCGTCCGGCGCGGCGAAGCAACCCCGTCATACTCTCGCCGTCTTCTTCACCTCCGCCACGGCCTCGCGGCAGCGGTTCAGCAGGCTGCCGTCGATCTCCAGGCTGCCCAGCTTGAACACGAGCCCGGCCAACAGGGCCTCGCGCACGCTCTCCTTGACCTTGATCTGGGCTCCGAACTTGTCGGCCAGCAGTTTCTCCAGACGCTCGCGCTGGTCGGGCGCCAGGGGATGGCTGGAAGCGAACTCGGCATTGGCCGTGTCCACCGTTATGCTTCCGGCGTCCAGTTCGTCCAGCGCGGCCAGCAGCTCGTCCACGAAGTGCCGGTTGAGCTCCGCGTTGATGCGTTCGCTGAAGACCAGCTGGCAGACCTGGCCGGCGTATTCCACGGCCTTCTCCTCCATGTCCTGCGCGATCTGCCTCCGGAACTTGTCCTCGTTGCGCCTGGCCTGTTCGATGATCTTCTCGGCTTCCTTGCGCGCCTCGGCCGTGATCTGGTCCCGCGTGCGCGTCAGCTCCTTCTCCTGCTCCTCGCGGTGCCGCTGGAGCTCCTCCTCGGCCGCCAGCTTCTTCCGGGCGAAATCCTTCTCGTGCTCCTCGATGTCGCGGCGGACGGTCTCCTCCTTGCGCCGCACTTCGGCCTCGACCTGTTTCAGGCGGTTGACGGCGTTGAGGGAGTCGCTGAGCAGAAGCCGCTTGATGACGATAATCGTCGCCACGAGCACGAACACGTGCGCCACGGCGATGGGCACCAGGATGCGGACTGTGTCTTGCATGAGCTCGGTTCCTTTCTCAGTATGGCCGAAACCTTTCGCTTATCCCCTTCCGAACAACTGGAAAAGTATCAACAGCGCGATCACGGCAATGGCCTCGGCGAAAACCAGGGCGATGATCATGGCCTGCAGGATCTTGGGCGCCGCCGAGGGATTGCGGCCCAGCGCCCGGATGCTGGCATGACCGATCGCGCCGATCACGGCCGAGGGGCCGATGATCGTCACGAACATGACAAGGAATATGACAAAGCTGTCCAGACCCCTACTCCTCCACCAGTATCATGCACTCATTGTGATCGAACTTGACCATGCCCCGCTTGATCGGGATCGCCTTGCGCCAGTCGACAATCACCTTGCCGGGCCGCAGCAGGCTCACGATCGGCGCGTGAAAATCGAGCAGCTCGAACTCGGCCTGGTCGCCGGGCAGGAAGACGCTCGCGGCCTCGCCGTCGAACACCACGTGCTTCGGATTCAGAATCGTCACTTTCATTGCCCTGTGCCGCAACCCGCCTTCGCCCGGAGGCTTCGGCGGGCAGGCGCGGCGGCCTCCACTACTGTTTCAGCGAGCTGAAGTAGGCCGCCATCAGCTTGCCGAGCCCGGCCTCGATGTCGGCGGTCATCTCGCCGCCCGCCTCGATGCGCTTGAGCAGGCCGGGATCGGCCTTCTGCGCGAAAGCCGGAATGTCCCGCCGGAAAGCCGCGCGCTCGTCGTCCGCCAGCGACGTGAGCATGTCGCGGCTCAGCGCGAAGAGCAGCAGGACCTCCTCGGCCAGCCCCACCGGCCGGTTCTGCCCCTGCTGGAGGACCGACATGATCGCCTGGCCGCGGTTCAGCACGCGCTCCGCCTCGCCCGACAGTCCCGACTGCAGCTTGCTCAGGCTGGCCACTTCCGTGTACTGGGCGTATTCCGCCCGCAGGCGGCCGCTCAGCTGCTTGAGGATCCGCGGCTGCACGCGTCCGCCGATGATCGAGAGCGAGAGCCCGAAGTCGATTGCCGGCCGGAACCCTTCGGCGAAGATGGCGCTGCTCAGGCAGACCTGCCCGTCGCACATCGACGCCAGGTTGGAGGGAATATACCCCGTGAGGTCGCCCTGCAGCGTTTCGGCAATGCCCAGGAAGGTGATGGAGCCGCCGCCGTGCTCCTCGTTGAAACGTCCGGCGCGCTCCATCAGCTGCGTCTGCACGTAGAAGATGTCGCCGGGATAGGCCTCGCGGCCGGGCGGGCGCTCGAGCAGCAGGGAAAGCTGACGGTAGGCCCAGGCGTGCTTGGTAAGATCGTCCAGGACCGTCAGCACGTCGCGGCCGGAGGCCGCGAAGTACTCCCCCATGGCCGCGGCGGCGTAGGGCACGATGAACTGCTCGCCCACGGGAGCGTTGTCCGTGGCCACCATGACCACGGTGTATTCCAGCGCGCCCCTGTCGTGCAGCGTGGCCATGACCTTTTCCAGGGCCGACACGGACTTGCCTATGCAGCAGTAGATGCAGACCATGTCGCGGCCCTTCTGGTTGATGATCGCGTCCAGGGCGATGACCGTCTTGCCGGTCATGCGGTCGCCGAGGATCAGCTGCCGCTGCCCCTTGGCCAGGGGCACCATCACGTCGATGATCTTCGTGCCCGAGGGAAGGAATTCGTCCACGGGGGCGCGCCAGGTTATGGGCGGCGAATCGCGGAAGACCGGATAGTAGTCGTCCGGCTCCACGTCCTCCCCGCGGTCGCAGCGCGCGCCCAGCGCGGTGATCATGCGCCCCAGGTAGCCGTCCCCCACCGGGATGCGGAACGGCTCGCTGACGCCCGAGACTTCCTTGCCCATGCGAAGCTTGCCGGGGTCGCCCAGCACCAGGGCCAGGACGTCGGACTTGTCGTAGCCCATGATGATGCCCTTGACGTCCGGCCCCATCTCCACGATCTGGCCGTTGAGGCAGGTGGGCAGGCCGTCGATGCGGACGATGATCTCCTTGATGTCTTTGATCCGGCCCTTCTCTTCAACCTTGATCTTGAAGAGCGGAACCGGCGAGCCGGCCAAGCTGCTCATCCAACCCCTCCTTGATCTGCTCCGTCAGGGACTTGTGCGCGTTCAGCGCGGCGATGAGGTCGGGGCGATGCAGGCGCACCTGCCCGACCAGGTCACGCAGGCGCCCCTTCACGTCCGCGGGCTCCACGCCGTCCAGGAAGCCTTTCTGCAGCGCGTAGAGCGTGATTACCTGGTCCTCCATGGGCACCGGCGCGTTGGCCTCCTGCTTGAGCACCTCTTCCAGGACCTTGCCGCGCTTGAGACGCTGCTCGACGTCGGCGGACACGCCCGCCTTGATGCGCGTGAGCTTCTCCAGCTCCTTGTAGCGCACGAACTGCAGCTGCAGCATCGCGGTGAGTTTCTTCATGGCCGGCCACTGCACGCGGTTGCCGATACGCGAGACCGACAGGCCCATGTCGATGGCCGGCTTGAAGCCTTCGCCGAAGAGCGTGGAGTTCATGTAGATCTGGCCGTCGGTCATGGAGATGCTGTTGGACGGAATATAGCCGGCCACGTCGCCCTGCAGCGTCTCCACGATGGGCAGGTGCGTCATGGAGCCTCCGCCCTTGATGTGGTTGAGCTTGCAGGCGCGCTCCACGAGCTGGGAATGGATGTAGAAGATGTCGCCGGGATAGGCGTCCCGTCCGGGCGCGCGCTCCAGCAGCAGCGAGATCTGCCGGTAGGCCCAGGCGTGCTTGGTGAAATCGTCGAAGACCACCAGCACGTCGGCGCCTTTCTCGTTCATGAAGTACTCGCCCAGGCTGGCCGCCACGTAGGGCGCGAGGTACTGCTGGCCCATGGGGTCCGAGGCCGTGGCCGCCACGACGATCCCGTACTCCCACACGCGGCCCGCGTCGAAGGCCTCCAGCACGCGGTTCAGCGCCGCCTCGGCCTTGCCGATGCAGCAGTAGATGCAGATGACGTTCTTGCCGCGCTGGTTGATCATCGCGTCCACGCCCACCGTGGTCTTGCCGGTCATGCGGTCGCCGATGATCAGCATGCGCTGCCCCTTGCCCACGGGCTTCATCATGTCGATGATCTTCGTGCCGGTCTCGAGCACCTCGGTGAGGGGAATGCGCTGCATCACGGAAGGCGCGGTGCCGAAGATGGGCTGGGTGGCGGTCTTGCGGATGGGCGGGCCGCCGTCCGTCGGCTCGGCCAGCGCCGAGACGCGGCGGCCGATGAAAGCCTCGCCCACGGGCACGCGGAATTCATCCATGCTGGAGCGCACGCGGTCGCCCGGCTTGATGGGCCCGGTCTGCTTGACCAGCAGCACCAGCACGTGGTCGGGCACATAACCCACGATCACCCCGCGGCCGGCATTCTCGCCGATCTCCACGAGCTGGCCGTTCATGCAGTTGGTCAGGCCCTGAACGTTGATCACGTCCTGGCGGATCTCGACCACGGCGCCGTGCTCGATCAGCTTCAGCACGTCTATCTTCAGGGCCAGCGCCATGCGCCGCTATTTCTCCTCTTCTGCGCCCTCCATCCGCTCGGCCTTGGTCTTGCCGTACCAGCGGACGAAGAACAGTAGACTTACCAGACCCAGGAAACCAAGCACAACGTAGATGATCATCCACGTCGTCTTCGGGCTGGGCGGTTTGACCTTCCCGATCCCGTAGCGCTGGGAGACGCGCTGCGCGCGCATGGCCGAGCGGATGCGCTCCAGGGTCTGCTGCGTTACGTCCAGGCGCCGCGCCTGGTTGCGGTGGAAAGCCACGTAGGCGCGGTCGAGCTTCTGCGGGCCGGCCGCGGTTTCGATCTCGGACAGGTCGTCCAGAAGGGAGCCGAGCACCTGCTCCACGCTGCCGAACTTGCCTTCCGCCGCGATGGCCTGCCGCAACTCCTCGGCTTCGGCCCGCAGCGCGACGATGCGCGGGCCGTTGACGTTCCACTTGTCCCGTACCTTGACGTTGAACTCGACGGTCTTGCCCGGCGGGATCTCCACGTTCTCCTTGCGCACGTAGGTCGCCCCCGAAGCCGCGTCCGTGCCGACCTCCAAGCCCCCCGCGTCCAGCACGTCGGTCGCCAGTATCTCCGCGGGCAGCTCGCGGTTGACCGTC